>NZ_JBPCEP010000003.1:0-384351 GCF_050971705.1 Niallia sp. M35
CTTCTCTATTTCCTGCCTCTTATTCTACTATTAAATATTATTGAATATGACGATATACACCAATTACTTTTCCAAGAATACTTACATTTCGTAGGATAATCGGTTCCATGGTGCTATTCTCTGGCTGAAGGCGGATAAAATCGCGTTCTTTAAAGAATCTTTTAACAGTAGCTTCATCTTCCTCTGTCATTGCCACCACTATATCTCCATTATTTGCTGAATGCTGCTGTCTCACAATAACATAATCACCATCTAAGATCCCAGCTTCAATCATACTTTCTCCCATTACTTCAAGCATGAAAATTTGTTCATCACTTGGTGCTAGTCTTTCAGGCAGTGGAAAATATTCTTCTACATTTTCAATTGCCGTAATAGGCATACCCGCTGTTACCTTACCGACAACAGGCACATTAATAATATTATATTTTGGTATATTGCTTTCTTCTAAATCCAAAATTTCAATTGCTCTAGGTTTCGTTGGATCACGACGAATTAACCCTTTACTTTCTAACCTTGCCAAGTGGCCATGTACCGTAGAACTCGATGCAAGACCAACCGCTTCTGCAATTTCACGAACAGAAGGTGGATATCCTTTTAGCTTTACTTCTTCTTTTATGTATTCTAGTATGTCTAATTGCCTCTTTGAAAGCTTCTGCATTATATGCACCTCGTTATTTTATTCTTGCATTAATTATAGCATGTTTAAGAACAGGATACAAACATAAGTTCTATTTTATTGTTGACAGGAAACGTTTGTTCGTATTAAACTAAAAACATAAACGAACATACATTCTAAAAAAAGGTGGAATTATAGATGTCTAAATTGTGGGAAAAATATTCATATACTATTATTCTTTTAATTTGTGGTTTTATAGCGTGTATAATAATTGTAGTTAATACAGGTGAAGCAGATTCTAGCAAATATTTATCGGTTACCGTGAAAAATGGGGAAACTGTCTGGGAAATATCTAATGAATATGCAGGCTCTTATAATATGTCAAAAAAGCAATTTATTAAATGGGTAGAACAACAAAATAATATCTCTGCAAATAATATTTCGGCAGGAAAAGAAATACTTATCCCAGTACGTGAAGAGGATCATCAACTAATGTTAGCATCAGAATAATAGAAAAGGAATTATAATAGTAATGAATAAGGAAAAGAATGCAATTATCTATTGTCGTGTAAGTACAGATAAAGAAGAACAGACCACATCCCTTGAAAGACAGGAAGAGGAATTATTACAATTGGCAAGTAAAATGGGCTTTGAAGTAAAAGAAATCATCTCCGAAAGAGCAAGTGGATATGATTTAGATAGAGAAGGATTACTGGAACTTTTATCAAGGATAAAGGAAAAGGATATATCGTCCATTCTTATCCAAGATGAGACAAGATTAGGCAGGGGAAATGCTAGAATAGCGATTTTACATTGTATATTAAAGGAAAATGTCAAAGTTTATAGTGTTTCTTCATCAGGAGAACTAACACTTTCTGAAGCAGATGAAATGGTATTAAAAATTGTAAGTATTGTAGAAGAATATCAGCGAAAGATACATAATTTAAAGATAAAAAGAGGCATGAGAAGAGCTGTAGAAAATGGATATCGCCCTGATAGAAACTTAAAAAACTTAGGAGATCATTCAGGAAGGCAGAAGATAGATGTTCCTATTGAAGAAGTGGTGAAATTAAAGCAAAATGGGTTAACTTTTGCCGAAATAACATCTACTTTAAAAGGATTAGGATACAGCTTTTCTAAAGCTACTATTCATAGGAGATATCAAGATTATATCGAGCAAATAAAAGAAAAGTAATGAGAAATCTTCATGTCAGTCTTTACAATAGGAAACTGCTTTTATTTATGTTATAATAGATTTCATCAAGCCAGTTACAAGTAAACTGGGCTTTTTTATTTTATTTTGCCAAAATAAAAATACACAGTTAGTGCATTATTGACAGATGATGAAACAAGTTATCTTATCGCACCAACCATGAAAACTTTAATAAAAGGAGTATAATATGTATCCTAAAAATAAACTTGATCGTATAAATGAACTCGCAAAAAAGAAAAAGGAAACTGGCTTAACGCTAGAAGAAGCAAAAGAACAAACAAAATTACGCGCAGATTATTTAAAAAATTTCCGTTCAACTATGGTAAATACAATTGAAAATGTAAAAATTCTTGATCCAAATGGAACGGATGTAACACCTCAAAAGATTAAAGATATTCAAAATAAAAAGAAATTACACTGATTTTTTCCTTTAAATCTAACCTTAACATTTATATGTTAAGGTTTTTTATGTTTTCTAAAGGAAATTATGGGTAAAATACAAAATAAATGTCGAAATTATATAGTGGTGCTTCTTTCTAGTGTACATATATAGAAAAAGAATCATATTGGCTACTAAAATCAAGGAAATGAGAGGATGTTGAACATTGAATACAAAATTAGATCATTTATCTATTGCTTCAATTAGAACACTTTCTATTGACACAATCGAAAAAGCTAAATCAGGCCATCCAGGAATGCCGATGGGTGCTGCACCGATGGCCTATACGTTATGGACATCTTTTATGAATCATAACCCTAAAAATCCAGAGTGGTTTAATCGAGACCGCTTTGTTTTATCTGCAGGACATGGCTCTGCTTTACTATATAGCTTATTACATTTATCAGGCTATGATCTATCCCTTGATGATTTAAAGGGGTTTAGACAGTGGGGAAGCAAAACACCAGGACATCCAGAGTATGGACATACCGCAGGAGTGGATGCTACAACTGGACCCTTAGGACAAGGAATTGCGATGGCGGTTGGTATGGCACTTGCAGAAAAACATTTGGCAGGTGTATATAATAAAAATAATTATCCAATTGTCGATCACTTTACATACAGTATTTGTGGCGATGGGGACTTAATGGAAGGAGTATCTGCAGAAGCGGCTTCTCTAGCTGGACATTTACAGTTAGGGAAATTAGTTGTGCTATATGATTCCAACGATATTTCTTTAGATGGTGATTTGGATAAATCGTTTTCCGAAAGTGTAGAACAGCGATTTAAAGCATATGGATGGCAATATATCCGTGTCGATGATGGCAATGATACAGATCAAATTGCAAAAGCAATAGAAGAAGCAAAGAAAGATCAATCAAAGCCTACATTAATTGAAGTGAAAACGATTATTGGTTTTGGCGCACCAAATAAAGCTGGAAAATCATTAGTTCATGGAGCGCCACTTGGTGCAGATGAATTAAAATTAACGAAGGAAGCCTATAATTGGACGTTTGATGAAGATTTTTATGTTCCAGAAGAAGTTTATAATCATTTTAAAGAAAAAGTCTTTATGAATGGTGAGAAAAGAGAACAGGAATGGAAGGAACTTTTTGCAAATTACGAAAAGGAATTTCCGGAACTAGCTCAGCAATTAAAAATTGCTCTAGCAGATACATTACCACAAGGTTGGGATCATCAAATACCTGTATATGAGGAAGGCAGCAGTCTAGCAAGTCGTGCCTCTTCAGGGGAAGTTATTAATAGCATTTCAAGCGAGCTGCCATTTTTAGTTGGAGGATCTGCCGATTTAGCAGGAAGTAATAATACAATGATTAAAGGAGGAAAGGATTTTACTCCTGAAACGCCTGATGGAAGAAATATATGGTTTGGCGTTAGAGAATTTGCAATGGGTGCAGCTTTGAATGGAATTGCTCTTCATGGAGGATTAAAAATATTTGGGGGTACTTTCTTTGTATTCTCTGATTATTTAAGACCTGCGATCCGTCTCGCTGCTTTGATGGGATTACCTGTTACGTATGTTTTCACCCATGATAGTATTGCGGTAGGTGAAGACGGACCAACTCATGAACCAGTTGAGCAATTAGCTTCATTAAGAGCAATGCCTAATCTTTCTGTCATTCGTCCAGCGGATGGAAACGAAACAGCTGCTGCTTGGAAAATTGCACTTGAGTCTACAAATAAGCCAACTGCTTTAGTCTTAACTAGACAAAATTTACCGACTATTAAAGGGACAAAAGATAATGCATATGAAGGTGTATCGAAAGGTGGATATATTATATCTCCTTCTAAAACGGAAACCCCTGATGCATTATTAATAGCAGCAGGTTCAGAAGTCGGCTTAGCAGTCGATGCACAAAAAGAATTAGAAAAAGACGGAATCAATGTTTCAGTTGTCAGTTTACCAGCATGGGACCGTTTTGAACAGCAAACAAAAGAGTATAAAGAAACCGTTATTCCAAAAAACGTAAAGAAGAGATTAGCAATCGAAATGGGAAGTTCTCTCGGCTGGCATAAATATGTTGGAGATGAAGGAGATGTTCTTTCAATTGAAACTTTTGGAGCATCTGCGCCAGGAAATAAAGTATTAGAGGAATATGGATTTACAGTGTCCAATGTGGTCAAACGGTTAAAATCATTACTAGAAAGTTAACTCATCAAGGATGGCTGGAAAAGAATTCTTCACCAACCAATGGGGGGATCGCATTTTCCATTCCATCCTATTTTCTTCGTTCGACAAAATAAGTCTGTTTTTTTAACACCTTGAGACACATCTTGGAGATATCCTTCTTTATAATAGAAGGAAAAGAAGTGGACAGGTTGGTGAAGATTCAGTATGAGAAGATATCAATTGTATTTAATTAAAGAAAAAATCGCTATTCACTATAATGGTAGAGAACGTTTGTTTTACAATTTATTTTCGGACCATACTAAAACAGACGATGGACCATTAAAGGAGATCCTGCAAAAACAAGTGGATTTTATTACGCTTCCTATTTCTAGATGGATGATCGAAAATCAACTATACTCCGCTTTACAAAGAAACAAGAGCTTCCGATATAAAGATGGTACTTTTTATATTGAAAACGGAAATTTAAGCAGTGCAACATTAACGATAAAAGATGATTCTTTATTTATAGAAGCAAAGGGTTACTATGATGCGGAATCCATTTTCTTTGAAATTATAAGGAAATACGAACCTTCTTTCTTAGCAATTGATGTGGAAAATGGCCGATTTGGCTGGTTAAAACCAATTAAGGAAAGAAATTTTGTCTAAAATGGAGAAATTCTGTAACAGATATTGTATAATATTATCTGGTCTAGTACACTAAAGTATAGACAACATGAAGGAGGAAAAAAGATATGCCTTGGTACGCATGGTTAAGTATTGTCGTAGCACTAATCGCCGGTATCGTTATCGGATTTTTTATTGCGCGTAAATACATGATGAACTACTTAAAGAAAAACCCACCAATTAATGAACAAATGTTAAAAATGATGATGATGCAAATGGGAATGAAACCTTCTCAAAAGAAAATCAATCAAATGATGACAGCAATGAACAAACAACAAGGGAAATAATAGGACAAGCATTCAGTAAAACCTATTTTTCTGTTTTGATAAGAGAGGATTCTGTCATTATTTATAAATAAATGGTAATTCTCATCAGAATTTCTAAACCACTTTTTTCAGATTAAATATGAAAAAAGTGGTTTATTTGTATTTTGATAATAATTTTCAATAAAAAGAAGACAAAATTTCAAGGCAGAGGACGACAAGACATAATGGAAATCAACTCATCATTTCCCCGGAAACCGCAAGATATGACAAAAGGTTCAATAGATTCGACAATCATGTGAAAGATACTTTATGAAGACAGCCTTGCTCTATAGCAGCTGGATATTACATTTTTTTAGTGACTAAAAAAGCCGAACAATCACAAAAATTTTGTCATTGTTCGGCTTTATTTTTGTCAGAATTACATTTGTTTTAAAATAATCAAACGACACTTCTGTTTTAGTTGACAGATAACTTATGACAATATTAAACTTAAGGTATATACGAACGTACATTCGGTTTTAAAGGAAGGAGGAGAATAATAAGACAAACAGACATTCGAGCAAAAGAACAGTATTCGTTCTAGGAACCCTCTTTAATTTTAGGAAGAAAAACTAATATTTCCACTCCATTAAATATTTTGAAAATATAATAAAATTTCTTTCCAGTTCCTAAATATTTTGCTAAACTAGTGAAGGGTATTTTTACATATTTAGTTGCCAACAGATAAGAGGTGTGTATGGGTTGAAAGTTTTTTTAAATTTAAAATGGTATTTTATCCAGGAGAAGAAAGCTTATCTTGGAGGGGTTTTTCTGTTGATTTTAGTTGCTATCCTTCAATTGATTCCTCCGAAAATAGTTGGTATAGTCGTTGATCATATTCAAGGAAAAACATTAAATTGGAGCAATTTATTACAGTGGACAGGCGTTTTAGTTGTTTCAGCATTAGCAATGTATGTACTTCGTTATTATTGGCGAGTACTGATATTCGGGTCCGCTGTAAAGTTAGGGAGATTATTGAGAAATCAGCTGTATAGTCATTTTACAAAAATGTCTCAGTCCTTCTATCAGCGAAATCGTACTGGAGATTTAATGGCACATGCAACAAATGATATACAGGCGATTCAACAGACAGCAGGGCAAGGGGTGCTCACTTTAGTAGATTCTTTAGCAACAGGTGGCTTTGTTATTATTGCAATGGCTACAACAATTAGCTGGAAGCTTACCCTTATTTGTTTATTGCCAATGCCATTAATGGCGATATTAACAAGCTATTATGGTTCTTTAATACATAAGTACTTTCATCAAGCTCAGGCTGCTTTTTCATCGTTAAATGATAAAACGCAAGAAAGTATTTCTGGAATGAAAGTATTAAAAACATTTGGGCAAGAAAGAGAAGATGTTGAAGACTTTCGCAGATCATCTCTTGATGTAGTTGATAAAAATATTAAAGTAGCTCGTGTAGATGCTCTATATGACCCTACTATATCCATTATTGTCAGTATTTCTTTCTTTTTAGCAATTGTATTTGGGTCACGGTATGTTATTAATGGAGAACTTAGTTTAGGACAGCTCGTTTCTTTTACTACTTATTTAGGACTGTTAATTTGGCCAATGCTGGCATTTGGATGGCTCTTTAATATTATGGAGAGAGGGAGAGCTTCATATGACCGTGTTACGGCATTAATGGAAACTAAGGTAGATATTATCAATAAGCCCGCAGCTATTACAACACCGCCAGCGGGGGATATTGTGTATGATTTAAAATCTTTCTCTTATAACCATAAAATTGATGTTCTGAAAAATATTCACTTTTGTTTGAAAAGAGGGCAGACTCTAGGGATTGTCGGCAAAACAGGAGCTGGAAAAACGACGCTTTTAAAATTGTTATTTAGAGAATATGACCATTATGATGGAAAAATTATGATTAATGGAACAGAAATAAAGGAAATGGGTTTAGATGCATTGAGAGTATCCATTGGATATGTACCACAGGAACATTTTCTGTTTTCTGCCAGCATCCGAGATAATATTGCTTTTACTAATCCCAATACTTCAGAGGAAGAAATTCATAAGGCCGCTGTATTAGCAAATATTCATGATGATATTCTTGGATTCACAGATGGTTATAATACAGTAGTTGGCGAAAGAGGAGTATCTTTATCAGGGGGGCAGAAACAACGCATTTCAATCGCGAGAGCACTCCTGATGAATCCGGAAATACTTATCTTAGATGATTCTTTATCAGCAGTCGATGCAAAAACGGAAGAAAGTATTCTGACAGCTCTAAAGGAAAATAGGGAAGGTAAAACAACGATTATCACTTCCCATCGATTAAGCGCTATTGAACATGCCGACCTTATTATCGTACTAGATGAAGGGGCAATTATTCAAAGTGGGAACCATCAACAGCTTGTGAAGGAAAGCGGCTGGTATAAAGAAATGTACCATCGCCAGGCTTTAGAAGTAATGGTAAGCATGGGGGATACAAATGGATAAAACTATTAAACTCACAAGTGAACAGCAAAGAAAAGTATTATTTCGATTACTAGGTTATATAAAACCACATAAAAAAGCGGTAATGATTGCATTCTGTCTCTTAATTTTATCGACATTGGGAGAATTAGCTGGACCATATTTAATTAAAGTCTTCATAGATGATTATTTAACACCAAGAAATTTAGCCGTTCAGCCATTAACTGTTTTGGGAATTACCTATATTTTCATTCAAATCATGAACGTAGTAATTATGTATTTTCAATTATATAAGTTTCAAGAAATTGCTTTATATATTATTCAGCAGCTTCGGGTTGATATATTTTCGAAGATTCATACACTTGGACTCCGCTATTTTGACAAAATACCCGCTGGAAGTATCGTTTCGAGAGTAACAAATGATACGGAAGCAATTAAAGATATGTTTGTCAGTGTCCTTGCAACCTTTATTCAAAGCGGATTTATGATTTTTGGTATTATCATTGCTATGTTTGTTTTGAATGTTAAGCTTGGGGCAATTTGTTTAATTTTACTGCCAATCTTAGGATTTATTATTTATACGTATCGGAAATATAGCTCAAGCTTCTACCAAGATATAAGAGAACGATTAAGCCAATTAAATGCAAAACTTAGTGAATCTTTACAAGGAATGAGCATAATCCAAGTATTTAGACAAGAAAGAAGATTGAAAAATGAGTTCGATGATATTAATACTAAGCACTATCAAGCAGGAATGCGTAATATCAAGTTAGAAGGGTTACTCCTCAGACCTGCCATTGACCTTGTTTACGTACTTGGGCTTATTCTTGTTTTAAGCTATTTTGGGATATCTTCTTTTAACAATCCGATTGAAATTGGGGTATTATATGCATTTGTAAGTTATTTAGATCGTTTTTTTGAGCCAGTCAATAATATGATGATGCGCCTATCACTTTATCAACAAGCAATTGTGTCTGCCTTTCGCGTATTTACCGTATTAGATGAAGAAGATATAGAGCCATCTTTAGTTGCTGATAGCAAAAGTAAAATTGAGAATGGTGTGATTGAATTCAAGGATGTCACTTTTTCTTATGATGGGAAACAAGATGTGTTGAAAAACATCTCATTTACGGCTAATGAAGGGGAAACTGTTGCATTAGTAGGACATACAGGAAGTGGAAAAAGTTCTATTGTCAATCTACTTATGCGGTTTTACGATTTTGGAAAAGGGGAAATTCTGATTGACGGCAAATCATTAAAGTCTTTCAGTAAAAGAGAACTTCGGGAAAAAATGGGGTTAGTACTTCAAGATCCATTCCTATTTTATGGAACAGTAACAGATAATATTCGTTTATATAATAAGGAAGTAACGGAGAAAGAAGTTATCGAAGCAGCTAAGTTTGTGCAAGCTAATCAATTCATTGAAAAGCTAGAAGATCAATATAATCATAAAGTGGTAGAAAGAGGTTCTGCTTTTTCAAGTGGACAGCGCCAGCTTATTGCATTTGCGAGAACCATTTTGACAAATCCGAAAGTACTAATATTGGATGAAGCAACAGCCAATATTGATACAGAAACGGAAGAAGCTATTCAACTTGCATTATCGAAAATGCGTAAAGGCAGAACAACCATCGCCATCGCTCATCGCCTTTCTACCATTCAAGATGCAGATTTAATCTTAGTGCTTCACAAAGGAAACATTGTGGAAAAGGGTAACCATCAACAACTTCTGCAACAAAAAGGATTGTATTATAAAATGTATCTACTACAAAATGGAGCTGCCGATTCTATTGAAGAGACAGTAGAGCATAAAGTGGAACTCACATAGAAAGGTGATTTAACTTTAGAATGATAAAATTAAACCGAAGTTCGCTAATCTAGCAGTGAACTTCGGTTTTTTTGCTTTTTCTCTTTTTAGATATTCCATTGTTTTTTTGATTTTGGGAAAGCAGGAAACTTATTTTTTAAATTTATTTCATTATATTTATTTAGTAATACATCTAATTCTTGACTGCATATAATGGCTGAGGAAGATGAAAAACCATGTTTCATAGCAATTTCAATAAGCTCTGTACGCTTTAATTCAATTTGAGTAAGCAATTGCTTTTTTAGCATGGTTAATTTTCCTTTCCGTCTAAATTCTGTTATTTAATAAATGTTAAAGTGGAAATTAATTTACTTAATTATATCTATTTTTGGAAGTAAATGCAAAAATATCGCAAAGATACATATATAGGCTGTACAAGCATATAGTTATAAGAAATGGAGAAAGGAGAGATAGATAGTGGTAGATATAAATTTTTTTATTGCATTAGGGGCAGGTTTTTTGAGTTTTATTTCTCCATGCTGTTTACCATTATATCCTGCTTATTTATCCTATATAACTGGAATGTCTAGCGGACAGTTAAAAGAAGAGAAACTACTTAATAATGCTAGTTTAATTCATACAATTCTATTTCTTTTTGGATTTTCGATTATTTTTATTGCCCTTGGTTTTGGTTCTTCCTTGATAGGAGAATATTTTAAAGTCTATCAAGAAGAAATAAGAAAGATTGGTTCGCTTATCATCATATTTTTTGGTCTAACTATCATTGGCTTAATAAAGCCTCAATGGTTAATGAAAGAATATCGGTTTTCTTTTAAGACCAGACCAACTGGTTATCTGGGATCCATTTTGATTGGATTAAGTTTTGCGGCAGGATGGACTCCCTGCAACGGTCCGATTCTAGCAGCGGTTCTATCTTTAGCAAGCCTGCATCCAGAAACAAGCTTACTATATTTAGGAGCATATATTATCGGATTTGCACTTCCGTTTATTTTTTTATCCTTTTTTATTTCTCATTGGAACAAGCTTAAAAAGTATAGTGTACAGTGGACGAAATTTGGCGGATTCTTTATGATTGTGATGGGAATTTTATTGTATGTAGATGGGATGAAATGGTTAACACGTGTTATTTCACCAATTTTTGGTGATTTTCAAGGTTTTTAATCATTACTCCATGCTATAATATTTAACAAGCACAATGGCAAGAGATTTAAAATAGGATGAATTACATAATTTTATACCATGATTTGTAAACTTTGATGCCGAAATACATTGAAATTATGATAAAGATTCGCTATATTGGATTAGTAATAGTAATAGTAATAGTAATAGTAATAGTAATAGTAATAGTAATAGTAATAGTAATAGTAATAGTAATAGTAATAGTAATAGTATTAGTATTTTATTTACCTATTAGATATTGTGTTTTCGGTTGTTGAGGAGGAAGTAAGATGGCGCGAATATTGATTGTGGATGACGCAAAGTTTATGAGACTAACACTCTCAAATATTTTAACTAGATCGAATCATGAAGTTATCGGAGAAGGGGAAAACGGGAAGGAAGCAATAAGATTATATCGCGAACTGGATCCAGATTTGGTCACAATGGATATTACAATGCCAGAGATGAACGGATTAGACGCAGTTAAAGAAATTAAGAAAGAATTTCCCCAAGCAAAAATTATTATGTGTTCAGCAATGGGCCAGCAAAAAATGGTAGTGGAAGCAATTGAAGCTGGTGCGAAGGATTTTATCGTAAAGCCTTTTGATGATACGCGAGTATTAGATGCAATAAATCGAGTTTTAAAATAACAAATATAGTAGATGCTTTTATAGGATATGATATAATCATATCCTATCTTTTCTTTGTGTCTATTTATATAAATAGACAGTGTGCTGATCTTAGTGGTAAGATTAAAAGTATTCTTAAGGCAATGATAAAAGGTTAGTAAAGGGGTTTTTCTATGACTTCTGTCATAATTTCAACATGTATTGCAGTGTTTATGGGCGTCTCCGTTATGGTTATGAGAATGAAAGCGGCTAAGAAGCCAGTTTCACCAAAGAAAATTATATTGCCGCCTTTTTTTATGAGTACTGGAGCTTTAATGTTTATTTTTCCATACTTTCGTATTAGCGGACAAGAAATTTTAGAAGCAGCTATTGCTGGAATCTTGTTTTCATTTTTATTAATTAAAACAACAAAATTTGAAATAAAAGATAATGATATATATTTAATTAATTCAAAGGCATTTATCTATATATTATTTGGACTCTTAGCAATTAGAATTGTGGCAAAGTTTATTCTAAGTAGTTCCATCGATGTTGGCCCATTAGGCGGTATGTTTTGGATGCTTGCTTTCTGTATGATTGTTCCTTGGAGAATTGCCATGTTTATAAACTATAAAAAATTAACAAAGAATTTAAGTACAACTAACTAACAGGATATACAGAAAAATTAGCTGGATGAGTAGAGTAGTCATCCAGCTAGTTTTTTAGCTAGAAGAGATGAAGAAAGTGGTCAACACATGCACAAAGATTAGAAATAATAAATAAAGGCGATAAATAATTAGACAGCAGCAAGTTTCTTATATTTGATTTTGTTTTTGACTAAACGAAAGCAGACGATAATAGAAGTAGATCTCTTCATAATCTACCTGTACTTAAAGCTCTTATTGTTTCCATAGCCGTTCATAAATTACTTTATTACCAACATTTTTTAAAAGGTATATATCAGGATTACTAAGATTTTGCCAATCATCAAACCCGAAATTTTTATTATAAAAATTTAAAAGTAATGACATTAGATTCCCATGTGTAACAATGATTGTATTTTCATGTTCATTATTAAAAACGTCTTCAATAATTTTTACTATTCGTTTCATCGCTTCCTGACTTGACTCTCCACCTTCAAATGTTAATTCGAAATCTTCAAAAGTTGCTTTTAGTTTATCCAACCAGTCAGAAAGACTTTCTGTGCTTAATACACGTTCTATTAATTTTCTATTAATCTCTATCTCTAAATTTAATCGCGTTGCAAGTGGCTCGATCGATTGAATAGCACGCTTATAAGGACTCGAAATAATACGGTCAATTTTAATTCCGGCAAAAAATTTAGATATTTCTATTGCTTGTTTAAAACCTTTATCAGTAAGTTGCGCTTCCGATGGTTGGCCTTTAGCCTCGCAATGTCTTATAATATAAACTTTTTTCAACAAGATCACTCCAATTATATGTAAATTTTCATAATATTTTAATGACACAATAAGTGAATTCACTAATTCAAATGATAGAGTCGATTATTCTTTTTGCAACAACAAAAGGAAAATCGACTCTATTTAGGTGATTGATCCTTCATTAAGTTATTCTGCTTTAATCTGTCATTATTGTCATTTAGATTTATCCTTAAATATAGTCTGCTTTGCAAGCTGGTGTCCAAATACAGATACGCCTGTTGCGATAATTCCATTTGTGATAGCTTCAAATGTCATTCCATAAGCAAAAGCTGCTAAAGAAATGGAGGTTAGAAGAAGAATCCAAATGATCAACCAATCAGAGATAATGGGTGTTTGTTTAAGTGCATAACCAATAATCCATAGGACCGGTACTAATATATAATAATGTTCCAGTAGAAAACTCTGTAACCATTCCAAAGTATCTTCCCTCCTTTATTTTATATGATTATCGTATGCACAGATGAGAAAATCGGATTGTTTACATAACCATTGTCATCTGCAGAAAGTACTATTTTCATGCTTCTAAAAAAACAACTGTCCTTTTTGACTTTTTCTCTCTATTTAAAAGTTGAAAGGAGGTGAGAGTTGATGGCCCAAGCGCTTTGGAATGAAGCAAGTTTAAAGTTGGCTTTTCTAAATGGAATGAAAGAAAATGGAGAGCCGAATCTTGTAACAAAGACGTTTAGAAATTTAAATGAAATGGCAACTCCAGAACAAATTTTTGCAGCTGCACAAGGGATGGCATCATTAGTGACCTATTCTTTGTACTCGGTTGAACGAAATGACACTTCTGAAATAGTAGAAGCATAGTGATTTTCACAGCAATAGTAAAAAAATAGAAAGGAGAAATTATAATGGCAAAAACATTAGAGATCACATTTGAAACGAGTAATGGAAAAACTTCAAAATTATCCCTTGAAAGCCCGATTGAACCAGTTAATTCTGAAGAAGTATTAACTGTCATGCAAAGTATTATTGCATCCAAGGTTTTTACTTCAAATAATGGTGATTTAATGGCGGTAAAAGGAATTCGATTAGTGGAAAGAATGGTAACAGATTATGAAATCTAACGCATAAATAGCAAGTTAAACAGCTTACCTATTGCGTCTGGGAATAATTAATCCGCCTGAAACGTAATAGGTAAACTTTATTGGGAGGCGTACAGAGTGGATGAGGTTATATCATTTATAAGCCAAGTAGGGTTTCCGATAGTTGTCAGCTTTTATCTGCTGAATCGTATCGAAACAAAGCTAGATATAATGATAAAATCTATTCAGAGTTTACCAGAATTAATCAAAAAGTAGTATATCGCTAAAAAAATAACCGAAATTTATAATTATCCGAAAAATGAAAGGGTTTTCTATTGACAATAATAGTTAAAACTGTTAAATTTACATTAACCGTTATTGACGTATTTAGTATGTTATTTATTCAATCAACAACTTAAAATGATAGATTAATAGCCAAATGCTTATGCGTGAAAATGGTAATTAAAAGATGAAGCTAGCAAGCTTTTTTAGGAGGATTTTTTTACATGAAAAACGGTAAAGTAAAATGGTTTAATGCAGAAAAAGGGTTTGGATTCATTGAAGCTGAAGATGGTAATGACGTATTTGTACACTACTCAGCGATTCAAGTTGAAGGCTTTAAATCTCTAGAAGAAGGCCAAGACGTTTCATTTGAAGTTGTTGAAGGTGCACGTGGACCACAAGCTGCTAACGTTACTAAAATATAAGGATAGCTACTCTTCATATATAAAAGGTCAGACCAAAAAATGGTCTGGCCTTTTTCTTTTGGTAATCTGTCAAATGAATAATGTCTTCTTTTATAGAAATAATTGGTTTACTCCTTCTCTGATATCCTCATCTTTTCATAGTTTGTTATAATAATAGAATATATTCTTTTATTTATAATTAATATACTAAAAAAGCGTAAGTTTTTTTCATAAACATAGAGGTGAAAGTAATGAAATTTATTCATACAGCCGATTGGCATTTAGGAAAATTAGTGCATGGTTTGTATATGACAGAAGATCAACGATTTATGCTGAAACAATTTATGGACCTAGTGGAGAAAGAAAAACCAGATGCAGTTATTATAGCCGGTGATTTATATGATCGCTCGATCCCTCCGACTGATGCCGTGAATTTATTGGATGAAGTATTATATTTTATTAATGTCGAGTTAAATACTCCGATTCTTGCGATCTCCGGAAATCATGATAGTGCCGAAAGATTATCTTTTGGAAGCTCTTGGTATCAGAAGAATCGTTTTTATTTAAACGGTAAAATAGAAAATAGCTTTACTCCGATTTCATTTTCTGGTGTGAATTTTTATTTAGTGCCATACTGTGAGCCGGTAGTGGTAAGAAAATTATTAGCGGATGATACTATTCTTAATCATCATGATGCAATGAAAGCAATTATTAGCAAGATCGAAAGTAATTTAAATATAAATGAGCCAAATGTATTCATCGGACATAGCTTTGTACTTGGCGGAAAAACAACAGATTCTGAGAGAATATTATCTGTTGGCGGATCTGGCTGTGTCGGTGCAGAATTATTTGCGCCCTTCTCTTATACAGCTTTAGGACATTTGCACAGTCCAGATGCTATACATCATCCAACTGTAAAGTATTCGGGATCATTGATGAAATATTCTTTTTCTGAAGCAAAACAGAAGAAATCAGTATCTATCATTGAAATAGATGAAAAAGGGAATTTCACGCAAAGCTATCAAACATTAATGCCGAAAAGAGATATGCGAGAAATGGAAGGATACTTAGAAGAATTGCTAGACGTTTCCTATTATCAGCAGCAAAAAGTAGATGATTATTTAAAAATTACATTACTTGATGAAGGGGCAATTCTTGATCCGATTCAAAAATTAAGACAAGTCTATCCCAATGTTCTTCATTTAGAAAGAAAAATAGAAAATAAAGACCGGAAAGAAAAGAGTATTTTACAAGTTCAAAAAGAAGTTCAAAAAAATGAATTAGAGTTATTCGCTTCTTTTTATGAAGAAATGACAACAGCCGATTTTACGCAAGAAAAACAGGAATGGATGACAACGGTCATTAACCAGGTTCTAAGAGAGGAGGGAGCGAAATGAGACCATTAAAGCTAACGATGCAAGCATTTGGCCCATATGCACGAAAAGAAGTCATTGATTTTACTGTTTTAGGAAATCGTACTATGTTTGTTATTTCAGGAAAAACGGGATCTGGGAAAACAACGATTTTTGACGGAATTAGTTATGCGATATACGGGAAAGCAAGTGGAGAAGACCGCAATGGTCCAGAATTAAGAAGCCAGTTCGCTGAAGACTCCTTATTAACAGAAGTCAGTTTTGAGTTTAAGTTAAAAGAAAACCGATATTTAATTACAAGAGCACCTCAGCAAGAGAAGAAAAAGGAAAGAGGAGATGGATATACAACTATCGGTGCTAAGGCAGAATTATATACGTTTGATGCAGATGGAAATGAACAACTTGTTGCCTCCTCTATCCGTGATGTCGATGAAAAAG
This sequence comes from Niallia sp. M35, assembly GCF_050971705.1. Classification (NCBI taxonomy): domain Bacteria; kingdom Bacillati; phylum Bacillota; class Bacilli; order Caryophanales; family Bacillaceae; genus Niallia; species Niallia sp. M35. Next base: position 16,404 of record NZ_JBPCEP010000003.1, read on the forward strand.
TAAAAGAAATCATGCAAATAGATAGCAATCAGTTTCGGCAAATTCTAATGATCCCTCAAGGAGAATTTCGTAGATTGCTTACATCCGATAGTAAAGAAAAAGAAAATATCCTACAGCGATTATTTCATACGGAAATGTATAAGCGGATTGAAGAGAAGTTAAAGGAACAAGCACAAGCACTAAAAAAAGAAGTAGAACAAAAAGTGCTGTTACGTACCAATGCCTTATCGAAAATAACGGCAGTTTATCATCAGGATCTCATCACTCAATTGGAATCAGATCGTGATAATGATGTGGCGATTCTTCCTCTATTAAAAGAAGAAATTGTATTAATGGGAGAAGAGATAGAAAAGCTACAGAAAAAATTGGATCGGAAAAACACAGATCGAGATAGTTTGAAGCAACATTTATATGAAGCAGAATCTATATTAAAACAAATAAAGCTTAAAGAAGAGCTTTCTACCCGTTTAAAAGAACTAAATAATCAACAGAAGGAATATGCAGAAACAGAAAATAAAATTAATATGGCGCAAAAAGCAGCGCTTCTTGCCCAACAGGAAGAAATTTGCCATCATTTAAAAAAACAAATCGATGAAAGAAATTTAGAAGAGAAAATGATTCAATTCAAGTTAGAAAAGCTTAATAGTCAATTAAAAGAGGCAGAAAAACAACTAAATCAAGAGGTAGAAAAAGAAGTAGAACGAAAACAGTTGTCTGATTATCTTGTCGATTTAAAAAATATGGAGAAGGATGTCTTTCGTTTTGCGGAAGTAGAAGGAAAACTAAGCATTATAAAAAAAGATTTAGATAGTCTAGGGGCTAAGGAAGCGTTACTTCAAAATCAACGAAAAGAGAAAGAAGTAATGATACAAAATATGAAAGAACGTTTAAAGCAGTTAGACGGAATAAAGGAAATGCTGCTAGAAAACAAAGACAAGCTCCGGAATTTACAATCTATCTTAGAGAAAATGAATGATTATTTAGAAGTACTAAATCGCACGATGAGACAAAAAGTAGATGCGGAATCAAAGGAAAAAATGCTAGACAATACACTAAGAAGAGTGGAAGATGCAAAAAAACTAGTAGAAGAACTGGAAAATAAATGGCTTATCAATCAATCATATATTTTAGCGAGCAGCTTAAAGCCAGACGAGGCTTGTCCAGTTTGTGGAAGTGTACATCACCCTGATCCGGCAACAAATAGAAATCATGAAGACAATGCAACGGAAGAAGACCGTAAGAATGCGAAAAAAGATTTTGAAGCAATAGAGAAGGAAAAGGCAAAAGCAGAAGCGGCTTGGCTTGAAGCAAATACACAGTGGAAATTATTAGAGGAAGATGCTCAAAATAAGCTAATGAAAGTGAAAGATATTTATCCGGATTTTACTAATGAAGAAAGTACGATAGCAGTAAATACGATTAAAAGCGAACTTCACAGAATTAATACCGAACAGAAGAGACTTGAGGAACAATTGACAGAAAGAGATAAGATGGAACAATCTCTTGTTAGTGCTGAGCGCCGCTATCATGAATTGCAATCTGAGCTTGAAAAAATAGCAGTGGTGATGCGAGAGACTACTATCCAATACACAGAACATAATACCACATGGAAAAATATGAAAGATGCTATTCCAGCTGAACTGCGTGATCTATCTCGGTATAAAACAGTGTGGAAGGAAAGTTCGCTTCAGTTAGAGAAGTTAGAAGCTCAATTAAAGTTAGCGCAAGAAAAAGTGCAGATGACGAAAGAAAATTGGCAAAAAGAATCCGTCCGTTTCGAAAGTGTACAAAAACAAATTAAACAGCTCACTGATAGCTTGCAGACAGAAAGAGAGATTTTTTTAGAAAGCATGACAAAGCAAGGTTTTCCAACCTATCGCTCTTATTCAGATAGTAAATTGTTGGAAAAGGAAGTAGAGAAGCTCAAAGAGTCAGTACAAGCTTACCGAGAAGAATGTCGGTCTGTTTCCGATCGATTAAAGGATTTAGAAAATACGCTTAAAGATATTACCATTCCGAACATGGAAGATCTTCAAAATAAGCTTAAGACTATTATCGAAGAAGCAAATAAATTGCAGGAAGAACATACAAATATGTTAATAAAGCAAAAAGAAAATAAAGAAATATATAATCAGGTGATTTCAATAAATCGACAAGTAAAGGATCTGGAAAATCAGTATAAACTTGTCGGTCACTTATATGATATTTCCAGAGGACAAAATGCTCAACGAATTACTTTTGAACGCTATGTATTGGCTTCTTTCCTGGATGAAATATTGCTTCAAGCCAATAGCAGATTAAATAAAATGACAAGCGGACGATATCAGCTTGTCCGCAAGAGTGACCGATCAAAAGGAAATGTCCAAAGTGGTTTAGAGTTACTCGTATTTGACCAGTATACAGGCCAAGAAAGGCATGTGAAAACACTGTCAGGAGGAGAAAGCTTTAAAGCTTCACTTGCCCTAGCGTTAGGATTGTGTGATGTTGTGCAAAACTTTGCTGGTGGTATTTCCCTTGAAACGATGTTTATTGACGAAGGTTTCGGTACATTAGACCCAGAATCATTGGATCAAGCAATTGAAACATTGATGGACATCCAAAATTCAGGTCGATTAGTTGGGGTGATTTCCCATGTTCCAGAATTGAAAGATCGAATGGAAATTAGACTCGAGGTAATCGCTGGGCAAACGGGAAGTACTACGAGATTTGAATATTTACGATAACGAAATGAAAGAATCATTTTGGAGGAAAACCTAATAATAACTTTAGAAGCTGGGAGCGGTATTTTGCGAAAAAAAAGAAAGAAGCATGGAAGAAGCCTATTAATTATATTGATTTTTTTCTTTATTCTTCTATTATATTGGAAATTAAACCAGCCTGATTATAGGGATGTTCCAATGCCTGTTGAATTAAACCCGGTTGTAAATGAAAAGAAGGATATTCTTGTTAAAAAAGCTGGTGATATTGGAATTCGGGTAGTTATCACAGAGGACTTCAGGAGTGTAGAGGAACAGAATCGCTTATATGAACAAGGAAGAACGAGAGAAGGTTCCATTGTCACAAATGCAAAAGGAGGCCAGTCGTATCATAATTATGGACTAGCGATTGATTTTGCTCTTATGGATATTAATGGAGTCGTTATTTGGGATATGAAATATGATGGTAATGGGAATGGCAAAAGCGATTGGTCAGAAGTGGTTGAAATAGCGAAATCTTTAGGTTTTCAATGGGGTGGCGATTGGGCAAACTTTAAAGATTATCCCCATTTTCAAATGGATTTTGGTTTAACAATTGAGGAATTGCAAAAAGGGAAAAGGCCTGGGCCTGAATAACAAAAAAGAGGGTGACTCATAATAAAAGACGTCATCCTCTTTTTTCTATTAAGAAACCACCATCTATCTATCCGGACGCATTACAATTACATTATGTGAACGTCTTAAAGCTCATTGGTAGTTGGCTAGAAATTAGACTAAATCACTTAACAGGTAATGATAAATCAATTGACCAGTTGCCTCAATAGACGAAAAGTGGGTGCGTTCGTATGCATGAGAGGAATCGATACCTGGTCCGATTAATGCATGTTTAATATCATGACCAGATCGTATTGCGGCAGATGCATCCGATCCATAATATGGATAAATGTCTAATTGATAGGGAATTTCGTGTTTTTCAGCTAATTGAACAAGATTTTTTCGTAAGGCATAATGGTATGGTCCACTACCATCTTTCACACAGATGGAGACAGTATATTCGTCTGTGGATTGTCCGTCTCCCATTGCCCCCATATCAACAGCCATATATTCGATTGTTTCGATTGGAATATTTGAATTGCCGCCATAGCCAATTTCCTCGTTATTGGAAAGAAGAAAATTAGTTGTATACGGAAGCTCGATATTATTTTCCGTTATTTTTTTCATTAATAATAACAGAATGGCCACACTAGCTTTATCATCTAAATGCCTAGATTTAATGAATCCAGATGGGGTAATCTCCACCCGCGGATAAAAAGAAACAAAATCACCAACAGAAATGCCTAGTTTTTTAACATCTTCTTGGTTTTTTACGATTTCATCAATTCTAACTTCCATATTAGCTTGATTGCGCTCAGCAGTTCTTGCTTCCTTATATACATGAACTGATGCTTGATGAAGGAGAATTGTCCCTGTATATGTCTTGCCAGAAGAAGTTTCAATTATACAATTTTCTCCTTCAATGCTGTTATACGTAAATCCGCCAATTAAATCTAAGCGGAGGCGACCATTTGCTTTGATTTCTTTCACCATAGCACCAAGTGTATCAACGTGCGCAGTCAACATCCGCTGCTTTTCTGAGATTTTGCCTGGAATAGTTGCAATTAATCCCCCTTTATTATTTCGATATGTTGAAATATTTGCGCTATGTAAGTATTTTTCCATTAATTGAATAATGGTTTCTGTGTTTCCTGAAGGACTTGTAACATTCAATATTTGTTCTAATAAATCGAAATATTCTTTTTGATCAATTTGTACCAAGTAGAATTCCTCCTTTTAATATCCTAATCATTATACTATTAATAATGGAAAGATTAAATATGCTTATCCGCTGTTTAACTTACTTATTCCTAGGGTAGTAAGAAAGAACTGTGAGTATTTACCATTTTCCTTTTGCGAAAAAAATGTTAGTATAAATTCTTGTCGAAAAAACACAAAACATGTGCTTTTCTTTCTTTTTTTCGTATAAATATAGATATTGCTGGTAATATTCATTAATTTAATGTAAGATGTGGTTAATTTGAAATCTTCTTAATGTAAATTTACATTAATAGGAAGGAAAAGAAATGACCATTTTGAAAATGATGTGTTATAATGGATTACGTCATTTCATCATCTGCTACTTCTGAAAGAAGATGAACAAAAAGAAGGGCAGTAACATATGTAGATAAGGTAGCACTAATTAAGGGAAAATAAACATTATATTAAGAGGTATTAATTATTTGAATTGAGGTGAACGGGATTGAAAGGTACGGTAGAATTATTTCGCAAATTTTTAACAAAACATTCTTCTTTCTTTTTAATCGCCATATTTTTATTTTGGATGAAAACGTATATTGGATATAAAGTAGAGTTCAGCATTGGCGTACAGGGACCTATGCAGGAATTTCTACTATTTATTAATCCATTGAGCTCAGCGCTGCTCTTTATTGGACTTGCTTTATTTGTTAAAGGGAAAGCACAGCCTATCTATATTACGATTATTACGGCATTAATGTCAGCATTATTATATGCAAATATAGTGTATTATCGCTTCTTTACGGACTTTATAACAGTTCCGGTAATAACGCAGGTTAAGGTAAATGGTGGACAATTAAGTGATAGTATTCTATCGTTACTTAAACCTTATGATATACTTTATTTCCTAGATGTAATTATTTTAATCGTATTACTTGCAACTAAAGCGTATAAACCTACGGTACAAAAAAATAGAAGAGCGGCAAAATCCGTTTTTGCACTAGCTATTTTAACATTTGTTATTAATTTAGGTTTAGCGGAGGCAGATCGCCCGCAATTATTAAGTCGTTCATTTGATAGAAACTATCTAGTGAAATATTTAGGTGCATATAACTTCACAATTTATGATATCGTCCAAAATGCGCGTTCAGAAAGTCAAAGAGCATTGGCGGACAGCAGCGATATTACGGAAGTACAAAACTTTATTAGTGCTAATTATGCAGAGCCAAATGACAAATACTTCGGAGCTGCAAAGGGTAAAAACGTTATTTATGTTTCATTAGAGTCTTTACAAAGCTTTATTATTAATTACAAATTAAATGGAGAAGAAGTAACACCATTTTTAAATTCACTTATCAAAGATGACAATACGTTCTATTTTGATAATTTCTTCCATCAAACAGGACAAGGAAAAACATCTGACGCAGAATTTATGATGGAAAATTCTCTATATGGAATGTCCCAAGGAGCTGTTTTTGTAAACAAAGCGCAAAATACACTGCAATCAGCACCAGCTATTTTAAAAGGGGAAGGATATACCTCCGCTGCATTCCATGGAAATTATAAAACTTTCTGGAATCGTAATGAAATGTATAAAACGATTGGATATGATTATTTCTTTGACGCAGAGTATTATGATATGTCAGAAGAAAATACAAAAAACTATGGTATGAAGGATATACCGTTCTTCGAACAGAGTATGCCTCTGCTTGAAGGGTTAAAGCAGCCATTCTATACAAAGTTTATTACACTATCTAATCACCATCCATTTGAAATGGATGAGGGGGATACTGACTTCCCAGCAGGTGACTTTGGTGACAATGCTGTAAACCATTATTTCCAATCTGCTCATTATTTAGATGAATCAATCCGTTTATTCTTTAAAGAACTTAAAGAATCTGGCTTATATGATAATTCAGTGATTGTTATGTATGGTGACCATTATGGAATTTCTGAAAATCATAATAAAGCAATGGCGAAAGTACTTGGTGAAGAGGAAATCACACCATTTATGAACACGCAGTTACAACGTGTACCATTATTTATTCATGTACCAGGTGTAGAAGGAAATGTCGTAAGTAAATACGGTGGCGAAGTAGATGTAATGCCAACGTTGATGCATCTTCTCGGTATTGATACAAAGGACTATTTACAAGTTGGTTCTGATTTGCTTTCTAAGCAGCATCGTGAAACTGTTCCATTTAGAAATGGTGACTTTGTTTCTCCTACACTAACGAAGATAGGCGATAACTATTATGATGCTAATGGCGAGTTAGTAGATGCAGAAAAAGGAAAAGAACAAGCGGAAGCAGCAGCTGCTGAACTACAAGCATCTGATAGCATCGTGACGAAGGATTTATTGCGATTCCATAAACCAGATGGATTTAAACCAATAAATCGTGAGGATTATAATTATATAAAAGGTAATACTAGCAAGGCTGATTCAGAGGAATCAGCGGAAGAATAAGCAAAAAAAGTCTCTTTCCAGTGAGTGGAAAGAGATTTTTTTGCTAATAAACATAAAAATATTTTATAATCATTTTTGCTATATCTGGTTATCAGACAGGAGAGGTTGAAATATTTTCTTTAGGTTGCAGGCTATTTATCATTATTTCGGCTTATGGATCTATCAAGATTTTATGAACGTGTAGGAGTCCATTTTTGTCTTTCTGCTTAAAAATGAGCGAAGGAGTTAGGTTTAATCAAACGGAACATGGCAAAAATATAACTAAACACATAATAAATCCCATATCCGTAAAGGATATGGGATTTATTATAATAATGGTAATTTGTTGATAGATATGTTAAAATAAATGAATCTGTTAGTGAATTCATTTTTAGAAAAGAATATATTATTTCTATAATAATGATATCACAAAATGATTCTGCTTGTCAAGATAATTTATTAGGGGTGGAGACACTATGAACAATAAGGAACAACCAGAAAAAGACCAGGAACAAAAACGAATAGATTTCGTTCGTAAACAAATTGAAGAGAAGCTAACAGTATTAGAAACTGATATTAACCATATTAGCGGTGATGTAAGTCAGCTGCGTTCTAGTTTCTGGGAAGATGTTACTGTAAATTTAGATGAACCAGATGATGTCATTGAAACATTTACAAGTATTAAGCAGCAAGCAGAACTACTTGGTGAGCGGGAGCGAACATATGGACAGATTCATAAACAACAAAAGGTTCTTCATAAATTAAAGGATTCTCCTTACTTTGGAAGGATTGATTTTAAGGAAGAGGGGGAGGAAACTGAACCAGTTTATATTGGCATACGTTCATTTATGGATAAAAAGAATGAAGAGTTTTACATATATGATTGGAGGGCACCGATTTCTAGTGTTTATTATGATTATTCACCAGGACCAGCGTCTTATCAAACACCAGGTGGTAAAATTAATGGGGAATTATTGTTAAAAAGACAATTCATTATCCGTGATGGAAAGCTAATCAGCTTATTTGATACTGGTGTTACTATTGGGGATGAATTATTACTAGAAGTGCTTGGTAATAATGCCAACTCCATGATGAAATCAATTGTTGCTACTATTCAAAAGGAGCAAAATCAAATTATTCGAAATGATAAAAGTAAATATTTGCTTGTACAAGGAGTTGCTGGTAGTGGGAAAACTTCCGCGGCTTTGCAACGAGTTGCCTATTTACTATATAAACATCGAGATACATTAAAATCGGATAATATTATGCTATTTTCGCCAAACCCATTATTTAATAGTTATGTTTCCACTGTCCTGCCAGAGCTGGGAGAAGAGAATATGCGTCAGTCTACCTTTTATGAGTATTTGCAATCAAGGATTGGCAAATCTTATCAAGTGGAAGACTCCTTTTCTCAATTAGAGTATTTGTTAACAGAAACAAACAAGGCAAAAAAAGCGCAAAGATTAATAAGTATTCAATATAAAAGTAGTGCTGCATTTAAAGAGCTAATCGATGAATATCTTCAACATCTGCAGAATGATGGGATTGTATTTAAGGATATTATGTTTCGGAAAAAAGTATTTATCTCTAGCGAAGAACTGACGCGAAAATTTTACGAAATGGATAGCACTATTACGATTCCCAATCGAATGCAATTATTAATTGAATGGGCGCAAAAGGAAATGAAAAAACATGCTAAAGCAGAAAGAAATCAACCTTGGGTGGATGAAGAAATTCAGCTGTTAGATAAAGAGGAATATTTAGAAGCATTCCATGCATCTGAAACGAAAAATGGAAAAGAGCAAGAATTTGCGTATTTTGAGGAAGAGGAAAAATTTTTACGCAAGATTATTGTAAACCGATATTTTAAATCTATTTATGCAGCCGTAAAAAAAATGAGGTTTATTGATTTTGCTGCTATATACAAAAATATTTTTCATTTAGCATGTCCTAAAGAGTTATCAAAGGAAGAGTGGCAAACGATAGGAATACAAACGATTGCTAATCTTAATCAAAGCTTCCTTGCGTATGAGGATGGAACTCCTTTTGCTTACTTAAAAGATAAACTAGAAGGCAAAAAATCAACGTCTGGTATTCGCCAAGTATTTATTGATGAAGCACAAGACTATTCTGATTTCCAAATTAACTATTTGAAGGAACTTTTTCCCTATAGTAAAATGACGCTTTTGGGCGATATTAACCAAGCTATCTATGCACACCATCACAATGAGATTGTTGGAAATGAAGAGAGTGAAGAAGTTGAACGAATAGAGTTAATGAAAAGTTATCGTTCAACAAAGGAAATAATTGAGTTTACAAGAGGCTTGACTGTAAATGGAGACTTAATTGAACCATTTAATCGCCATGGTGAAAAACCTGCCGTCGTAAATGCGGCAAATAGTGAAAAGAAAATAAAGAACATCCAAAAGAAAATAGAAGAGTGGATGGAAAAAGGCCATAAAACAATTGCGATCATTTGCAAAACAATTGAAGAAAGTAAGGAAGTATATAAGCGACTTAAAGCAAAATTGGATGTTCGTTTGATTCAAAAAGGAACGACTTCTTATGAAAAAGGTATATCTGTCATACCGGCCTATTTAGCAAAAGGAATAGAGTTTGATGGAGTTATCCTTTATAATGCTTCCAGCTATGAAGGCGAATTAGAGAAAGAATTATTTTACACAGCTTGTACAAGAGCAATGCATGAACTGACTATGTATATAGAAAACGGAAAACAAAATGAGTATTTTGAAAAAATAGATCATACAACCTATGTCTATGAAGAATTGGAAATTAATTAGCTAAATTTGTAGTTTAAAATACAGCTCCCTTTATCTATGCTAATGGCGGATTATCCTTCAAAAGAGCAGGGAGACGGGAGCTGATTTGATATTTAGTGTTAGTTCGCGCTATTTTTACCAAACCTCTGCCAGATCGAACCAGTAATGACAGATGGTTTCTAAGCCTTTGTCATAGTTTTCGAGATGAAAATGTTCATTTGGAGCATGGAAGTTTTCATCTGGTAAGCCGAATCCCATTAAGACAACTGGTAATTGCAAAATTTGATCAAAAGCGGCTACGATAGGAATAGAACCTCCGCCGCGTGTATAGGAAGTAGGTACTTGATATACTTTTTCATACGCTCTTCCAGCTGCTTGAATAGCTTTATGATCAAAGGGAGTAACATAGGGATTGCCTTTATCAAATAATTGAACCGTTACATCCACTCCTTTTGGCTTATGCTTTTCAATATGCTTCTTCAATAAAGCAACAATTTCATCTGGATCTTGCGCTGGAACTAGTCTACATGTTATTTTTGCTCTCGCTTCAGAAGGGATAACTGTTTTGACGCCAGTTCCTTGAAATCCACCTTTAACTCCATTTATCTCAAGGGTTGGGCGTACCCAAAGTCTTTCTAAAGTAGTGAACTCTTTTTCTCCAAACAGGGAAGGAGAGCCGGTTTGTTCGATAATTGATTCATCTGTGATATCCAATGCTGTAAAAGCATCTTTTTCCTGCTTTGTTAAAGGAGTTACCCGATCATAAAAGCCTTCGACAGAAATGACTCCATTCTCGTCATGAAAACTTGCTAATAGGTGGCTTAAAGCAGTAATAGGATTTTGAATTGCTCCTCCAAATAACCCAGAATGCAGATCGCTTTTTGGACCTTTTACATAGATTTCCATCCCACATAATCCTCTTAAGCCATAGCAAATCGTTGGTTTCCCTTTTTCCATCATCCCTGTATCTGAAATAACGATGACATCGGCACTTAATAAATCTTTATTTGCTTCTACAAAAGAAGGTAAGGCTGGACTGCCGATTTCCTCTTCTCCTTCGATGCAGAATTTAATATTTACTGGTATTGAACCTGTCGTTTTAAGAATTGCTTCGATTGCTTTAATATGCATAAAAACTTGGCCTTTATCATCACTGGCTCCTCTAGCATAAAGCTTTTCGTTACGAATTTCGGGTGTGAAGGGAGGAGATTCCCATAATTCGAGGGGATCAACTGGCTGAACATCATAATGTCCATACACCAATACGGTCGGCTTCCCTTCCTCATGTAGCCAATCTGCATAAACGACAGGATTGCCGCTTGTTTGATGAATGGCAGCATTCTCTAATCCAGCTTTTGTTAAAGCGTCCACTAACCATTCTGCGGTTCTATCAATATCTGTTTGATGTTCAGGAAGGGCACTAATACTTTCTAATGATAAAAAGGAGAATAATTCCTCTAAGTGCTCTTTTCTTTTTTCTTTTAAATATTGTTGAATAACATCCATTCTATCCATTCCTCCAATTATTTCGATATGGAAAATAAATTCGCTTATATAAGAAGAATATCCTCTTTTTTTGAAAATAAAATATATTGAAAAATAAATAACTTTATTGTAAAATTACACCATTAGTTTAAATGGTATGAAATGCATGTGATTATAGAAAGGATGCATAAAATGCAAAAAAATATGGTTATTTTTTTTAATCGGATGGTAGAATCATTGTATTCGAAGGAATATATAACAGAAACGAGTTATACCGATATTAAGTCTGGTTTCCAAAAGTATTTAGAGGACGAGGCGATAAAAGAAAATGGAGAAATAGAAGAAAAAGTAAAAGTAATGGAGAAACAAGAAAAGAAAAAGCAGCCTTCCATACAAAAGAAACAACATACTCCTGAACAGCTGCGCGAACGAAATATAGGGGTGTTGCTTTATTTAGGAGTTTTTCTATTATTAATAGGTGGATTAGTGGTTGCAACTAGTAATTGGGACTCTATGCCCGGTTGGTTGAAGGCAGTATCTATTTTCTTTGTTTCGATCTTATTTTTTGGTTTTGCCATGTTATCGAAAAAAATAATAAAGATCGACCATACAGCCTTTGCTTTCTTTCTTCTGGGGAGTCTTTTTCTTCCAATAGGATTTTTGTCAATAAGCTTTTTTCAGTTAGCAGGTGACTATCTTTCTATATATGGCGAGGGACGTTTCTTATTAGGAGTAATCGCTGGTTTGGTTCTATTCCCTATATATGCAGCTTTAGCGATTTATTTAAAGTCCCGTCTCTATAAAATACTAACGATTGGGACTATCACTGGAACGATTGCCTTTCTGCTTGCTTTTTTACCATTAGCACTAGATGGATTCTTCTTCTTTATGATCATTTATCAATTTATAACCATCTATGTTTTATTAAGGTATCAGCACATGAAATGGATTAATTATTTTCAGAAGGAACTCACACCCATTGTTCAAGTGCAATTAATCTTAACTGCTTTATTTATGACTTTTCTGTTTGAGAGCAGTGTGATAAATGGCTTTTACTATTTGATAATCAGCAGTCTATTTATTATGACCGTAGCATTAACGAAACGAAAGCATGATCATTTTTACATAACTACTGCTATAGCCTTTGGGCTTTATCGAATTTTTACCTATCCAATTCTAGAAGACTTATTGCCAATAGCCTTTGCTTGCTTTAGTATTTTCCTTCTTTCTTTTGTCTTTATCTTAAAAGGAAAGATAGAGTGGGGGAAAGTTTGGGAGTTTACAAGCTTTGTCATTGCTCTGGCAACATTTTTCGTAACCATTCTTTTTTATTGGGAACTTTTTCTCGCTGGAAGTTTGTATTTAGTGTTTGCCTATCTCTTACTGGCTGTAGAATTCATCCTTTTAGCAAAAAGGCTAACATATGTAATTATTCGTTATTTGCCGGTTCTCTTTATCAACCTAGCTTTATGGAATCTTGCTCTGTTAATTCCATTAATAAAAGATCTCGACAGTTTTTTCCTTGTCAGCTACGGTATTAATATCGGGCTTTTATTTTTGCTAGGGATTTTTAATAATTGGTATCTATTACAGGATATTAGAAAACCTTCTGCCATTTATAATATTGCCTGGATGGTACTAATAGCCTTTTTATCAACAGCAATCTTTTTAGGGAAATGGTATATACCTTTTATGATAGCAGGAATTGCCCTAAGTCTATATAGCGGCAGTCGTTTCATAAAAAATAAAATTCAGCAGCAACTTCTTGCCTATATAATTCCGTTTACTGTTTTTTGTGTTTATTTTACAACAGCAGAATCCATTAGCTTAATCCAGAAGCAAGGACTTCCATTGTCAATAGCATTAGGAAGTTTAGTTACCATCTTAACGGGAAGTATATATGAAAAAATCGATAAGCAGATGGGGAGAAACGGCTATTTCATTGGACAAATCATGTACGGATTTGGATTTCTGTTAATTTTGGAATATTTCATACTAAACAAATGGGTGGCTACAGGAATATATTTAGCGTCAATTTTTATTTTTTATGATTTGTACCGAAAAATAAAAAACATCCTTATAGCCTGGTTAATCGGAATCGTTAGTTTGATTAGCTATTTCAGTCTTGTAGGTTCTATTTGGAACACAGATACAATTGTTTTTGAACTACTTATGAAGTATGGCTGGATTGGTCTGTTTATGCTGTCTTTAGGATTAAAAAACACATCATTCAAGCTGCCGTTTCTCACACTTTCCCATATTTATATTATCGGAAGTATTATCATTGATCGATTAATAATAGAAAATAATTCCTTCCTGCCGTTTATCTATTTATTCATTGCTTATAGTATAAGTGTCTATTTAGTAGCGAATAAATATGTAAAAATGACATTTCGATATGGTAGCTATCTATCTAGTTATTTCTTTATAGCAGCGGCTTTTCCTTTTGGCTTTGCAGGAGGGAATGCTTATAACATCGCATTTACGGTAATGTCAATGGCGTTATTTGGGATTTATTATCTGAAAAAAGAAAAGAAAGAGCTTGTTTTCTTTTTCTTACCATTTAGTTCAGTTGGGATAATATATTGGATGTTTGCATCACCTTTTACTATCATAACTTACACCATCATCCTTGTTTATATTGCACTCCTGCTACTTATGATCCATCTAGAAAAATTATATCTTGTTTCGTTTATTGGAATGGTTTTCCTATTTATGAATAATGAAGTATTCATGCATGATTTTCTGCCAATCGATCGGTATCTGTTTACGCTGGTTTGGGGAGTTATATTTATGCTTATTAGCACTATTGTATATCCAGTCATTACAAAGTGGCAGGAAGAAGGAGAAAAGTGGATTGATTTTTATTTCCTAGCAAGTTTTCTTACCATTTTCTCTTTATACGTAATAGAAACAAATTTAAAGTGGGATAATGTTATTCCGGGAGTGTTACTCGCATTGCTAGTATTTATCCAAAAAAATAGGGTGGGGAAAGAAATTAAATGGGTACCTCAACTTATTGGCTTGGTTACACTCCTGTTGCCATATTACTCTATGTTATCAATTATTTCTATCCAGGAATATATCGAGACAGAGCTAAAAGTATTACCAGTACTTGTCGTCATGGTTGCCGCAAAGAAGATCGTCAAGCATGCGTCCGGACTATTAACGAAGATCGAATGGGGCGTTGTAACCATTTCGGCCTTGCTCTTAGCAATGGATGGCTATCTCTCTCATACAATCTATGATGCCATCATTTTGGGTGGGCTTGCGGTAATATCCATTTTATCAGGATTTTATTTCCGCTATAAATCTTATTTCTTTGTGGGAATTGGTGTATTAATATTAAATGTATTATTGCAAACTAGACCATATTGGGGTAATTTTCCTTGGTGGGTATATTTATTAATTGCTGGAACTATTCTAATTACCATTGCAAGTATGTATGAAATGCAAAAGCAAGGAAAACAACCAAAAATATTCACAAAAATACTTTTGTGGAAAAATAGAATAAGGAATTTTTTAAAAACTTGGAAATAGCCTAAGTTTATGAGATTCCGCAATAGCACACGAAGGTACAACTTTAACCTTCGTGTGTTTGTTTGGGATTTAATTGGCTGTGGTACGTGCATATGTAAAAATCATTCTAACTAGTTAGGGGATTATTCTGATCGATTATTTTTTCCGAATTCCTCTGAATGTGTTAACGTAGCTGTTACTACATATCTTTTTGGTGCATGTCCTATAAAGGAGAAAGGATAACAGGTAGTTAGTGTTAGGACAGGTCTTGATTTAGGAGTAAGAATGGTTCGGTCATTAGGCGAGACAATAGAGAATTTCGTAATTTTATATTCATATTCTTTTTCCATTGTTTGAATTATAAGAGAATCATTCTTTTTTAAATCTCTCAAGAATCGGAAAAAGGTGTCACGATGTCCTGACAATACAACATTGTTGTTTTCGCCAGGTAAAGCACTTTTGGGATAATGACCTGCTCCCTTAGTTAAGATCCCCGTACTTATCCCCTCATAAATAGGAATCGTTTTCTCTGATTTCGGCACGAGGATGACTCCCATTTTTTCTCCTTCTTTTAAAAATACTGATGGAGAGAAAACTACTTGACTATCTTTAGGAAGGAATGGTTGTTTTGTAATAGTTTCCACTTTCATATAACAAGACAAAGTATAGAAAATCATTCCTAATCCTATCAAAATAGAGAGTATCCCCATTTTCTTTCTAATTTTCATAGGGAACTTTCCTGAAGGTTACAAACAACCCTAGTAATACTAGCATATACCCTATGCAAAGCATAATGGGAAGAGAAGATGCCGTATTAGGAAGCTGAGCAGCATATAAATTAGCTAAACCTTCTGTCACTTCCGTCAATTCAACTACTTTGTCGATAGCATCTACAGAAGATACCATATCAGATGTCACAATTGCATCTCCAATTAAAAATTGATCATGATCGTATAATTCAATCGCAACTGTCGTATCCATCTGTTTATGTTTTAGATCATTCAAGGAAAGTTCGTTTCTTTTTCCATTATCATCGATACTAATGATGACTGGCTTTAAAGCAGTTGCTGTAAAAAAATCTTTCCAGAAATCAGTTAATGCATGGTTTCCTTCCTTGCTTATTCCGCCTTCTTGATCCATAGCTTGAAATATTGATAATTTTACTTTCCAATCCTCCACTTTTGCAGCTAAGAAAGCAGGGTCCAATTTATTCAGATGGCCATAAAATTGTTGCTTCTCCGTATCATCAAAACCAATATTCTCAAGAAATTTTTCTAATTGCAGCATCTTATCTTCATGGTTTTTATAAAAATCAATCGCTACTTCTAAATCTTCTAAAAACCAGAAATCATCTATACTTTCATGAAATCCAGCCAATAAAATATCTAATTCTTCCTGTGTCATCGAATTTTGTACAAGCAATTTATCGAGATTAGCTGGTGTGATTGGAGTTCCAAGTTGTTTTTTCAAAACACGAATATTATCAAAATCACTTATTTTTAATCCTTTAAAGGATAAATACTCTTCTAAGTCTTCTGTGGTCCATCCTAAGTTATTGGCTAAGCTCTCAATCTCTTTCTCACTTGGAGAGGCGGCAACTGAAGAGGCTTGAAGAGATAAACCCCAAAAAAGAAGAAAAGAAAAAAGAACTTTTTTCATTAGACAAACCCTCCATCATCTTTGTATTGGTAGTGTTTGTTAATTCATGAAAATAATACGTGAATATTATAAGAGATTTTGGAAATAGGGACGATTTTTTTAGGCTGTGAAAGATTATTGGCGAAAGTCGAGAGGATTTCTAGACTAAAGCGGAAAATATCAGCCAAAATGGGGAGGAAATCAGCCAAAGGAGAGAAAGAATCAGCCAAAGTGGGGAGGAAATCAGCAAAAGCAGAGAAAGAATCAGCCAAAATGGGGAGGGAATCAGCCAAAGCAGAGAAAGAATCAGCCAAAGTGGGGAGGAAATCAGCCAAAGGAGAGAAAGAATCAGCCAAAGTGGGGAGGAAATCAGCCAAAGGAGAGAAAGAATCAGCCAAAGTGGGGAGGAAATCAGCCAAAGGAGAGAAAGAATCAGCCAAAGTGGGGAGGGAATCAGCCAAAGGAGAGAAAGAATCAGCCAAAATGGGGAGGGAATCAGCCAAAGGAGAGAAAGAATCAGCCAAAATGGGGAGGGAATCAGCCAAAGGAGAGAAAGAATCAGCCAAAATGGGGAGGAAATCAGCCAAAGGAGAGAAAGAATCAGCCAAAGCACAAAAATATCAGCCAAAGCATAACAAATACAAAACCCGTAAAGCGGGTTTTGTATATAAAAAATTATTTAAACTAGAGTAAACATAAAATCGATTAATTATTCAAATCTAATTCATAATGAAAAAATTGCGTATCCTTTTTATAGCCATTCTTCTCATATAATCTTTGGGCAGTTAAATTATCTACAGCTGTACTAAGACTTAGACTATTGGCTCCGTTATTCTTTGCGTATTCTTTTGCTTGTTGTAATAACATTTTTCCGATACCTTTTTTCCTTGCTCTTTTTTGAACATATAAATCATTTAATATCCATATTTTTTTCATCGATAAAGAGGAATAGGTAGGATAAAGTTGAGTAAAGCCTATGTAATCATCACCGTCTTGAACAACGAAGATTACAGATTCGCTGTTTTCGATTCGTTCTTTTATATAACTTGCTGCACTCACGATATCATCTTCTCGTTTATAAAACATGCGATATTCATTAAATAAGCGAGCTACTCCTTCGATGTCTTTCTTTGTTGCTTGCGATATGTTCATTTTACGCTTACCTCCACCAAAAATAATTTGTCACACATTAAAATCATTTCCTTCTATTTCTTGTCCCTTTATTTTAAAATGAAATGAGTATATTACATAGGTACAGTTAGGAGATATTTTAAGGGTACAAAACCGAGAGAAAAAGGAGAGGGAGAGCATGAATATGGCTATTCATTTGCATAAAGACAGCACGGAGCCAGTATATATGCAATTATATAATTATTTTAAAGCAGAGATTTTAACAGGGAAGATAGAAGCGGGCACAAAACTACCATCCATTCGATATTTAGCAAATTATATGCAGATTAGTAAAAATACTGTTATTGATGCATACCAGCAATTATGGATGGAAGGGTATGTAGAAAGTAAAGAAAAAAGTGGGTATACGGTTGTTTCCTTACCTAGTTATGAGTATAAAGATGGACAAAATCAATCAGAGCATAAAAATAATGAGAAGCAAATGGAGCCGTATTCCGTTAATTTTCATTATGGAGATATTGATCAAACTAATTTTCCAACAAATGCTTGGAAAAAGACCCTTAAAGAAATAATGGAGGACAAGCAAAATAGGTGGATGAATTATGGAGATAAGCAGGGAGAATTAAAATTAAGAGAAGAAGTGGCTGGATACTTATATAGGTCTCGTGGAATTCAGACGACAGCCGATCAGCTTGTTATTACAGCGGGGACAGAGCAGCTAATCCGAGTTGTATTATCACTTTTAAATGATTGCCCATTACATATAGGGATGGAGGAGCCAGGTTATAATGACGTGCGCAATGTATTCAAGGAAAAAGGGCTTGCCATATCTTCTATTCCAGTATTAGAAACAGAAGGACATGACTTATCTTCCTTATTAAATAGTTCTTGTAATTTGGTCTATATTACCCCTTCCCATCAGTTTCCTACAGGAAAGATTATGCCTATTTCAAAGCGGATTGAGCTATTAGAGTGGGCAGAAAGGGAGAACGGTTATATAGTAGAAGATGATTATGACAGCGAATTTCGTTTTCAAGGTTCGCCAATCCCAAGTATGAAAGCAATTGACCAGCATGATCGAGTTATATATATGGGGACTTTTTCTAAATCATTCTTACCAACATTAAGAATAAGCTATATGGTATTACCTAATGTTTTACTGGAAAAATGGAAAATGAAAAGGTATAACGAGACTCAATCGAGCTCCCCGCTATTACAGCTAGCTTTAGGGAGATTTATCCAAAAAGGGGGATTTGAACGGCATATTAAGCGTATGCGAAAAGTATATGAAAGAAAATATACTTTTTTGATCCAATGTATCAAGCAGTATATGGGAGATAAGGTAGAAATAATTGGTGAAAAAGCAGGTTTACATTTGCTTATTCGTATAGCTTTTAAAAATGAAGCCATTCTGTTATCAGAAGCAGAAAAAATAGGGATTAAGGTTTATTCTACAAAACCATATTTTGCTGAGGAAAGAGAGTGTTATCCTCTGTTATTAGGGTTTGGAGGATTAGAAGAAAAGGAAATAGAAGAAGGAATTATAAGCCTAGCAGACGCATGGTTTATGTAGAGGAGGAATATTTTTGGTATCTTTTGGCACATTTATAATCGGAGTAGCTGTAGCAATTATTACTTTTTTTGTACTCGACAATTTTACACCTCCTCTATTTCTAAATATTTTTATATGTTATGTACTTGTATTTGTTACGATGTTAATGACAACCTGGTATCGTATTCATACAACTAGAAATATTGAGAAATTGGAAAAACTTTTTAGAAAGAATAAAAAGCATCCCTATTATAGCTTTGTTCATGCTTTAAGTTTGAAAGAGGATAAAAGGGTAATTATAAGCTACCGGAAACTAATGAAACGAAAAAAATATCAAGCTCATTATCCGTTATTTACGATTTTATTTTCTCTTTATTTTGGAAAAACTCTTGGCCTTAGAGAAGAAGCTGAGAAAATAAAACATTCGGAAATGAAGTCCTATTATTTAGCTTTAATAAATATAGAAGAGCGGCAATTTCATGCTGCCTGGCAATGGATAGAAAGGGTAAATAAGAAATGGATGAAAGAAGCACTATTAGCGGAAATTGCATTAAAAAAAGAAGAAAAGGATGTAGCGAAAAAGCATGCTAAAAGTGCTTTAAAGCATACGAAAGGAATCCAATATTATATCTTAAAAAAGACATATGAAAGAGAATTCGCCTTATAAAAATTGAATGTCAATAATAGATGTTAGTTTCTTGTTTTGCTGTTGTTCCTTCTGAATAAAAATTTCAAGAATTTCATTTGCGAATACAGCATGAATGGGATTTTGATCAATTGAAACTGGAAATTCAATTGATCTTTGTTTTTCTTCAAAAAGATTAGAATCATGAATCATTGCCTTAATAGTAAGCACATTTTTATTTACAGAAAGATAGATGCTGCTCTTCTGGCAATTCGTTAATAATGCTTCCACAATAAATTCTTTATCCGTTTCGTACACATCAATTCGAAACTCAGTTTCATCTAATACCGAAGTCAACGGATCAAGAAAATGGTTTTTCAGCCATTCATCCATTAAACTTAACCAGTTATCATCATTCATATATAATCCTCCTTAGTATATTTAACATATTCTGATAAGGAGGAAAGCGTGATGAAAAATGTAAAAAGGTTGTCTAAAGGCATTACACCTTATTAAGACAACCCTTTTTTTACTCATCATTTTCCACATAAGGCTCATGCTCGTATGCAGGCAAGTCACCGAACGTTGTCATAATGCCTTCTTCATCCAAGCTTTCTTCATAGCGTTTATGCTGTTCATTTGGATAAACCGTTATATTTTTCCCTTCTATATCCACACCGACAAAGTTTTCGTAATCTTCCACATAGCCAATGTTCTCATCACTTTCTGTGTAGACGTCATTATAATGGTCATAAACAGGATGAGCAAAATCAGATGGCGTTTCCGATGTTCCCCAGCTAGATACTTCCTGCCAAGAATCCTCTGCATCATATACGACAGATTCATCTTTATTATCCATATCGAATTTTCCGAAAGGAGGCATTAATATTTCTTCTTCCACAGGTCGCTTCTCAGAAATTTTCTGATCAGGAGAATGCTCCTTACAATAAAGTGTTGTAGGGATAACTTCCAATCTTTCTATCGGTATATCTTGAGAGCATTCCGCACATTTTCCGTATGTTCCTTCATCTATTGCCTTTAAAGCATTTAACACACCCATATATTCATGATGGTAATGTTCAGCAAGGGCAATATCCTTTTCGCGTTCATAAAGCTCCGTTCCTTCATCTCCTGGATGATTATCATAACTGGATAGCTCTCCAAGAGACTCATGGTAATGTCCATCTTTCAAATCTAAGTTATCATTATGTTCAAATCTCACTTCTAAATCACGTTTTTGTTCCGTTAATACTTTTTGAAAATGGGACATTTGTTGTTTATTTAGCATAATAACCTAATCCTTTCAAGAAGTCGTTTGCTTTATTAGTATGAGCAAAAGAAACGATAACATTAAAGGAAATATGTACATAATTCAATTTCTACGAAAATAAAGATGTTTTTTATTCCAAAAAAAATCGTTAAATATTGCTAGCGAATTGAGAAAAAAAGTAGGGGAAAATAGCATAGTATTTCTTATTTGAATAGGAGGTAATTGATCATGGAAAGGAAAAGCTTTGCTCCACACGAATCATTAGATTTACATGAAGTAATAAATTTTAAAACACTCTGTGTAGCAAAATCCAAGTTAATGCAAGGGCTTGTGTTTGATGAAGATTTAAAAAAATTAATGCAAAAAGATGTAGAACAGTCTATTCAAGCACTTAGCGAGTTACAAGAAGCATATAAGGATGTGCCATTCGCAGCAGAAATTCCTCAAATGCGTCCAACGCCAATTATAGGTGGAGAGGAGGGTGTTATCCATTGAATAATGACTACTTAGATCCCATTAATGCGTTAAATATGCCAGAGCTTGCTGATATGACATTTGCGGTTGATTTTCTTATTCGCGCAAAAGAAGGGGTGAGAAATATAGCAACAGCGTTAACTGAAACAGCTTCACCAGACTTAAGAGTACTTTTACGAAAACAGCTTAACCAAGCAATCCAGATGCACCAAGAAATAACAGATTTAATGGTAGAAAAAAAATGGTTCCATCCCCATGATCTGAGTGAACAATATAAGTTAGATCAACTTTCGGCAAAGAATACTATTATGATTGGAAATATGCATTTGTTTACTGGTGAAACGAATCGAAAAGGAATGTTTGATCGGACGCCTGATCAGCATTAAATAAGGAGGTTAGATAGAATGAAAGCAGTAACGTACCAAGGGATTAAAAATGTAGAAGTAAAAGAAGTAGAAGATCCGAAGATTTTAAAACCTGATGATATGATCATTAAAGTGACAAGTACTGCAATATGCGGATCTGATTTACATTTAATTCATGGAATGATGCCAAACTTACAAGAAAATTATGTGATTGGTCATGAACCGATGGGAATAGTTGAAGAGGTAGGAACAGAAGTTACAAAAGTTAAAAAGGGTGACCGGGTTATTATTCCTTTCAATATTGCCTGTGGGGAATGCCAGTACTGCAAAAGTAATTTAGAAAGTCAATGTGACAATTCCAATGATAATGGAGATGTTGGTGCTTATTTTGGCTATTCAGGCAATGCTGGTGGTTATCCAGGCGGACAAGCAGAGTATTTAAGGGTTCCTTTCGCAAATTTCACTCACTTTAAGATTCCAGAAACTTGTGAAGAACCGGATGAAAAATTGACGGTTATTTCCGATGCAATGACAACTGGATATTGGAGTGTAGATAATGCAGGTGTGAAAGATGGAGATACAGTCATAGTGTTTGGGTGTGGACCAGTTGGATTATTTGCGCAAAAATTCGCATGGCTGAAAGGGGCAAAACGGGTCATTGCTGTCGATTATGTTGATTATCGTCTACAGCATGCGAAACGTACAAATAAGGTGGAAATTATTAATTTTGAACAGGTAGAAAATGTGGGTGCTTACTTAAAAGAACTCACAAAAGGCGGTGCCGATGTGGTGATTGATGCTGTTGGCATGGATGGAAAAATGAGCGATATGGAATTCCTAGCGAGCGGCATGAAGCTGCAAGGCGGTACAATGAGCGCTCTTGTGATGGCTGCCCAAGCGGTTCGGAAATGTGGAACCATCCAAATTACTGGCGTTTATGGCGGCAGATATAATGCTTTTCCATTAGGAGATATCATGCAGCGCAATGTCAATATTCGTACTGGACAAGCACCTGTTATTCATTATATGCCATATATGTTTGAATTAGTTTCTACTGGAAAAATTGATCCAAGTGATGTCGTAAGTCATGTATTACCATTGAGTGAAGCAAAACGAGGCTATGAAATTTTTGATACGAAAATGGATAATTGTATAAAAGTTGTCTTAAAACCATAAGAAAGGCAGGATTATGTAATGGATTATGTACTACATGAAGTATTAGAAGTTCAAGAACTAGCTACATTCAAAACGATTTGCATAACAAAAGCTAAAACGATGCGCGCACTTGTTTCCGATCCACAATTAAAAGAATTAATGCTGCAAGATGTGGATATATCAACAAGGCAGCTACAGGAATTTTCATCTATTTTATCGAAAGCGCAAGAAATGCCAGGAATTGGGGGAGAGAACGGATGAATTCCATTATTGAATATTTTACAGGTATGGATGCATTAACAGATCAAATGATTGCAACAGATCTATTAATTTCTGCCAAGAGCGGAATTAGAAATTATTCTATGGCCATCACAGAAACGGGACATCCGGAGATAAAAGAAATCCTTGTCCGCCATTTAAATGAAGCACTTGACTTACATGAACAACTATCCAGTTATATGGCTGAAAAAGGGTGGTACCATGCATGGGATCCAAAGGAACAAGTGAACTTTAATTTGCAAAACATTCATACTGCTTTAAACTTACCGATACTTTAAGATAAAGAAGGAACTCGTTTGTTTGAACAGTTCCTTTTTTACTTTTGGTAAAAGTTATAAATGTAAAACAAAATAATTAGGGAGGATAGTTATAATATTTACTTGTAATGTAGAATAAAAGCTGATTAGTAAAGTAACTTTTTGAAAAGTGAGAATAATTATTGAAACCCCTTACAATTAATGTTAATATGCCTATATACCAGCTGAGATTATTTGTCAGATAGAAAACTTTATTACATAAACAATTCGCTGAAGGAAGAACTGTAAGATTCAACATGCTGAAAGTTTGAACATAGCGAATCAGTCAAATGTTACTTACACAGGGAGCTGCTTTATTGGTTGTAAGGAATGGAGGAGCATAAAAAGCAGAAGCTTATATTCCTAAAGATAATTTGTCAGCAATTTAGGAAGAAAGAAAATTTATTTGATAGCATCTTTTATGAATAGACTGTGGCACAGGGATAGGAATGAATGCGAAAGGAATATCAGTAAACGGAAAAATCAAAGAATGCTGGGAGGAGAGGATTACTATGTCGAAAATTACATTTCTTGGTGCAGGAAGTACCGTATTTGCTAAAAATGTCCTTGGAGATTGTATGTTCGTTGATGCCTTAGAAGGATATGAGTTTGCGTTATATGATATTGATAAACAGCGTTTGCAGGATTCGGAACAAATGCTTACTAATTTGCAGGAAAGTCTAGGAAAAAACATTATAGTAAAAGCGTATACGGATCGAAAAGAGTCTTTGAGAGGAGCTAAATATGTAATCAATGCGATTCAGGTAGGCGGCTATAAACCAAGTACAGTAATTGATTTTGAAATCCCCAAAAAATATGGCTTACGACAAACGATTGCCGATACAGTCGGTATTGGGGGAATATTTAGAAATTTACGAACTATTCCCGTTATGCTCGATTTTGCAAAAGACATGGAAGAAGTTTGTCCAGATGCCTTATTCTTAAATTACACAAACCCTATGGCTGTGCTAACCGGAGTTATGAATCGTTTCACGCCGATTAAAACAATTGGACTGTGTCATAGTGTGCAAATTTGTACAAAAGAATTATTTGAAGCAGTAGGGATGGACCGAACAGGAGTGAAAGAGAAAATTGCCGGTATAAATCATATGGCATGGCTTCTTGAAGTAAGCAAGGATGGAGTTGATTTATATCCAGAAATTAAGCGGAGAGCTCGTGAATTGCAAAATACAAAGCATGGCGATATGGTTCGATTTGAATTGATGGATAAGTTTGGTTATTATGTAACAGAGTCATCTGAACATAATGCGGAATATCATCCGTATTTTATTAAATCACGTTATCCTGAGTTAATTGACCGTTTCAATATTCCATTAGATGAATATCCTCGTCGCTGTGAAAAGCAAATTAATGATTGGGTTGCAATGAGAGAGGATCTAGTTAACAATAAAGCCTTGGAACATGTTCGTTCCCGTGAATATGGATCACGCATTATCGAAGCGATTGAAACAGATATCCCCTTTAAATTTGGTGGCAATGTGCTTAATACAGGAAGATTGATCAGCAATCTGCCGGAAAAAGCATGTGTAGAGGTTCCTTGTATTGCGGATCGAAGCGGGATTACTCCAACCTATGTAGGAGATCTCCCTGAACAGCTTGCAGCTTTAAACCGGACAAATATTAACACACAATTGCTGACAATTGAAGCAGCAATGACATTGAAAAAGGAATATATTTACCAGGCGGCAATGCTTGATCCACATACAGCTTCTGAGTTATCGATGGACGATATCATCTCCTTATGTGACGAGTTAATAGAAGCACATGGTGACTGGCTGCCGAATTTTACAACGGAAACTAGTGTTGGGTTAGCTAAATAGTACTCTCAAATATATATATAGTGATCGTTTCCTCAAGGATTCGGTCTCTTTTTTCTTAAGATGCTCATTCATCATACATAAAAGGATTGTAAATTTGTATTTGTATTCTTATTATTAGTATAAAAACTATTTCATGGATTAATTACTGAAAAACAGTCAATTTAAAATGATGGAGAGGAAGGATGTGCATTTTTATCCTTATTGAATGTTGTTGGTTAGGCTATTTAATTAAAAAGACCAAATGAGTGGCCGCATATTGACCACACATTTGACCACACATATGCATTAATTGGGGTAAATACTTGAAAAACCTTTTAATATAAGCTCCTTTGTTAACTAGAATGTTGTAGAGTGAATTAGTGTACTTTTCTTACATATCGTGATGATTATTATGTTTTTGTCTAGAATGGTTACGGTTCTTCACCTTTTTGCTCCCGCTAAGTGGCTCTGGCTGACCAGATTGATTTCCTTTAGGAGCATTTCTGTGCATATCTTTGCTATCATTTTTGTTCACTTTTTTCTCTCCTTTCTATTATCATGAAGAGGTAATGCAACACTATCCTTTATAGAATGGTTTTTTATACACTGATTTATACCGCATATTTTCACGATTCTCTGCACAACTTATTGGTAAGCACCATGAATATAACTAGCAGGAGGATAAGAATATGCCTTATCATAGTAATAAACAAGAAGCTTTTCAAGATGCTCAACGGAATTTATTTGAAACACAAAATCTTTATCAAGATATCGTAAAAGATTCTGCAAACTATGGACATCAACTAAAGCATTTAAAACAAGAAATTAATGAGACCTATCAACAAATTGAGAATGCTCTGGAAGTAGCATCCGAGCATCAAAGACAGCAATTAGAAAGCTTTCAAAGAGACTTAAAAAGCATTGTGGATGAAGTAAATGAAATTTAAAGAAGTAGACCATCAGAAAGTTTGCAGCTTTTTCGATGGTCTACTTTTTGCTTTGAAAAGAAATGCCATAAGATAAACTTATCGTATTTGATAACTTTCTTATTATTTACTTATCACATACCTTGTATTAAAATTATAAATGGTAAATAGATAATAGAGATCAAATTGTTCGACTATTTTTCTATTGTTGGTATATGATTACAATGAGGGGGTAATACATATGGCAAAAGATTTTTATAATGCCCGCCAAACGTTTGAAGTGGGTGGGAAGCGTTATCACTACTATCAATTAGCAGCCTTAGAAAAAGCAGGAATCGGTAAAGTATCGAAATTACCGTATTCTATCAAGGTATTACTAGAATCAGTTTTACGACAAATGGATGATTTTGTTATTAAACAAGAGCATGTAGAAAATCTCGCAAAATGGGGGACAGATGAGGTAAAGGAAATTGATGTTCCTTTCAAACCTTCGAGGGTAATCCTCCAGGATTTCACAGGTGTTCCAGCAGTGGTTGACCTTGCATCTTTACGTAAAGCAATGGCTGACCTAGGGGGAGATCCTAGCAAAATTAATCCGGAGAAACCAGTTGATTTAGTTATCGACCATAGTGTTCAGGTTGATAAATATGGAACACCGGATGCATTAAAAGCAAATATGGAATTAGAATTTGAAAGAAATGCAGAAAGATATCAATTTTTAAGCTGGGCGCAAAAGGCATTTGATAACTATCGTGCTGTACCACCAGCAACTGGTATCGTTCACCAAGTGAATTTAGAATATTTAGCAAATGTAGTACATGTAAATGAAACAGCTGAAGGCGAGTATGAAACATTCCCTGATACGTTAGTAGGTACTGATTCTCATACAACGATGATTAATGGTATTGGTGTTCTTGGCTGGGGTGTTGGTGGTATCGAAGCGGAAGCAGGTATGTTAGGACAACCTTCTTATTTTCCAGTTCCGGAAGTTGTAGGGGTAAAACTTGTTGGCGAAATGCCAAATGGCTCTACTGCAACAGACTTAGCCTTAAAGGTAACGCAAGTACTTCGTGCAAAAGGAGTAGTTGGAAAGTTTGTTGAATTCTACGGACCTGGTGTGCCGCAATTACCACTTGCTGATCGGGCAACTATTGCGAATATGGCACCAGAATATGGAGCAACATGCGGTTTCTTCCCAGTTGATAAAGAATCTTTAGCTTATATGAGACTAACTGGTCGTTCTGAAGAGCAAATCAATGTGGTTGAAGCTTACTGTAAGGAAAACGGTTTATTCTTCGATCCAAACTTAGAACCGGTTTATACGGATATTGTAGAAATTGACTTAGCAGAAATTGAGCCAAATCTTTCTGGTCCAAAGCGTCCTCAAGATTTAATTCCACTTTCTAAATTGAAAGAGGTATTCAATGAGTCTGTAACAGCTCCAGAAGGAAACCAAGGGTTTGGCTTAAAAGCAGACGAATTTGATAAAGAAGTAGTAGTGAACTTTGCAAATGGGGATTCTACTACAATGAAGACAGGTTCTGTTGCTATCGCCGCAATTACAAGCTGTACAAATACATCGAATCCATATGTATTAGTTGGTGCAGGCTTAGTTGCGAAAAAAGCAGTCGAAAAAGGAATGGAAGTACCTAAATTTGTAAAAACTTCTTTAGCACCAGGTTCAAAGGTTGTTACTGGTTATTTAAGAGATTCTGGTCTTCTTCCTTATTTAGAACAAATTGGATTCAACCTTGTAGGATATGGATGTACTACATGTATCGGTAACTCTGGTCCGCTTCGCGAGGAAATCGAGAAGGCTATCGCGGATTCTGATTTACTTGTAACAAGTGTGCTATCTGGTAATCGTAACTTTGAAGGACGTATCCACCCACTAGTTAAAGCAAACTATTTAGCTTCACCGCCATTAGTAGTTGCATATGCTCTTGCTGGTACTGTTGATATTGACTTGCAAAAAGAACCAATTGGAAAAGATAAGGATGGGAATGATGTATTCTTCAAGGATATTTGGCCATCTACAGAAGAAGTAAATGAAGTAGTACATCGTACAGTTACACCTGAACTATTTAATAAAGAATATGAAAGAGTATTTGATGATAACGAACGCTGGAATGAAATTCAAACTAGCAGTGATTCTTTATATAGCTTTGATGATACGTCTACTTATATTCAAAACCCGCCATTCTTTGAAGGCTTAAAACCTGATCCAGAGCAAGTATTACCATTAAAAGGCTTAAGAGTTGTAGGGAAATTCGGTGATTCTGTAACGACTGACCATATTTCTCCAGCTGGTGCCATTGGTGTAAATACTCCCGCAGGTAAGTACTTAAAAGATAATGGTGTACAGCCACGTGATTTCAACTCATATGGCTCTCGTCGTGGTAACCACGAAGTAATGATGAGAGGGACATTTGCGAATATCCGTATTCGTAACCAAATTGCTCCAGGTACAGAGGGTGGTTTCACTACGCACTGGCCAACTGGGGAAGTTACCTCCATTTATGATGCATGTATGAAGTATAAAGACGAAGGAACTGGCTTAATGGTTATTGCAGGGAAAGATTACGGAATGGGATCATCTCGTGACTGGGCTGCAAAAGGAACAAATCTGTTAGGCATTAAGACGGTTATCGCAGAAAGCTTCGAAAGAATTCATCGTTCTAACTTAGTGTTAATGGGAGTACTTCCACTACAGTTTAAAGAAGGCGAGAATGCGGAAAGCTTAGGATTAACTGGAAAAGAAACATTCAATGTTTATGTAGATGAAACAGTTAAACCACGTGATTTTCTAGAAGTTACAGCTACTACGGAAGATGGTAAGAAAATCACTTTTGAAGCATTAGTACGTTTCGATTCAGAAGTAGAGATTGATTACTATCGCCATGGTGGTATTTTACCAATGGTATTACGTGATAAATTAAAAAATTAATAGATTAAGAGAAAAACTCTCTCTATTTAAAGTTGACTTTATTTTCTAATCTTTGGGTGAAATTCTTTGCTCACAAGTTAGTAAAAAGTCTCTCTATAGAGAGAGTTTTGTCATTCTAACTAAAAGTCTATTTTACTTAATAGAAACTATAACTTAAGGAGAAAGCTATTTTATGAAAATAATTCCTGTACGTTATGATGTGAATAAGCTTCCTTATATAATAAGAAGTGCGGAGGAAAGCGATGCAGAACAGCTTGCTAGTGTTAGGTTACAGATCGATGGAGAAACAACTTTTCTAGATCGCGAACCTGGAGAGGGCTTACTTACTGAAAAAGAATTTAAACACTTAATCCGCTCAGATAGCGAAGCGCCAAATCATTTGTTTTTACTTGCAGAGAGAGAAGATGGGCAAATTATTGGCTTTTCTCGTTGTGAGGGTTCTAGTTTGCGACGTCTTAAGCATAAAGTCGAGTTCGGTATTGCTGTCTTAGAAGAATATTGGGGATATCAAATAGGTACCCATTTATTAGAAGAATCCATAAATTGGGGAGCGGAAAATGATATTACAAAAATGACATTATCGGTTATAGAGTTAAATGAAAAAGCGATTAAACTATATAAACGATTTGGCTTTGAAATAGAAGGAGTCTTAAAAAAAGATAAACGATTAACTAACGGGAAATATTATTCTACCATTTTAATGTCTCGATTTTTCTCCTAATGGTATGGAAAACGATTCATTAGTAATTTAGAATAAACTTTGTTACTATGTATATGTTAGATAATAAAGGAGTGATGAAGATATGGCATTAACTTTTGGAAAATTGGTAGAAGAGGCTAGAAAAAATGTTCCTGGTATTTCTTCTGTTGAGGCAAAAAAGAAAATTGAAGAAAACCCAAATACTTACATAATTGATGTTCAAGATGCTGCAGATGCTGGTGCTTGTGGTTTAATTCCTAGTTCTGTTAACATCTCTTTAGGAATGCTTCCAATTCGCGCAGATTTGGAATTACCTGAAGAATTAAGAGATCCAGAATTAGCGGATCGTAACCGTCCAGTTATTGTTACATGTGGTCTTGGTGGACAAGCGTCACTTGGTGCCTACCTATTAAAGCAAATGGGCTTCACAGATGTAGCCTTCATTGAGGGTGGAACTACCGCGTGGAAAAAAGAGGGTTTTGAAACAGTTTAATTAAGATATGTTATTAAATCTGCCGGTAAACAAATGTTTATCGGCAGTAATAGTCTTTTCCTTATGTTATTAATACCCCAATTGTTTATCTACGACGTTCAAAAGTTCCTTGCCTTCTTTAAAGCGCTCGATATTTTCTAAGAATACATCCATGTAACGCTCAAGAGTATTGGGAGAAAAATATGCATTATGTGGGGAAATAATCAGATTTTCCACTTGCCAAATAGGATGTTGTGGTGGTAATGGTTCTGTTTCAAAGACATCAAGAGCTGCGCCTGCAATTTTCTTTTCTTTTAAGTGATTAATGAGCTCTTCTTCCACAATTGTATTTCCTCTTCCGATATTAATTAAAAAACTAGTTTTTTTCATGCTTTCTAATTTTTCTTTATTAATAAGATGGTACGTTTCTGGCGTTGAAGGTAAAGCTAGGATCAAAAAATCAGTTTCTGCCATCACTGATTCTAGCTGTTCAAGCCCGACAATTTTGTCGGCAGGATCGTCAGTTGCACGTATGGACGGTCTTTTTTTGCAGCCAATCACAAACATATCAAGTGCTTTAGCACGTTTCGCGATTTGCTTGCCAATCTCCCCATAACCAATAATCGCAACGGTTGCCCCTGAAAGATCGGTTATAGGGGTAGATGTCCAACTTCGATTTAGCTGATTCCGAATCATATAAGAAATTCCCCTCGCTAAACCTGTCATCATTGCAATTGTATGCTCTGCTATAGGAACAGAAGTGCATCCCTTTGTATTTGTAATGATGATATCATTCTTTTTCATTTCCTCTGTCAAAAGTGCATCTAAGCCAACACTTAAAGATTGCACCCATTTAAGATAGGGCGCTTGTTCAGTGATGGCTAATGAATCTGTTAATCCCAAAGTCAAGACTATGTTGCAATCACTAATATCTTGCTTTATTGGCGGTTCGGGCTCCCCGAATTGCCATGGATCTACTATATATTCCGCGCCTGAAGATTTTATTTTATCTAAATACTTTTGTGGAATAGTTCTTCTAATATATATTTTAGGAATTGTTTTCCTGTTTATCATTAATTTACTCCCTCAATCATTTGTTTGCTATTTACATACTCATAATAAGTATTTGCGAGTCGTTTAATGGCTTCTTCAATGATATCCTCCTGACAGAAAGTAAAGCATAATCGCATATGATTATATCCTTCGTCTTTTAAGAAGAAATGCTTACCAGCGATATAGGAAACTCCGGCTGATGCTGCAGCATCTATAAATTCACTTGTGTCAATATGGCAAGGAAAGGTAATCCAAAGAAAAAATCCGCCATTTGCTTCATGAAAGGTAACATCATTACCAAAATATTGTTTTATGGCGGAAACCATGGCGTTTTTACGCGATAAATAAAGAGAATTTAAATAGCAAATATGTTCATCCATACCGATTTGATCAAGTAAATTTTTTGTAACCTCTTGAACATAGACGCTTGTTAACCCATCGATTTTTAAAATTCGCATTTTTTTGATAATTTCTGTTAAGCCAATAGCCCAGCCGAGTCGTAAACCTGGGGCGATTATTTTGGAAAAAGTACTTAAGTAAACGACTCGTTCAGGTCCGTACGAATAGATAGCAGGATTATATATTCCGTCAAAAGAAAGCTCGACATAAGCATCATCTTCGATAATAAAGAAATTATACTCATAGGCTAATTCAGCAAGTCGTTTTCTTCTGTCTACTGATAGATTAACCCCACCGGGATTTTGATAATTCGGTATAACATACATTAATTTGGGGAGCGGTAAATTGTTTTTTACTCTTTCGCTTAATTCTTGTTCCACTAAATCGACTCTTAAGCCATTTTCATCAATAGGAAAAGAAGCTAATTTTGTTTCTGCTAATTGAAATGTTTTCAATGCGCCGAAGAATGTAGGGGCTTCTACCCATATTTCATCGCCAGGGTCGGTTAAGGTTCTTGTAACTAAATCTATTGCTTGTGAACTGCCTGCAGTTATAAGTATTTCATTCTCTGTGGCTTTTATCTCACGTAACTTTGATCTTTCTTTAATCCAGTTAATAACAGCGTTTACTCCTGTTCCACCACTATAAGCTAATGCATGTCTTCCTTGTGTTTGCATGGCAGCTTCTGTAGCGGCGGTCATTTTATCAACCGGAAGTGATTCGGCTGCTGGAAAACCAAATGATAAGGGAATCAGATTTTCTTGATTTTGAGCGAAGGCGGAACCGATTACCTCGATGTCAGGAAATCTTCTACTATAGGAAAAAGGTTTTAATAATTGCATGCGTATCACCGTCCAAAAATTATTTAAAAGCTTTATAAAGATAGATTTTAATAAATATAAACTATTTATTTCGTGATGGGAAATATTAAAAATGCCTAAAAATGAGAGAAAACAAGAGATAGATCGATAAAAGCATAGTTAAATAACGAATATTCGGAATTTTGTTATTTTTACAATAAATTTTTGTTATTGCTATCCATATAGGCAAATATCTGTTTCGGTCAATAATCTTACATATGACCATCATTCGACAAAAATTACAAAAACTATCTAACAGGATATAGGTGGAAAAACGGACAATACGGTAAGAAATAAATGTAAACGCTACCTAATAAAATTTTTAAAAAATTAAAAAAAAACATTGTTTTAACAGAATTTTTTTCTTATAATGAAATCAAGTTAGATAATAGAACATGAATTGTGAGGTAAGTTAACATGAGTGAAATTACATTAGAGAAAATTGAAAGTATTGTAAAAGAAAAAAATGTAGAATTATTACATCTACAATTTGTGGATATTGAAGGAATTTTAAAAAATATTACAATTACTGCTCAACAATTAGATGATGCTGTTGAAGGAAAAATCATGATTGACGGTTCATCCATTAAAGGATTTTCTCCTATTAACAAATCAGATTCTTATTTATTACCAGACTTAAACACATTCGCAGTTTTACCTTGGACTGAAACAGAAGGATATTCAGAAGCGCGGTTCCTTTGTTCTGTAACAAATCCTGATGGATCTTTATTTGAAGGTGATACTCGTAATGTTCTCAAGAAAACAGTCGAGCGCGCTGCTGAAAATGGATATAGTATTTCTGTCGGACCAGAGTTAGAATTCTTCCTATTTGCAACCGACGAAAATGGATATCCAACTACAGAATTAGGAGATAGAGGCGGCTATTTTGAACCATCACCAAAGGATTTGGGAGAAAAAGTCCGCGTTGAAATTTTCAAAACATTAAGAGCAATGGGCTTCACTATCGAAGCACTTCACCATGAAGTAGCAGAAGGTCAACATGAGATTAACTTCAAATATGCAGATGCATTAACTGCAGCTGACTTGGCTACAACATATAAATGGGTTGTGAAAACAATCGCTTCTCAATATGGTTTACACGCAACATTTATGCCAAAACCAGTATTCGGAATTAATGGTTCAGGAATGCATGTTAATATGTCATTCTTTAAAGATGGAGAAAATTGCTTCTATGATGCGGACGATGATTTAGAATTATCTGAAACAGCCTATTCGTTTATAGCGGGTGTTTTAGATAATGTTAAGAGTTTCGTAGCTGTTACAAATCCTCTAGTAAACTCTTATAAGCGTTTAGTACCAGGATATGAAGCACCTTGCTACTTAGCATGGTCTGCATCCAATCGTTCTGCTTTAATCCGTATTCCTGCCAAACGCGGAATGGCTACTCGTGTGGAGCTTCGTTGTCCAGACCCATCATCTAATCCATATTTAACATTTGCTGTTATCGCTGCAGCAGGTTTAGATGGAGTGGAAAAAGGCTTAAGAGCACCAGCACCAATTAACGAAGATATCTTCCATATGACAGATGATCGTCGTGAAGAACTTGGAATTGACAGCTTACCTGGTGGTTTAGAAGCTGCTATTGCTGAACTAGAAGCAGGAGAAATTGGTCTTAAAACACTTGGAGAGCATGTATTCACTGAGTATGTTGCTGCGAAGAAAGAAGAGTGGGATAGCTACCGTACAACAATCCATACTTGGGAAATTGAAAACTATCAATATAAATTCTAATTTATAAGTTAATAGATTCCATAAACTGCAAATAACCACCTTTTCGGGTTGTTGATTTGCAGTTTTTCTTTTTATTCAAGCAATAAGCGTAATATTCACTATGCCTCTAGGGGAATTCCTTCTCTTTTTTATGTTCTTTTCTTTAATTTCCGGTAAGTTATGATAAAATAAAGAAGGATGTATGAAATAGAATGGATACGTCATCAGATTATTGTAATAAGGAGATTTGCTAAATGGAAAAAGTATTGATATTTGGTCATAAAAATCCGGATACGGATACTATTTGTTCTGCGATTGCGTATGCAGAATTAAAAAAGGCACTTGGAGTAGAAGCAGAGGCTGTTCGTCTTGGTGACGTTAGTGGAGAAACAAAATTCGCATTAGATTATTTTAAAACAGAGGCTCCTCGTTTTATTGAAAAGGCAGCTACAGAAGCTAATTCAGTTATCTTGGTAGATCACAATGAATTCCAACAAAGTGTGGAAGACATTAAAGATGTTACAATTTTAGAGGTTATTGATCACCATCGTATCGCTAATTTCGAGACAAGTGATCCTTTATACTACCGTGCTGAACCAGTAGGTTGTACGGCAACTATATTAAATAAAATGTATAAAGAAAATAATGTAGAAATTAAGAAAGAAGTTGCTGGATTAATGCTTTCAGCTATTATTTCTGATTCCTTATTATTTAAGTCACCAACTTGCACAGAACAAGATGTACAAGCTGCCAAGGAATTAGCGGAAATTGCTGGTGTAAATGCAGAACAGTATGGATTAGACATGCTGAAAGCTGGTGCTGATTTAAGTGATAAAACAGTTGATCAATTACTAAGTATTGATGCAAAAGAATTTACAATGGGTACATATAAAGTAGAAATTGCGCAAGTGAATGCAGTTGATACAAATGATGTCATTTCCAAACAAGCTGAATTAGAAACGTCTATTCAAGCAATTATCGACAAAAAAGGATTAGATTTATTCTTGCTTGTCGTAACGGATATTTTAAATAACGATTCTGTTGGTGTTGCTTTAGGCAATAAAGCAGAAACAGTAGAGAAGGCATTTAATGTATTATTAGAAAATAATAGTGCCTTATTAAAAGGTGTCGTATCTCGTAAAAAACAAATCGTACCAGTTTTAACAGAGACTTTTGAAGCGCTATAATCACTTGTTCAAATGGTCTTTTAATAAATGGTGCTGATTGGGAAAGCAAACAAGTGAATTAGAGCATAAGAGGCAGGTCTGTTCGCATTGTGAACGGTTCTGCCTTTTTTATTGGTCTAAGTGTAATTGGTTGAAATACTG
Organism: Niallia sp. M35; assembly: GCF_050971705.1. Classification (NCBI taxonomy): domain Bacteria; kingdom Bacillati; phylum Bacillota; class Bacilli; order Caryophanales; family Bacillaceae; genus Niallia; species Niallia sp. M35. The sequence continues at coordinate 52,142 of NZ_JBPCEP010000003.1, forward strand.
CTGTCCTATTAGTTATGTAATTAATTGGTAAATTTTTGTTGGGATATATGATACGTTTAAAGTAAATGAAGAGGGCGTGATATGAAAGTAATATTCAAATTGTTTATAGGGATATTTATTGTTTTTACATTAACAGGGTGCTGTGGTGAAGATACATGTGAACTGCACTCCATTTTTTGTACACTAAAATAATCGGGATGCAGTGCAACGTTGAAGTTGTTGTGGCTTAATCTATGGAAAGCGAAGTGATTCTGTCGACGTTTTTTCTATAATATGTAAGTTGAATTATATATATTTCATTTCCAAAGAACTACTTATACTTTTAATGGGAGTCAAAAAAGCCGTCATTGTAACTAGAATGCAAATTATCTTCCTGTTAAAAATTCAACAAATTTTACGCACTCAATTTAATAATTATAAATTAATTGGTTAATCTATAAGAAGGTTAACAGTAGAACTTAGAAAAATACTTTACCAAATAAGAGGAGGAGGGCATATGTCACTAAAAAAAACAATATTTATCTTTCTGTTTTTTTCTAGCTTTTTCCTTATTATGTCCACTAATGTAGAAGCAAAAACAGGTTTAAATATTGGTGAGGAAGCGCCAGATTTTAAACTGAACGATTTAAATGGAAAGACAGTGCGGTTGTCTGATTATAGAGGAAAATCTGTCATGATAAATTTTTGGGCAACTTGGTGTCCACCTTGTAAAAAAGAGATGCTTGATATAGAAACTTTTTCTAAAAAAATGCAAGATCATTGGGTTGTTCTCGCGGTTAATGTGGATGGTGGAAATGAAAGAGGAGTTAGACAGTTTGTAAAGGAAAGAAATTTAACATTCCCTGTCTTAATAGATAATAACGATATGGTTTCAAATCAATATCACATTCTTAGTATTCCCACAACGTTTTTTCTTAATGAAGAGGGAATCATTATTAATAAGGGTTTCAGTATGTTAACACTTCAACAAATGATGAAAATGACACAAGATTAACAGAGTAAAGTTCACAAAAAATTAACAATGTAAGCGGTTTACAAAGGGAGCAACCTATACTATAATTACAAATGTAGCAAAGGAGTGCACACCTTGTTTATTTTCTGAAAAAACAAACTTTTCAAATAGATTTAAAGATTATTTCTTTTTATTGTAATAATTATCTAACTTTTTGGGAAATATGTGAATACAAAATACTTATTAAAGGAGAATGAAGATGAGAAAACCTCGTAAACGTTCATTTCAAGAACTCGTATTAGAAAATAAAATGCAGTTATTAAAGGATCGAGAAGCGATTGAAAAAATAGAAGAACGGTTAGAAAGAAAACATTTGAAAAAAGCACGTTAATGAAGAAATTACCATCAATTCTGCTTGTTCTTTTGTACAAACTATAGTTGAAGGAGTTGATTTGATGAGTAATCCTAAAAAAGACAGCAAACACTTTGTTCCAAGTCATATCGGATCTAAATCTAGAAGCTTTGGTGGGAACAAAGGAAAGCAAATGCAGGACAAATCAGGACAACATGCTCAAGTAATACAAACAAAGGGCGAATAATCCTTCCTATCGAATAAAGGAAGATGAATAAAAAGCAATGGCTTCTTTTCTAATTGAGGCTATTGCTTTTTTTGCCTTCTATGATTGAGTTACACATTTTTCAAGGATAGCAATTTGCATCCTGCATATATTATGGTTATCAGATATTCACAGTGTGAAAAGTACATAATCATTAACGAAAAAGAAGGAATATGTTAGTATTAATAAGGAATTAAATTTATTAAGAGATGTGAATATATTGAATAACGAGAAAATAATTACAAATAGAAAATATCCAGAAATTTTTCTGATAGAAAAGGAATTTGAAGAACATGGATTTGTGCAAGATGAAAAGAAGATTTTAGATGAAATACAAAAATTAACTGAGGGTGAGAATGGAAAAGAAATCTCTCAGTTATTAACGATTGCTGCTTTATCAAGAATGTACACCGATAAAGAAGATACGATAGCGGTTGCCTGGTTGAATAAAGCGATTGAGCTGGATGAAGAGAATAAAACAGCTCTAAAATACCTTTCCCAATTCGATTGGAAAAATTTCAGCGGCTTACTGGATTCACTGGTTTTTCCTAATATTCGCGAAACGGATAATCGGACCGCCAAACGAAAAATTGCTGAGCAATATATTAATAATTGCCGCTCGTTTTTAGAACAGATGGATGAGGAAGCTACCCATCTGCAAAATCAGAAGAAAAATGCATCCCTATATGAAAATAGGGATGCTGTTGCAAAATATGAAGCAATTGAAGAATTATTACAAAAGGTAATGGAGAAAACGTCTCAGTTATTAAAATCAGCAGAAGAATATGAAGAGTCTATTAGCGGCGTGTTTCACACATCGATTTATTATGAGAGTGTAAAAGAATTAATTGAAGAATTGACTGAATTAAAGGATGAATGGACAAGCCTTTTTGTAGAAGATGTAGAGGAAGATAATAAGTCTCTTTCCTCTTTAGAGGAACTAGAGCAAATGGTAGGATTGGATGCTGTAAAAAAAAGAGTTTATGATTTTTATCAATTTTTACATTATCAAAAGTCTCGGAAAAAGCTAGGCTATAATATTCAAGATGAATTAAGCTTAAATATGATATTTACAGGAAATCCAGGTACTGGGAAAACTACTTTGGCAAGATTGATGGCAAAGATTTATCATGAATTGGGCGTATTGCCAAGCGCTGAAGTTGTGGAGACAGATCGGTCTCAATTAATCGGCGGCTTTATGGGACAAACAGAGGAAAATGTCCGTTCTGTGGTAAAACAAGCGGTTGGCGGTGTCTTATTTATCGATGAAGCCTATAGCCTAAAAAGAGAAGGACAGTCTGGAAATGATTATGGTCAAACGGCAATAGATACTCTTGTATCTTTAATGACAGGTTCAGAATTTGGTGGTAAATTTGCTGTCATTTTAGCAGGATATCCTGAAGAAATGCGTCAATTTTTAGACGGAAACCATGGTTTAAGAAGTCGCTTTCCTGCTTCTAATATGATTCATTTGCCAGATTATACACCAACGGAATTATTGGTGATAGGAGAAAGAATTGCTTCAGCGAATGACTATGTCATGACTGAGGACGGAAAAAAAGCATTGCTAAAAAGGCTTGAGAGAGAACAGGTAGATGAGAGCTTCGGAAATGCTCGAGCTGTTCGCAATATTGTGCTGGATGCAATATTTAGCAAAGGTTCTCGCAAAGCAAACGAACAAGAAATATTTAAATATACTCTATTGCAAGAGGCTGATTTTGTTTGTGAAGAAGATGACAAACAACTTGATCCTGCAAAAGAGCTTAATAAATTGATTGGATTAGCAAAAGTAAAAGATGAAATAAAAAAAATTATTGCGCTTGTTAAGGTGCAGCAATTGAGACAGACTAAAGCCAAAAAGAATCTGCCTATTCAACTGCATGCTGTCTTTACGGGAAATCCAGGTACCGGAAAAACTACGGTAGCTAAACTATACGCCCAGTTTCTTAAGGATTGCGGAATATTAAAAAGAGGTCACTTAGTTGTTACAAGCAGGGCAGATTTTGTCGCCGGCTATGTTGGCCAATCAGCTATTAAGACAAGAAAAAAAATAAGAGAAGCCCTTGGCGGGGTGCTATTTATCGATGAAGCTTATTCATTGTTAGGAAATAGTGGTCAGGATTTTGGGAAAGAGGTTGTTGATACATTAGTCATGGAAATGACAAAGCATAATGAGAATTTAGTTGTTATTCTTGCAGGATATCCGAATGAAACCAATACTCTATTACAAAGCAACCCAGGATTAACTTCAAGGTTTAAAAAATTTATCCATTTTGAAGATTATTCTGCAGCAGAATTGGTTGAAATCATGAAGTTATATGCAGATAAATACGATTATTTATTATCAACAGATGCAATCCAATTACTGCAAAATATGCTGCCGACAGTATCTACGGATGGAAATGGACGATTTGCAACTAATTTAATCGATGAAGCAGTTCAATTACAGGCTTTACGACTATCTGAGCAATTAGAACAAGGAATAGATGCAGATGTTTCTACGATAACTGCTGAGGATATTGAAAGTGTACTAAAAGAGAAAAGGAGAATCGACGAATAGGCTGGTGACGAATACAGATGGACAATTACTTTCTCTCAATAAGGGATATTGAAATGGATTATGTTGATATCGATATGATAGGGTGCTCGTTAAACAATTGCTAAAAAAGTCAAGCTTCAAATGTTGAATTAGAGCATAAATCTTGATATATAGGGATTTATTGGAGTTTTTTATTTGTTTTTTAACTTGCTGATTTTTCCTAACTTATCCTGAATTTTCTTGTAATTAACAAATTGCGGTGATTATAGTCAATCCAAGATAATCACCGTGACAACAAGTGGTAAAAAATATACATCATTTGTTTAATGATGCAATTTTAGTTGCCAGAAGAGACCTAGTTGTAAGTGTAGGAGGGAGAGGTTAGAAGGGGGGGATTTTTGAAAGTGAATAAAGAAAAATAAACGATATACTAAACATTAGAAATCGTGCGCAAGAATTTGTTGCCTATAAGTATAAAAAAAACTGAGGCTGAAAGAGAAAAAATAAATAACTTATATTAGCACTTGCATTATTAGGAAATAAACATAAGGAATCCTCATCCTAATCCTAGAACTCCTTAGCCATAGACTTAAAAGAAACAGAATTAAAATCGAACTTGATGAGTTTAAAGGTATATATTAGATAATACGACACTTGCTAAATTTTATTATCTGTTGGTACTTTTTATAGAATTTACAACAAAAAGTAAAACAAATACAAACCTACAGAGCCTGCAAGAAAATTATGGATATAGTACGATAGAAACAGAGTGAAAATGAAGTGTAAAACTAAAAGAAGTATGGTTTAGGGAATATTTTCAATTGGAGTGATTAAATGGTTATAAATGATGTTTACCTAAGAAGAAAAAACAAATTACTATTGAATAAAGGTAATGAAAAAACTCCACAGAAAAAATACATTGCGACAATATTATTAAACATTGATAATTTGGGATTTACATTATCAAATGATATTATTGAAATCCTATATACATATTCCATAAGTCAATTAAATAGTTTCTACATTGCTTTAGTTAAAAATTTAAAAGAGTTAGTAGGAGCAAACAAACAATACAATCCAATGTATCCTAATTTTCCCCACCAAGTAATGGATGCAGATGCCTCAGAATTATTCATTAATGCTATTTTTCATTACTGGTCTTTTGGATCATTACTTCCTAATTATAACAAAGAAGAGAGATTACCATTATATGATATAACAACCAAGAAAGTAATAGAGACGGGTACCGAGGAAGAATTTGAAAGTATTTTTATAAATCTATTATCTTCTAAAACTTCTATTTCTGAAACTGATAAAGAGGATTTAAGTTGGTTTTTCAATGAATATCCTGACAAAGTTAACAATATCTTACCTAAAGAAATACCTTCAAAAGAAAATGTAGCTTTGTTATCTATATTGTTACTGCATAATAACATAAATACTTCTGTATTATTTGATTATGTAAAGACAGCTACTGATGTATTAAGAATTGCCGTTGCTATGTCAGAAGGCGATATTAGTTTAGCAACTAATACAAAGTTTAAAAGTTTCAAACGTAAGGAAAGACGTTTATTAATGTCCTTATTAGAAAATTGTTCTAATATTGAAGAGGATATGAAACGATATAAGAATAGATGGATTAGATTAGGTGAAAGATTACATCCTACAGAATTTAAAAGATATGAAAAAGTAAAAGAGGCTTTTACTAAGCTGAGAAATAATCAACCAATTCAAACTTTTAATGGTGTGTTAACTAATGCGCTAGAAAATAATAGAATGGATCAAGCATTATCTTTATTAGTGAAAAGACCAGGGGAATTCGCACGTAAATTAGATCATTTAATAAGATTGCATACTAACCCAAATGTAATACTAAATGAATTTAAAAATGTGGCGGATAGTGTTGAAACTACAGTGCTATTGCAAGTTAGGGAGCACTTTAAAAATAGAAATAATCAAAAAGAGAAAAGAACATTTTTCCCTAAAGGTAATGTTGCTAAATTATTTGTCATTGATAATAACCTTCCTGAGATTGAGGAGAATATATGCAATAGCATAGTACAAATCTGCGAAAATAGTTTAGTAAATGAATATAAGAAAAGGGACTATCTTGGTAAGGTTTATCTAGATGAATCATTAAAAAATTATCTTGTGCCTTTTTCGCAACGTTCAGCAAGTAAGTCACTTAAATCAGTAGTAAGAGGTTCAAAATTAGATATAAGCGATTCAACCAGTACTATTCGCTCCTTTATTTATTGGAAAGAAAATAATTTGGATAGAGCCGATATAGATTTGTCTGCAGTAATGTATGATGATAATTGGGATTACTTAGAGCATGTGTCCTATACAAATCTGAGATCATCAAAGTATAAAGCTTTTCATAGTGGTGATATTACTTCAGCTCCTCATGGAGCAAGTGAATTTATCGATTTAGAAATTGAATCTGTTAGAAAATTTGGAGGAAGATATATAGTGCTTTCAATCCAATCCTTTACAGGTCAAACTTTTAGTGAGTTACCCGAATGTTTTATGGGATGGATGAGCAGGAAAAATCCAAATTCTGGAGAAATTTACGAACCTAAAACAGTCGAGAACAGAATGGATGTAACTTCTGAAGCTAGAGTAAGTATACCTATGATAATCGATCTTCATGAAAACAAAGTGATATGGACAGATATAGCACTTAGAAACAATCCTGATTATTACAATAATGTGGAAGGTAATAAAATAGGTATGGTATTAATGGGTAAAGCAATGACTACTTTAATTAAACCTAATCTTTATGAGTTAATAGAATTGAATATTAAGGCAAGAGGGGAAAAATGTGATAATATAGAAGAGGCAGATATTGTATTTTCTATAAATCAAGGTGTTACTCCTTTTGACCAGGATGTAATTGTGTCACAATATTTATAAGTTAAAATTGGGCTATTGCTTGTCTTCCTTCTATATCCATCTTCCTGAATTAGATGAGCAAATTCCCCGATTGTTTAATTAAGGCTATGTTATATCTTCCTTCAAACTACAATCTGTGTGAATGAATTAGATATGACAATTTCCTTTATAAAGGTTAGGGTGATAATAGCCCTGACCTTTTATTTACTATATTGCGATTGGATTTATTTAAAAGATGTAGTATTATGGATAATATTCATTGGTCTTTTCTGTTTTGAAGCAGTAATAACCAGGGAATTGGACTACTTAAGATGCTTTCTAATGAAAAATTAAATTCTAGTTGATACCATATTTACATACATAAAATGAGTAATATTATGACTGTATTAAAAGAATTTGTTGAATAAATAAAAAAGAGAAAGTGTAAGTCTCTATTATAAGTAATTTAGTTGATGAATTTATGAGACTAGGTGAAAGAGTTATTAAATTAAACAGCTTATATATAATGTTGGACAATAAAAATCTTTTTAAGAACCTATGGTCATATAATGCATCAATTGCCATATCTGATGCAGTTAAGAAATTTAACGTTATCACAGAGTGATAAAAATGGTGATTATTTTATAAAAAGTTGAGAAAAGGAAGTGCTAGAAACCGTGGTATATGTGAGTTCTAGGGATATTGAATTGTATTATGCTGATACCGATATGATGGGGGTTATTTATCATGCGAATTATCTTAAATTTTTTGAACGAGGAAGAACTGGTTTAATTGAAGATCTTGGGTATAGCTATTTAGAAATGGAGAACAAGGGGTATTTTGCACCTGTTTATGATGTGTATGCCCAATATAAAAAGCCATTACGCTATGGAGATCAGGCAAAGGTGAAAACCTGGGTAGAAACAAACGATGGCATAAAAACAGTTTATGGATATCAGATAATTAATCAGGACGAAGAAGTTTGCGTAGAGGGAACTACTACGCATATTATCGTTTCAAAAGAAACATTTCGTCCTAAATCGTTTAAAAAGATGTTTCCAGAATGGTTTAATAAATATGAAGAAATTAAAAAGCAACCTTCTGACAAGTAAGGATAGCAAAAGGGAGTTGCCGATATGGCCTTTGGTTTGAAGAAAAGCGAACTAAGAGAATGGAAAAGAAAAATTGATAATGGAGAAATTGCTTTTTTAACTCATTATTGGCTGGATGATCGTTTTCCAGGCTGTAAGACTGTTACGAAAGTTGGCTGTGCGGATCTAGAGAAATTAAAAACCTGGGGAAAGAAATATGGCTTAAAAGAGGAATGGATACATTATCGTCATGACGGCTATTCCCATTTTGACCTATTAGGCGATACTCAAAAGAAGATTTTAAAAGAGGAAGGGATTGACCAACCTTTACGATAGAGATTAGGTATTGGAAGGTAACTTTTTTTACACTTGATCGAGATAAAGCTAGAAAAAATGTTATTATAAAAAAACAGTGAGACACTAGATGTATCTCACTGTTTTTTAACATTCGTACCACTAAACAATAATAGTGCTTAATGAGCATGACGGTATTCTGGTTCATTTGCAACTTCATTGAAATCTGCAAATAGATCATGATCATCAAAATACCATAAATCCTTTTCTTCGATATAGTAATGGATACCATCTTTTTCTGTTTCTACTCCAATGTTAACCGGCTGCTCATTAGAGATTCCTAATGAAAATCCTTGCTGAACAGTACTGCATCCACCATAACGTGCAAAGAAGCGTACATAGTCACCGTCTTTTAACATCATTTCATCTTTATACCATTCAGCTGCTTTATCACTAATTACAATTTTCATATTAACACCTCTTATGAATTTTGCTTCGACCATTGGAAGCATTTTAATTCTATTCTAATTATATGTTCATTATAAAGGAATGGACGAGAATTATCTAATATTTGAATTTAAGATTATTTTAAAATGTTTGTAAAGAGCTGCAAGTTTTATTTTAGTCTGCCTGTCCCTCTTTTTGCATATGCTCCATGATTTCTTTATAAATAGAAGGACTGTATTTATTGATTGCATGCTGTGAATCTTGCAATGGATACATTTTATAATCTTTTTCAGCCTTACTAGAAACAAAAGTGGGATAGAAAGAAGGTGCTTCCATCGTAATAGATGTCTGCTTTCCTAATTGCTTTTTCTTGACTGTAACAGTTACCATTCCACCAATATCCCGATACTCTTCGTCCTGACCAGATAAAAAGTTTCCTAATGAATAGACTACTAATCCTTTATGTCCATTATGACCTTTTACCCACTCGATTGGCTGCAAAACATGTGGATGACTGCCGAATATAATATGCACACCTTCATCTACAAAAAATTGTGCCAATTCTTTTTGCTCATTAGATGGGAACCGTTGATATTCGTTTCCCCAATGAATCATCATCACGACAACATCTGCTTCTTTTTTTGCTTTTTGGATTTCATTGCTCATTCTTTTTTTATCCAAGATATTTACAATATACTCTTTTCCTTCAGGAATAGGGATTCCATTTAACCCATAAGTATAGGCTAAATAAGCAACTTTAATGCCCTTTTTCTCTAAGACAACGACTTTATCTTGCTCATCCTTAGATAAGTAGGTTCCAACATGAGGGAGACCAATTTGATTTAAATAATCAAGGGAGAGCTTTTGTGCATCAACTCCTCGATCGAGGGCATGATTATTAGCCGTTGTGACAATATCGATGCCTGCTTTTTTTAAACTATCGGCAATTTCATGAGGGCTATTGAAAGCAGGATATCCGGATAAACCAATCGATTCTCCGGCAACAATTGTTTCTTGATTTGCTATTAGCAAATCAGGTTTTTTTAATTCACTTGCTATATTATCTAGCATTTTATCAAAATTAAACCGATTTCCTTCTCGTGCGTCATTGTAGACACGATCATGGATTAAAATATCGCCGATAGCAGCTAATGTTATTTCGCTGGATTCTTCTTTTGCTAAATTTCCTTTGTCTCTCCCTGAATTAGAACGTACTTCTTTATAGGTAGAAGAGGAGTTGTCGATTGTATTTATAAGTATTATGCCGATTATACCAAAAAGAAGAAGGATGAAAACGAATAGTAGATATGTTTTTTTCTGCATAACTAGCCTCTTTACTAATCTAAATTTTATTTGTTTCTTTACAATTAATAGCATAACAAAAAAATACTAGTTTGTAAGGAAAATAGGGGATTTTTACATAAAATAGGCTAACAGTAACTTTTTTGTTTCATATTTTCTTTAAGAAATATACAACGGAAAACAGATACTCATAGTTGTACCTTTGTCCTGTAAACTCCAGACTTTCATCTTTCCATCATATTTCTCAATTAGTTGTTTACATACATATAGTCCTATGCCTGTTCCGTTTTTTTTAGTTGTTTGCAGTGGTGTAAATAAGTTGTTTAATTGTGCTTTCGGTATTCCGCAGCCATTGTCTTTAATCTCAATAACTAATTGATTTTTTTGTTTTCTTGTGACAATTGCTACTTCTTTTGGAACAGATGAAAGATTTGCTTCTGTAGCTTCAAAAGCATTTTTCACTATATTAACAAACACCTGTGTGAAATGGTGTTTAGTGCCTTTACATAAAAGTTCATCTCTAGAAAATTTCGTTATTAGATTTATGTCTTTTAAATTAGCTTCACATTTAAAAATAGGTATTAAATTTAGGAGTAATTCGTTTATAGATAATGGAGTAATATCGTCTCCTTGTGTTTTCGAAAGTGTTAAAAAGTTTGTGATTAGCTCATTTGCTCGTGCTAATTCTCCCAGAGCGATAGCAGTGTACTGGTGAATAAGTTCGACATTATTTGTTTGCTTTATTAATTGAAGGAAGCCACTTACAGTAGTTAATGGATTACGCACTTCATGTGTAATACTAGTAACCATTTTAGCGATATTTTCACTGTAAGTGGTGGAAAGGGACAGTGATTGCAAACTATCAGTTAGTGCTTCCATGGTTGCTGATTGTTCTTGCAGCTTTGCCTCCACACGCTTCCATTTATTGATAAAACATTGAAAAGTTGCCTCAGGTTCATGAAAAGATGTAGTTGGTAAGGTCATTTCGCATTCGCTCCTTTAACAATTATAGTAAAAGGTATGACGAAATAAATCATTTTATGTCAAATAAATATTCGACCAAGAAAAAAAGACCATAATCGGTCTTTTTTTCTTATAACCAGTTTACTTTTGGCTCTGTTTTATTAATAATTCTTTTAATATTCGCTCGATGTCTATAGACAACAAAAATAGTAAGAATCGCCAAGATGATAATGAGTAATTTATCTTCCCATAGAATAAAGGAATATATTAAACCTGCCAAACCAGCAACCATAGAGGACAGCGAAACATATTTTGATAAATAGAGGGAAATAAAAAAGACCGCAACAATAATCAGGAATAAGATAGGTTCGTGTCCAAGAAGAATTCCTGCTGAAGTAGCAACTGCTTTTCCTCCCTTAAAACCTGCGAAAATGGGATACATATGGCCAATAACAGCAAATACTCCAATTATAAGTGGATTTATATCCATTTCCACATTCCAAATAAGTGTGACCAACAGTGGAAGGACTGTTGCAATCGTTCCTTTCAGTATATCGGAGATTGTAACAGCAAAGCCTGCTTTTTTTCCAAGAACGCGAAATGTATTTGTACCACCTAAATTTCCACTGCCATGTTCTCGTATATCTATATTGTAAAAGGATTTGCCTATTATTAGTCCAGAAGGAATAGATCCAATTAAATAAGCGAGTATAATTAAAAGTCCAATAATCAATTTCGTATTCTCCTTCACGTATGTATACTATTTGCCTTTATATTGTACCATGTAATTGCTAAAACTCATCATTTTTTCAAAAAAATAATCTATATATCTTGCCATTAAAGGTAAAAACTAAAGGAATACAAGCTGAAATTTGGTGAGAAGAGGGGAAGAGATGAAACGAATATTCTTTCTTCTATTTATTATTTTTATCATGTTTTATAGTGGTACCATTTATCATCATTTGAAAAAGCCACTGCCTAAAGGGTTGTCTATAGAAGGTGTTATTCATCAGGTAAAGGATGTTGAACTATTAATAGATATAACCTACAAAAACAATAAAAAAAACAGAATGGTTCAACATGAAATAATTAATTCTATGTTAAAGGAAGTAGAGAAGGCAAATGAATTTATCATAATTGATATGTTTTTATTTAATAATGATACAAATGAAGACCAACAATATCCAAAGATAGTAGAAAAATTTACAGAAGCGTTAATTAAGAAAAAGCAAGAAAACCCAATGATAAATATTATTTTTATAACGGATAAAATTAATACTGTGTACGATTCGTATCCGTCGGAAGAATTTAAACAATTAAAAGAAAACGGAGTGAAAGTGATTGAAACTGAGCTGAACGATTTGCGAGATTCTAATCCACTTTACTCTGGCTTTTGGCGTATGTTTGGACAGTGGGTAAAAACAAGAGGAAATGGACATCTGCCAAATTTTCTTGCAAAAAGCGCTCCAAAAGTTTCAGCTATATCCTATTTAGAGTTACTAAACATAAAAGCAAATCATCGTAAAGTTATGATTACTGAAAATACAGCAATTATCTCGAGTGGTAATATTCATAATGCAAGCGGTTATCATTCAAATGTTGCCTTTAAATTGCATGGGAATATCCTTAACGAATTGCTGAAAAGTGAGGAGAGTGCAGCAAGATTAAGTGAACCGATTGATTTGCCGAGAATAAAAGAACAAGCTGAAACAAAAAATACTAATGTGAAAATTCAATTATTAACAGAAGGAAAAATTGGTAAGCATATACTACAAGAAATTAAAAATACCCAAAAAAGTGAAGTTATTTGGATTGGCATGCTCTATTTAGCAGATCAAAAAGTAATCAAGGAAATAAAGGCAGCTGCCAAAAGAGATGTAAAGATATATATAATATTAGACCCAAATCAAAATGCATTTGGCAATAAAAAAACTGGCTTACCCAATATCCCCGTTGTAGCTGAACTAAGAAAAGCAAAAGCCGCAAACAACATTCACATTAAATGGTATAACGCAGGAAAAGAGCAATTTCACCCGAAACTCTTATATATAGAAAGATTGAAAGCTAGAGAAAGCACCATTATAAGCGGCTCAGCCAATCTTACGCAAAGAAATCTTTATGACTTTAATTTGGAGACAGATATAAAAATTATCGCGAGACAAAAAGAAAAAATTATGAGAGATACAAAGAGGTATTTCCAAAAATTATGGGAAAATGAGCAGGCTGATTTTACAAAAGAAGTTGATAGGCAAAAAAACTTCCCCATTTTTCGCTATATTATTTATCGTTTGCAAAGGATGCTAGGCTTTACGACTTATTAAGTTAATTAATAATTTCTGATCCTTTTCAAATACTAATATTACGGAAACGGAGGGAAAGATAATGAATAAAAAAGATATATTAACCTCATCAGAGCTTGCAACATTATGGATGACTTATCAAGAAAAAACAATGTTTCTTCGATTTGTTGAATATTTCCATGCTGTTAATGAAGACAAGAAAGAGAAGAACTTCTATGAAAGTCATCTCACCAAGTTAGCAAAAGAAATAAAGAAAATTGAAGCAATATTGACAGCGGAAGGAGCTATTATTCCGCATGGGTTTTCTGACCAAGATGTGAATAAACAAGCACCGCCTTTATTTCAGCCAACTTTCGCCTTGCAAATCGTAAGAATGCTCGCAGAAATAGGCATGGGACTACACGCTTTACATTTAGCAAGATCTTATCGAAAGGATATAATTCGTTTATACCAAGATTTATCTGTTACAACCCAGCATTGTTATGAAGAATGTACTGAACTGCTAATAGATAAAGGAGCCTTAAGCCGCCCGCCTCAAGTCGCAATGCCTGAACAAGTAGAAGTGGTTGTTAGTACGGAATATTTGAAAGGTACAAACATATTAGGTGATAAAAGAGTTTTAAATACGGTAGAGGTTTCTTTTCTCTATCAATCAATTGAAAGCAATAGTATTGGGCAACAATTAATAACTGGATTCGCTCAAGTAACAAAAGATCCTGAGTTAAAAAAATTCTTTACACAAGGTAAAGAACTTTCCAAAAAAATAATTGCGAAACTTTCAAAGAAATTAACGGATGATGATATACAAGTTCCATTAGGGTGGGTTGGTAGTCCAACGCTTTCTACGATTGCTCCATTTTCCGATAAATTAATGCTTTATTGTATAAGTTTATTTTGTAGTTTTGGACTTGGCAGCAATGCCATTGGTACGACCTTTAGCTTGCGCAAAGATTTGTCAGCAACCTTTATTCCTCTTATTGCGAAGATTTATGATTATGGAGTACAAGGGGCGGAGTTAATGGCTGAAAAAGGATATACAGAAGAGCCGCCAGCAATGGAGAATCGTCAAAATTTAATAAACAGAAAATAGTTCTTTCCTATTTAAAGGGAATGGCATTTTACTTATCAGTATATAGAAATAGTGCTATGATATACCATATAGATGATCTTGTTAAAGGGAGATGGCGCTATAGTGACTGGATTTTTCAGTTTGGAAAAAGATTTAGCACAAAAAATAAATAAACTTAAGGAAATGAGCAGGGGATTCTCAGAAAGAGCAAAGGAAATAGATGAAAGTGCATCTTTTCCTTTTGATAATGTTAAAGAATTACAGGAATCAGGTTACACAAGTTTAACCATACCAAAAGAGTTTGGCGGTCAAGAAATTTCTTTATATGAAATGGTAAGACTACAAGAAGTGATTGCCCAAGGTGATGGGTCTACTGCTTTATCCATCGGTTGGCACATGGGAATCGTAAGAAATATCCAAGAAGCAAATTGGAATAAAGATACATTAAGAGAGATATATGAGAAATTATTAACTGGCTCCTTAATAAATGGAGCTGCGACAGAACCGCAAACTGGTAGTCCCACTAGAGGTGGAAAACCTCATACAACCGCTGAAAAAAAGGGCGAGGATTGGGTTATAAATGGTCATAAAACCTTTACAACAATGTCTCCTGTTTTAGATTATTTTCTTGTAACAGCATCCATAAAAGATACAGATAATGTAGGGAATTTCTTAATACCTAAAGAGTGCAGAGGCATTCGTATTGAAAACACATGGGATAGCATTGCTTTAAGAGGAACAGGAAGCAATGATGTTTATTTTGAAAATGTGGAAATTCCAGCTCGTTATTTTGTTGAAAAATTAGATAGTCGAAAAAAAATCAATCCATGGCTTCTGCATATTCCGGCATGTTATTTAGGAATCGCCGGTGCTGCACAAAAAGAAGCAGTTACTTTTGCGAAAAACTATTCTCCAAATAGTATTAAAGGAACAATCAGCGATATTCCGAGTGTAAGATCTAAAATAGGAGACATAGAGTTAAAAATGCAAACGGCTAAACACTTTCTATATTCTGTAAGTAAAAAATGGGATGAAGCAAATAAAGAGCAACAATCCCATATGCAGCCAGAATTAAGTGCTGTTAAGTTAGTAGCCACGAATACTGCCATTGAAGTGGTAGATATGGCAATGCGCATCGTCGGCGCCCGCAGTCTTTCTGCAAAAAGTCCGCTTCAACGCTATTACCGAGATGTACGCGCAGGCTTACATAACCCACCAATGGATGATATGACACTTGATCAGCTGGCGCAAAAGTCTATTAATGAATATTAAATAATATTTCAAAAGGAATTTTTGAAAAAAACTTATCTATCATCGGAGTCGAGCGTATTAGGAAACAACGGATGTTTGTTTTGGAAATAGATGGTGGCTGGAATACTACTATCCCAGCCACCACAAACATATGTTTAGCTAACTTTTTTCCTGTCAACCTTTATTCTATACGTCTGATAAAGGCGTAGAAAATAATTTTCTATTTTAAACGCACCATTTATGTATCTTTTTAATCCAATCACTACCAATTCCTCTATCAAAATTAAACCAAGGAATGCAAAAATGAAAATACTCAATAAAAATCCCTCCTTCAGCAAGCTTATAACTTCTATTTCTATTCCTTTTTTTTCGAAAATCAAAACAATGGACTATCATAAAATAATATGAACATCTATCTTTTTAAGAACATAAATATAATAGTAAATTCCAATAAAAAAGTAGTGCGAAACCATTGAAAAATATAGAAGAATAACGCATAATCATATCTTGAATAATCGTTTTTAAGAATTTTAAACACATTTATAAAAAAGTGCTTTACCTATATAAGGATATAAAATAAACATATAAAGGGAGATGGAAGATGAAAATAAGAGTTTCTGCCGTACAATACAAATTAGAAAACATTAAGTCATTTGAAGAATTTGCTAAACAATGTGAGCATTATGTTCGAACAGCACTTGAATTTGGTGCAGAATTTGTGTTATTTCCTGAATTTTTTACAACACAGCTTTTATCCATGGGAAATGAAAATAACGCTTTAACAATTAATGAGCTTCCAGGATTTACGGAGCAATATCAGGAATTATTCAGATCATTTGCTGTGCAAACGGGAATGCATATTATCGGTGGAACTCATGTCATTCGCAAAGAAGATAAATTATATAATGTAGCGCATTTGTTTTATCCAGATGGAAGAATAGAAGAACAAGCAAAGCTTCATATCACACCTACAGAGGAATATGAATGGAATATGGAAAAAGGAGACTCCTTCCGTATTTTTGATACAGAGAAAGGAAAAATTGCCATTCTAACTTGTTATGATATTGAATTTCCAGAAATTGTCCGTATGGCAAAAGCAGCAGGAGCAGATGTGATTTTTTGTCCTTCTTGTACAGATGATCGTCATGGTTTTCATCGTGTTCGCTATACTTGTCATGCAAGAGCCATTGAAAATCAAGTATATGTAGTTGTAACAGGAACAATTGGAAGCTTAACGAATGTGGATTTTATGCGAGCCAACTTTGGGCAGGCAGCAGTCATTACTCCTAATGATATCCCATTCCCCCCACAAGGAATTCTCGTTGAAGGGGAATTAAATAATGATATGATTGTAACAGCAGATTTAGATCTTTCCTTATTATATGAAGTAAGAGAAAAAGGCTCTGTCACAACATGGAGAGATAGAAGAACAGATCTTTATCCAGACTGGAATTCGACTGTGGAAGGATGATTACTGCATGATCTTTAGTGAGTTTTTTCTTTATGATGAGGGAAAAACCGATTCGATGTACGGTCCGAAATTATCAAGAAAAGGATTTTAACGAACTAATGGCTATTCAAGCAGAATGTTTTCCTGCCCCGTTTCCAGAAGATCTCTGGTGGAACGATGAACAATTAGCAAATCATCTTGCTTATTTCCCACAAGGGGCAATCTGTGTGGAAGTGGAGGGAGAACTTGCTGGATCATTAACAAGTCTCCGTACAATTTATGATCCTGAACATTCCCAGCACACATGGGGGAAAATAACCGATAATGGCTATATTACCACACATGATGAGAATGGAAATGCCTTATATGTAGTCGATATTAGTATCCGGCCAAAATATCGTAAGCTCGGTTTAGGTAAAGTGCTAATACAAAGTGCCTATTATTTAGTTATACACTTAGGCATAGAGCGATTGCTTGGTGGTGGAAGAATGCCAGGTTACAGAAAAGTGGCCGACAAACTTTCTCCCGCAAAATATTTAGACTATGTGATGGCAGGTAAATTGCAAGACCCTGTTCTAACGTTTTTACTGCGATGCGGAAGAACGCCAGTAACGATATTGTCTAACTACTTGGACGATGAAGATTCTTTAAATTATGCCGTATTAATGGAATGGAAAAATCCCTTTCAAAACATATAAAACAGCGAATGTCTTATTTGATCTTCGAGGAGTGAATAGATTACTCCTCTTAAGATCGAGTGAGACATTTTTTATTATTTAAGGTATTCGGATTATGGTTGAGATTTCCTACTTAAAAGAAAACACCTAACATTAATCGGATAATAGTCACAATTTCCCCATTCATATAGAAAATCTCATAAAAAATATCCTCTAACTATTGACACTTACGTTGCGTAATTCTTTACAGTAGCAGTTGAAGGAGGTACAAAAAGATGGATAGGAGAGTAAAAGGAGTAGCTGAAGCGGGATATAATTTTCAATAAACTTGCACCCTTTGTGATCTATCTCCCGAATCTAAAAAAATATAAGTAAAATTAAAGAATGGTATGACTTTTTTAATGAAAAACTTGCCAAATACTATCCTGTTCCCTTTATGGATAGACAATCCATATTAACGATTTACCGAAAAACTTTGATAAATATGGTATTCAGATAAGCAAAAAAGGTGGTAGCAATGAAAATAGTAATCGAAAATACAACCGAGCAATATGAAAAGTTGTTCTCTATGGAGGATGAAAAAGAAAACTACTTTCGGTATTCCATGATGAAACCTTTTGAAAAAATGTGGAATACTATTAATGTTCCTTTAAAAGCTAATCAATCTAATGGATATGACGTAATATTGGCTACAAAAATGCTTGGGTATCTTGATGTTACGAAAACCGAAATCGGAAAGATAGCGTTAGAGAATCTAAAGAAGATTCAAGCACTTCAAACGGCATATGATACCTTAAATCACTGTGTTGATTTTATACAAGAGAACAACTTAAAATTAAATACTGATGAATTGAAATTTGGAATGTATATAGCTGATCCTAAAAAGCTAGAATTACAAAAAGGTTATTGTGGCTTTGGGGGAATTCCTGGGTTTATTCAAGTGGCAATTTTCCCCAACTCTTATAATATACCTAAAATCCCTGCTGTCATTGCACATGAATTTCATCATAATCTCCGTTTCTCTTATTTTGATTGGGATCATGGTAATGTTACGGTTGGAGATTACCTAATAATAGAAGGTTTAGCAGAGTCATTTGCAAAAGAGTTATACGGAGAAAAACATTTAGGTCCTTGGGTTACTTCTTTTCATAAAGAGGATTTAGAATACTCAATCGAAGTAATAAAAGATGCATTAAATGTTAAGGGATTTGCGGAGGTTAGCAGTTATATGTTTGGTGACACCATTGCAATAGAACAGGGATATCAACCTGTTGGCCTATCACCGTTTGCGGGATATGCAGTTGGGTATCATGCAGTACAGTCCTTCATAAAAACCAATAATGTGGGGATAGGAGAAGCAACCTTACTTAGTGCAGAGGAAATACTAAACAATTGTGAAATGTTTTCTTAAATCGTTTTTTTATATGAGGGGCTGGGACAAAACTAAAAAGGCTATGCTTAAAGCTGAATAATCATTTGGTTACTGGAGCGCAATGGAACGAACTTGTTTTTTAGCTATAAAAAGGATAAATCAATGAAAAAATCGAACTATTACAATGTTTTATTGTATTATAGTTCGGTTTTTCTTTGTGTAAAATCCTTTTGCCCCACCCTCTTTTCTTGTTTAAGCAATTCATAAATGATTTTTATTGAATATAACCAATACAATAAAGGAAATGAAATAATGATCACCAATATGCTCTAAGATTCTTGATAGGAAGGAGAGTAAATCTGATTATAAATATCTGAGGAGAGAATACTTTATTATCCTCTCCTCATTACCAATAATAAGGTACAAGTGCTAATTACAAAGCCTTTACCGATTCTTTGAATCGTTTAATCAAGACGTTGTTCGAGATTACACATTTGAAGCCATTAGATTTAACCCTCTTTTTATATTCTTTTCCGATTACCATAATAGAGTTTAATTTCTATAATTTAAAAGCTTCTTGTACGAAAAAAGCAGCATAAACTGGGATAAAGTCTTTTTTTATATAATGAGGAAAAAACAATAAAACAAAAATAATTGACATGTAATTAATTAAGTTATATATTATTAAATGGTTAATAATTAAGAAGTTAAACATTTATTTATTAAGTAATTTTAGAAAGGACGGGGGATAGGTGCATAATGGCGAAGAGCTTTTTGAAGTTGCAGCGATGTTTGGCAACTTTATTAAAAATATAACTAGTGATTTTAATAAAAATAGCAGTGATTTAAATATTACTCAATATAAACTGCTTTTTCATTTAGATAAGGAAGGATCCCTAAATGTTTCAGATCTTGCTAAAAGCGTACACATTACAAATGCTGCTGTAACAACTATAACCGATCAGCTATTGGCGGAAGACTATATTACAAAAGATCGATCAAAAACTGATCGAAGAGTGGTCAATATTACCATTACCGATAAAGGAAGAAGTATCGTTAATAATATGAAAAAAGAGCAGCAGAATAAAATGAAGGAACACTTTCATAAGCTAACAGAGGAAGATATTCAACATTTAAAACGTATCTTTAAATTATTAAACGAAAATTTCTAAAATTTTATAAGAAAAGAGAGAATGCAATGGAACATTTAACACACAAGAAAAAACTGTCAATTATGATAGCTATCATGGCAGCTATGTTTTTTGCAGCGATTAACCAAACAATCGTTAGTACTGCAATGCCGAAAATTATTTCTATCCTAGATGGGATGGACTATTATACATGGACCATTAATATTTATATGCTTACATCCACAATTGCCACAGTTCTTGTAGGCAAGCTATCCGATATGTATGGACGTAAGCCGTTTTTATTAATTGGGATATTATTATTTATGGTTGGTGCTTTCTTAACAGGTACTTCCAATGACGTATTTCAATTTATTGCCTACCGTGGTATCCAAGGGATAGGTGCTGGTATTATTCAATCTTCCGCTTTTACAGCAGTTGGTGACTTATTCCCGCCTCGTGAACGTGGAAAATGGATGGGATTATTAACAGCTGTATTTGGTTTCTCCAGTGTTCTAGGACCTCTATTAGGAGGCTACTTAGTTGATCATTTAGATTGGCACTGGTTATTCTGGATTTTCTTACCAATTGGTATTATTGCTTTCGGTATGATTATGGCACTATTCCCTAAAGTTGAAGGAAACGGAAAACAAAGTATTGATTATATTGGATCTTTATTTATGACTGTTGCTATTGTTCCATTATTATTGGCCTTTTCATGGGCAGGAACAGAGTATGCATGGGGATCTGTACAAATTCTCGGATTGATTGCAGCTAGTATTGTTTTTGCTATTGTGTTTGTATTGGTGGAAAAGAAAGCAAAAAATCCAATTTTACCATTACATCTATTCAAAAATAATATTGTGACTGTTTCTAATATAATTGGTTTTATTATGAACTTTGGAATGATGGGTGCCATGATTTATCTATCTTTCTTTGTTCAAGGGGTATTAGGGATTTCTCCTACTTATGCTGGTTATGTAACAATGCCGATGTCTATTGTTATGGTTATCTCCAGTACCATTATCGGTCAGTTAATTTCAAAAACAGGGAAATATAAACGTTTTGCATTAATCGGAGTTCCAACAATGATCGCTGGTATGGCCATTATGATCTTTATGAATAGTGTACCAATGGCGATTTTAAGTATGATTGTGTTTGGTTTGGGATTAGGTATTGGTATGCCGGTATTTTCAATTGCTACCCAAAATGCCGTTTCCCATAAAGAATTGGGAGTAGTAACTGCTTCCACTCAATTATTCCGTAATCTAGGTGGTACAATTGGTATTGCTGTCATGGGTACCGTTATGGCAAATAATCTAAAGACAAACTTGCAAGATACGATGCAAAACTCGCCAGTAGTGAAAGATTTAGCAACATTAGATCCGAAAGTAACAGAGCAAATGGTTGGTTTCGCCAATCCACAAGCATTGATGAATAAACCATTACTTGAACAGACAGAAGCAAATTTACCCGCAGATGTACAACCGATATTTGCACAAATGATTCAAGGAATCAGAGATGCATTAGGAGATACATTATCAACGGTATTCTTAACTGGAACCATCGTATTAGTTGTTGCCTTTTTATTAGTATTCTTCTTAAAAGAAATTCCTTTAAGAACATCTAATCAAGCAGCTCCTGAAGAAAAGAAGGAAGAAAATATCGTTTTAGATAGACAAAAATCTTAATACGAATGCGATTTGGCTGTCTCCAAATTTTTGGAGACAGCCTTTTGTTTGCTTATTTCATGACAAGAACACAAATTGCAACCTATTTTTGGAAAAAGCTGAAATTTTCTCGCACAACCTTTTTTCTGTTATAATAAGTTATAGTAATAGAATGAAAAAAGTAGGGATGTTAAATGAAAATTATCTGTTTTGGAGATAGCCTAACTAGAGGTGTCTCATTTGTAAAAGGTAGGATAAGAATTATTAAAGATAATTATCCCGCTTTGCTTGGAAAATTATTTGCCTTAAATAATTCGGATGATACGATTGTCTTAAATAAAGGTGTATTTAATGACAATTCTGATTTATTACTGAAGCGACTAGAGAAGGATGTTCTTTCTGAG
Organism: Niallia sp. M35; assembly: GCF_050971705.1. Lineage (NCBI taxonomy): Bacteria > Bacillati > Bacillota > Bacilli > Caryophanales > Bacillaceae > Niallia > Niallia sp. M35. Next base: position 74,541 of record NZ_JBPCEP010000003.1, read on the forward strand.
GAGCCGAATTATGTTTTATTAAACGTTGGTGGGAATGATTGCAATTTTCAATGGCAAGAAGTAGCCGAAGATCCTGATAGTAATCATGAGCCGATTGTTCCGATAAATCAATATATCGAAAACATTGCTCAAATGGTCACAAAAATGAAGCAATCTAATATCACGCCAATATTGTTAACTTTGCCACCACTTGATCCAGTAAGATATTATAAATCAATTGCAGAAAGATATGGGACAACTATTAGTCATTGGATTAGCTGCTGTGGTGGGATAGAGCATTGGCATGGTTTATATAATTTTCATTTAAACAAATTAATTGAGCAATTAAATCTTCCAAGTATTGATGTTCGCTCAGCTCTTAAAAAGGCTGGGAATATTGCTGATTTTATCAGTGATGATGGAATTCATTTAAATGCTGAAGGTTACAAGAAAATGAGTTATTTCATTTTTGAGGAGATGAATCGATTAACCGGCAGACAACACGAACAATTATCGTAACTTATCTTTTTTTGTAAGAAAATAGTGGAAATAGTTTTTATACACACTAGGTATGGAATATTTTTGGAATTTGCGATAAGATAATGGGACAAGCAGTCATCAATAGGTAGATTTAAATAGTGGAGGAAATTCAGATGAGCACATTGTACGAAAAAATAATTGATGTTTTGCAACAAAAAGGACCGACAACCCTTTCCGCTATTTTTAATGAATTAAATAGTTATTTAGGAGAGGAAGAAACACCTATTTCTATGTCCTCCATAAAGTCTGTACTTTCTCGAAAAAAAGACTTGTTTGAGGTTTACGATGATATAGTATCCATTCACCCAGAAAAAGAAATTACAAAACTAATTGTTGAATATAAAGTAAATCAAGAACATTCTTTCAGTATTCATATCGATTTTGATCTTCGCAACTACTTAATTCAAGAATGGAGTCAGTTTCCAATTGTGATTCCTCCGGTTTTTAATAAAATTGAACCGGAAGAGTTTGATGCTTTAAGGATGGAATTATATCGCTTGAAAATGTGGGATTGGGAAGAAGAAATGCTAGGAATTGAAACAGTTAAATGTACTGCCCGATTGGTTACTGTAACCTCGACTTATACGGTCGATTTAGTGAATATGCAATCAAAGGAATGGAGACAACTGCAGAAAATGATTTCTCTTTTTACTGATTTAGAATTATTGCTTAAATAAGTTAATCGATTGGGAAGTATGAGTGATAAATAGACGCAGTTATTGTCCCTTGATAAGGTAAAGAGGCTAGCTGCAACCATTCATTTATAATAGGGATAACAAAGCCAAACAATTATACACAACTTCGTATAATTGTTTGGCTTTTTATTTTGTTTCATATTAGAAATAGTTCGTTTTCTAGATTGTTTCATACGTGTTAGGTGGAAAATATCTTAGGAATCATTTGGGAAATATCGGAAGGATTTAGCGATACATAGTCCATAATCCAATATCTTCAAAGCCGATTTTTTTATAAATTTTACCAGCGTCAGGATTATCGTAAAATAAGCAGACAAACTGTTTGTCGTCTAATATATCATTAACAAGAGCCGTCATTAGCTTACTTGCCAATCCTTTATTTCTGTAGCCTTTATGTGTGCAGACGCCGACAATCATTGCTGAATGGGAATTTTCGGCCGTAGTGGAGACCGTTGATATAATTTCTCCTTTATCGTTTTCCAGAAAATATGTCCGCCCGGTTTGAGACTCGATCGCTTTCTTGAGCATATTTTTCGAATCTTCTGTAGTAGTAAATTCAGCAATAGAATTCCGTAATGTGACAATGCGATCAATATCATCAAGGGTAGCCTTTTTGATCATATCTATTTGTTTGATCTCTCGCTTTTTGCCGCATTGAGCAAAATAAGTCACTTTTTTCTTTCCTAAATTTAAAGAGGGAAGCTTTTCAAATTTTTCTACTAAATCAGCTCTTCCTGATAAGGTTACTGGATTCGTATTGGTTTCCATTATAGCTGCAAAAGCTTGGACATCAAAATGATCTTTATCGACAGCGTAAAATATATAGCTTTCAAAATATTTGAGAAGTACTGCTTTTATCTCTCCACTATGGAATTCTCCCCAAAGTTTTTGAAATGCAGAATGATACCCGAATGCCTCAATATCGCCAATAATAAAAAGATTCATTGAAGGGTCTTGAAGCAAAAATCTCATTACCTCAGCATGATCTTGCTCTGTAAGTTCTCGAATCATTGTATAACCTTCTTTCTGCTTTCTGAAAATAGTTAATTGTAAGTTTATCATAATATTAAGAATGTATATAGAACTAAAAGGATAAAAATAGGATAATTATAAATAGTATTTTACAGTTAAAAAATGAACACAGACAGAGGAAAGAAAAATCCAATCCAGCTTTGCTATCAGCTGGATTGGATTTTTGAAGTTAGTAAACATCTTACTAGAGAATAATATTAATAGGAATTGCTGGATAAGACGTTAAAGTAACGTGCATCTGGATGGGCAAATACCATTGCTGAAACAGATGCCTCTGGCTCCATCATACATTCTTCTGACAAGGTTATGCCAATATCTTCGGGTGACAATAAGCTGAACAATTTTTTCTGGTCTTCCAATTCAGGACAAGCTGGATATCCAAATGAAAATCTTTGTCCTTGATATTTTGCTGTAAAGCGATCCTTCATTGTAAAAGTTGCCGGGTCAGGGAATCCCCATCTATCTCTAATTTGACGATGAATTAATTCTGCTAACCCCTCAGCTGTTTCTAGTGCAAGGGATTGAAGGGCATGGGATTCAAGAAATCTTCCATCTCGTTTTAGCTGTTCTCCTGCTTCCCGTATACCAGTACCAGCTGTTACAGCAAAAAAAGCAACATAGTCCATCACTCCACTATCCACTGATTTTAGATAGTCTGCTAAGCATAAAAATGGTTCTCTTTCTTGTCTTGGAAAATCAAAGGTTTCGATTATTTTCGTTTTGTCTTTTGAATCATAGATATAGATATTGTTGCCATCTGATTGAGCAGGGAAGAAGCGATAAACCGCTTTTGGCAGTATCCAATTATTTTGTTCAGCCTCATTTAACAGTTGTTCAATCATATTATTTAATTGGACAGCTTTATCGTCTTTCTTTTCTAGCAAAACATCAATTTTTCCTTTAACTCCTAAATGGTGACCTAAGAGCATTTGTTTATTAATATATGGTTTAATATGACTAGTCGTATAAGTCGTTAATATATGTCTTTTGATATCTTGCGGGACAAAGACGGGAGCATCTGTGTTAACAGTTTTTCTTTTAATACCAGTGATAACAGGTTTTGTATATTCTTTTACAGGACTAGCTGAAAGTAATTGCTTTTTCTTTTCATGTTCCTGTTTAAGCAAATCGAATTCGTCTTTATTAGTCAGCTGATTTGCAAGAGATAAGCCATTCATAGCATCTTTTGCATATAACACTAATCCATCATATTCACGTGAAATTTTTGTGTCGGTAAATTTTCTTGATAATGCTGCTCCGCCTACTAAGATAGGAACTTCTATGCCAGCTTGTTTCATGTCTGCAGCTGTTAGTACCATCTGTTGTGCCGATTTGACAAGTAAGCCAGACAAGCCAACAATATTTGGTTGTTCCTTTTTAATAGCAGAAACTAAATCTGCTGGGGGAACTTTGATGCCGAGATCAATCACTTCATATCCGTTATTAGAGAGAATGATATCAACGAGATTTTTGCCGATATCATGAACATCTCCTTTAACAGTTGCTAAAATAACTTTCCCTTTAGTAGAGGTAGAAACATTTTTGTCCATATATCCTTCTAAAAAGGAAACAGCCGTTTTCATTACTTCTGCGCTTTGCAGCACTTCTGCGACAATTAGCTGATTATCATTAAATAAGCGGCCAACTTCCTTCATTCCATCCATAAGAGGACCATTAATAATATCTAGTGGGGCACTATATGTAGTAAGTGCAATGGCTAAATCAGCTATTAATCCTTCTTTAGTTCCTTCAACAACATAATAAGCTAACCGTTCATCTAATGTTAAATTTTCAAGTGAATTGATCTTTTCTTTTTTCTTATCTCGATAAAAGTCCGTAAAAATAGCCAACGTTTCATCTGTTGTTTCAAATAATAGCTTTTCAGCTAATTCAATTTCTTCTTTACTAATGGACGCAAATCTTTCCAATTTTTCTGTATTAACGATTGCGTAGTCAAGGCCTGCTTGTGTGCAGTGATAAAGAAAGACACTATTTAATATTTCTCGACCGACAGGAGGGAGACCAAAGGAAACATTGCTTATGCCAAGAATAGTTTGGACGTCCGGGCATGCTTGCTTTATTTCCTTAATTCCTTCAACTGTCGCTAATGCTGAGCCGATGTACTGTTCATCTCCCGTTCCTACAGGAAAGACAAGGGGATCAAATATTATGTCTTGACCATTAATTTGATATTTTTTCGTTAACAAATCATATGATCGCTTTGCTATTTGTAGTTTTTTCTCTACAGTAACTCCCATGCCATCTTCATCAATAGTTCCAACAACAACAGCGGCTCCATACTTATGGATGAGAGGGGCGATAGCTTGAAATCTTTCTTCGCCATCCTCCAGGTTAATACTATTAATGATTGCTTTTCCTTGTGAGTAGGAGAGTGCCTTTTCTATTACTTGTTCATCAGTTGAATCAATAACAAGTGGTACCTTGACTTTTTTTACAACTTCTTTCATGAAAAGCTCCATGTCTTGCATTTCATCTCTATCGGGATCTGCTAAGCAAATATCAATAACATGGGCTCCGCCTTTGACTTGAGCTCTGGCAATTTCTGATGCTTCTTCGTATTTTCCTTCTTTTATCAACCTTTTAAATTTTCTAGAACCAATAACATTTGTCCGTTCTCCAACCATAATTGGTCTTAATGTAGGATCATCATAAATAAAGGGCTCAATTCCAGAAACCATGTGAAAATTAGTTTCTGCAACTTTTCGCGGGGAGATTTCTTTCATTTTTTCGGCAATTGCACGAATATGCTCAGGTGTAGTACCACAGCAGCCTCCAACAATATTTAGCCAGCCTTCTTCTGCGAATCCAACGAGTTTATTGGCTAGAGAGGAGGCAGTTTCGTGATAGTTTCCTTCTTCATCAGGCAAGCCAGCATTAGGATAACAGCTAACAGCAAACTTAGACAGACTTGAAAGTGAGCGAATATGATCCTGCATAAACTCTGGGCCTGTTGCACAGTTTAAGCCAATAGCGATAGGATGCATATGTTCAACGGAAATGTAAAATGCTTCGATCGACTGTCCGGCAAGAGTAGTCCCCATTGGTTCAATCGTGCCAGAAATCATTAGCGGAAGTTCTTTCCCAGTTTTTGTAAATGCTTGTTTAATACCTAAAAATCCAGCTTTAACATTCAGCATATCCTGACTTGTTTCTAGAAGGAGAAGATCAACACCGCCGTCGATTAATCCTAATGCTTGCTCTTCGTAAGAAGAAATGAGTTCTTCGAATGTAGTGCCGCCAGTGACACTTAATGTTTTCGTTGTTGGGCCCATTGCACCAGCAATAAATCTTGGCCAATCAGGTGTAGAATATTTCCTGACTGCTTCTTTGGCAAGTTTTGCAGCTTTAACATTTAGCTGGTAAGCAATGTGTCCTAGATGATATTCATCTAGGACAATTTTAGTTGCACCAAATGTATTGGTTTCAATAATATCTGCTCCGGCATGGAGATAGGATTCATGAATTTTCGTGATAATATCTGGTCTTGTTAGATTAAGATTTTCATTGCATCCTTCTAATTCTTCTCCACCAAAATCGGCTGCCGTTAAGTTCTCTCGCTGGAGCATTGTTCCCATTGCGCCATCCATAATGATAATTTTTCGTTTAAGCTGTTCAGCTAATGAAGTTTGTTGCATCAGTTGTCCTCCTAAGTGCAGCAGTTCGTAATTTCGTATAGCGAGCTAATTCTACAGAAAGCTCATACCGCAAAAACGGTGTTATTAAGTAAATACCGTTAAAATAATTGGCTGCAGTGTCGATTAAAGATTTGGTGATTTTGAGACCTTGCTGTGCTGCTTGTACTGGGTTGTCTTTAAATTGTGCCATGGTGCGCCGAATGGAGTCATATATTTTTATGCCAGGAACCTCGTTGTGTAAAAACTCCGCATTGTTACTGCTTGTTAATGGCATTAAACCAATATAGATAGGTGTGTCAATGTGTTTTGTCGCTTCATATAATTCGATTATTTTTTGTTCGGAGTAAACAGGCTGGGTTATAATGTAATCAGCACCGCATTCTATTTTTTTCTCTAACCGTTTTACCGCTTTTTCTACCTGACGTACATTTGGATTAAATGCAGCTGAAACAGAAAATGTCGTTTTTTGTCCTAGATTTTTCCCAGAGAAAGAGAGACCTTCATTTAATTGCTTAATCATCGAAATTAAGTCAAATGAAGTCATATCATAGACAGAAGAAGCACCAGGAAAATCCCCAACTCGAGCTGGATCTCCTGTAATAGCTAGGACATCATGAATTCCTAATGTATGTAGTCCCATTAAGTGAGACTGTAAACCAATTATATTACGATCCCGACAAGCAATATGAACGAGAGGGCGAAGCCCAATGTTTTGCTTTACTAATGTAGCAATTGCTGTATTGGAAATCCGTGCAGAGGCTAAACTGTTGTCTGCAAGTGTTAATGCATCTATATCTTCTTCTTTAAGTTTTTTTGCACCTTCAAAGAAGCGCGTCGTATCTAGTTTTCTTGGAGGATCTAATTCCACAATAACAGAAGCTCTGGTTTTTACAATTTCCTCCAAAGGGGTGTAATCCCTAGGGGGAGGGGAATGCTCCAATATAGAATCAACAACAGCCTTATTAGTTTCAATTGTTTTTTCTGTAATAGGAGAGGCATCCTTCAACACTTTTGCGAAATTTCTGATATGTTCAGGTGTTGTTCCACAGCAGCCTCCTAAAAGTCGAACGCCTTGCTTTCTAAATTCTTCTGCTGATCTTTGGAAATATTCCGCATTGTCTTTATATTCGAATTTTCCGTCAATATAACTTGGTAAACTAGCATTTGGAAAGGCAGATAAGTATGCATTCCTCGGTAATGGTATTTGTTCAAGTGAAGCAATCATATGGTGTGGTCCCAATCTGCAATTCAACCCAATAATATCAGCACCTAAATTCTCTAATCTATCGAAAGCAGAAGCAAGGGATATTTGGTTTTGTAAAATCCCTATTTCGTGTATGGAAAGCTGGGCTAGGACTGGAATATCTGTTTCTTTTTTCGTAATTTCCAGGACTGTTTCGAGTTCCTCCAAATCATAAAATGTTTCCAAAAGAATGCCGTCGACATCTTCTAATAACAAGCAGTAAAGCTGTTCACGGAAACTGCGCTTCAACTCTTCTAAACTAATAGCTTGAGGCTTCATTCCTCTATTTCCACCAATTGTACCAAGTACATTTACATTTTTATTTTCCACGGCTTTTTTGGCAATTTTTACGGCTGCGCTGTTTATTTCCTTCACGTTATCTTCTAATCCGTATCTTTGTAATTTTAAATAGTTGGCAGCATATGTATTGGTTTGGATAATATCTGCGCCGGCATGGATATATGCTTGATGAACCTGCTCAATCTGTTCAGGGTGAGAAAGGTTTAAAGATTCAAAGCATGTATCTTTTCCATAAGAATAGAGGAGGGTGCCCATAGCACCATCACCAATTAAGATTTCATTTTTTAGCCTATCGAGAAAGTTCATTGTAAGCCTCCAGTTAAATAAAATGTAACTCTGCTGTCTTCTTAAGAGCTATATCAAAGTCATTGATTAAATCTAGTGGATTTTCTAATCCAACGGATAAACGTAGAAGGGAATCTGTAATTCCCCGTTCTGCTCTAGCTAAAGGATTCATCGCAGCATGAGACATTTTTGCTGGATAGGATAGAATCGATTCAACCGCACCAAGACTAACGGCGAATACAGGCAGTTTTACATTCTCTACAAAAGTACGCATTGCTTCTTCTGAATATAACTCAAAGGAGAAAACCGCGCCTGGATTTAGCGCTTGTTTTCTTTGGATCGCATATTGAGGGTGGTCTTCGAATCCTGGATAATGCACTTTTTTTATTAATGGGTGGTTTTGCAAATGCTCTGCGATCACTCTTGCCCCTTCACTTGAATGCTTCATCCGAACATGCAAGGTCTTTATTCCTCTAAGGAGTAGCCAGCAATCCTGAACACCAAGAACTGCGCCAAACGAATTTTGTAAATAACCAATTTGCTTTGCGAGCTCTGCATCTTTAACTACTGCTACTCCAGCGATTACATCGCTATGACCAGATAAGAACTTAGTAGCACTATGAAGTACAACATCCGCACCTAGCGTTAATGGTTTTTGTAAGGCTGGTGTTAAAAACGTATTATCCACGAAAGTAAGTGCACTGTATTTTTTGGCAAGTAAGCTAATTGCTTCAATATCTGTTACTTTTAATAAAGGATTGGAAGGAGTTTCTACATAAAGCACTTTTGTGTTTGGTAAAATAGCTGCTTCAACTTCTTCTAGATTCGTCATATCTACAAAGGTATGATCGATTCCAAATCGGTTCAATACGGTCGTCACCATACGATATGTTCCACCATATACATCTTCAGAAATAACGACATGATCACCTTGTGATAATAATAGAAAAGCAGTTGAAATTGCAGCCATTCCAGAAGAGAAGGCAAAGCCATGCGTTCCTTCTTCTAATTCTGCCACCACTTCTTCTAGTGCTTCTCTTGTCGGATTTAAGCTTCTGCTATAATCATATTTTCCAAATTCATCAATATCCTTTTGGTGAAAGGTGGAAGCGTGCTGAATTGGCACGCTGACAGCTCCAGTGTCTGGATCGAATTTATGTTTATTATGAAGCAATTTTGTTTCAAATGTATATGATGTTGTCATATTGTTACCTCCTGTGCAATTCCCTTTGCAATAGAGAAAGCTTTATCTAGATCTTTGATTAAATCATTTGCATTTTCAATACCAACTGAAAAACGTAATAGTCGATTATCGACACCAGTTTCTAATCTGACTTCTAGTGGAATATCTGCATGAGTTTGAGTGGCAGGATATGTAATAAAACTTTCCACCCCTCCAAGACTTTCGGCAAATGAGATTAACGTTAAGCTTTGCAAAAATGGATTTACCCAAGATTCACTTTGGATTCTAAACGAGATCATTCCGCCACGACCAGGGTAGAGGACATCTACAACAGCCTCATGTTTTTGCAGAAAAGTAGACAGTATTTTCGCATTCTCTTCATGTTTTTCCATTCTTAACGCCAGTGTTTTCATTCCTCTCATCAATAACCAAGAATCAAAGGGACTTAAAACAGCTCCAGCAGAATTATGGTGTAAGGCGAGCTCATTACAAAGCTCTTCTCCTTTTGCAACAATAAGACCAGCAAGAACGTCATTATGCCCACCTAAATATTTTGTTGCACTGTGGATAACGATATCAGCACCTAAACGGATCGGCTGTTGGATAATAGGAGTATAAAATGTATTGTCAACAATAAGCAGAATATTGTGTTCTTTTGCGATGGAAGCAATCACAGAAATATCCGTTTGTTCCATTAAAGGATTCGTAGGAGTTTCAAGGAAGATTGCTTTTGTTTTTGAGGAGATGGCCGCACGCACAGCATCTGTATCTGAAGTATTAACGTACGTACATCGAAGGCCCCATTTTTTATAACCTTGTTCTAATAGACGGTATGTGCCGCCATATAAATCTTTAGAAATAATCCATTCATCACCGCTTTGAAAAAGGGAAAGGATTGTTTGAATTGCTGCCATTCCTGAACTACACGCAAAGCCGCGGTCGCCTTCTTCTAATTCGGCAATAGCATTTTCTAATATTTCTCGTGTAGGATTTCCTGTCCGTGTATAATCATAGCCAGTCGACTCTCCAATACCTGTGTGACGATAGGCAGTGGAAAAATAAACGGGCGGATTAACTGCACCAGTAGTTGTTTCACTTCTATTACCAATTTGCGCTAACTTTGTTTCTAAACTATACATTCTATAACTCTCCTATTCTCATATTTGGAATTTTTATGTAATCAAAACAAATCAAGAAGTGGTCAAGAAAAATGACATGAAAAAAGTCTTCTTCGTTATAAGAAGAAGACTTTGATTATTAATGGTCATTCTTCTTATCTTTCAAGCTTAAATGCTTGATGGAATTAGCACCTTTTCAGTATGTAAAAATACTGAAGGTTGCTGAGGTTTCGCTGGGCCATTCCCTCTACCTCTCTTGATAAGAATTACTTATGTAATTGACTATTAATTTACTATATATTTCGTTTGTTGGCAAGAAATATTTTGTTATTTCTGAAAAGAAACTATATTCTACCTATTGTAATAAAGGTGAATATATCATCACATTTCTTCGATAAGCTGGTACACATCAACATCTAACTCGTAATCTGGATTTGTTTTCGTATAGATAGTTGCTTTTTTTGTTTTTTCATTTACATTCTGGATAATGATCTTTTCTCCTTGATAACTAACATCTACCATATCTGCAGCATTCATAATTTCAATCGCACGTCCAATATTCATTGATCGACCTCCTAAACTTACCAAAAACTCTCTATTTAATGAAAAGTAATTAACGATTGTTCATATAGATAATTATATCTTCATGATCACTTCGATTCTTTCGTATGAATGTACTAAATCTGTTGTCAGGGCTGATAGTTATCCGAAAGGTTTCTAACATTATAATGGCTCATTCCATCAATTATATGCCTTATTTTTTTCTTCTCATCAAATTTTAATGTTACTTTCATGCTTTTTTACAAAAAGAGGTATACCATAAGTTTTATTCACTTAAGCACATTAGAAAAGTTTTTTAACTTATAAAGTTAACAGAAAAAGTGCTTACTATATGTATTAATGGGGAATGGAATAATAATTCTCCATACTTTAATGCAAAAGTTCAATTCAAAGGAGAGATGAAACATGCATTTTCTTCGCATTGCGATGATTGTTTTTAGTTCCATAACTGCAGCGTCTTTATTCGGATTTCAATTTGTAGAAATGGCACATGCTATTATGGATTCAATGTTTTCGAAGCAAAATTAAAGATTACGGGGTAAATTTTGTATATCAAGCTTCTAACATGATAAAATAATCATATCTTTAGGCAGGTTAAAGCAGTTTTGTTGAAATTTCCTTTCATTATAAATCAAATTTCAACATTCCGCTTGTAACATTGCTTATGTAAAATAGAGAGCGTGGTATAATGAAAAAAATTTTGATTATAGAAGACGAAAAAAATTTATCGAGATTTATCGAGTTAGAATTAACATATGAAGGATATAAAACAGAGGTTTGCTCAGATGGTAGAAGCGGTCTTCAAAAGGCACTAGAGGAAGATTGGGATATTATCTTATTAGATTTAATGCTGCCTGAATTAAATGGCATTGAAGTATGTAGAAGACTCCGTCAAACAAAAAACACCCCAATATTAATGATAACTGCACGGGATAGCGTTTTAGATCGAGTTTCTGGATTAGATAGTGGCGCAGACGATTATTTGGTTAAGCCATTTGCGATTGAAGAACTGCTTGCTAGATTACGTGCATTATTTCGCCGTATAGAGCCACAAACAAATACTTCCAATCAAATTATGACAAAGTTGACTTATAAAGATATTACACTGGAGGTGGAATCACATATCGCCAAAAAAGGAGAAGAGATTCTGTCCTTAACCAAAAGAGAGTATGATTTGCTTTATATGTTCATGACCAATATTAATATTGTCTTATCAAGAGATATATTATTAGAAAAAATCTGGGGCTATGAATCAGAAGTAGAAACAAACGTAATCGATGTATATGTTAGGTATTTAAGGAATAAGCTTGATCCATCTGGACAAGAAGTATATATCGAAACGGTCAGAGGGATAGGATATGTGATGAGATGAAATGGATAAAAAAAATATCTCTTTTACCTTGGAAATGGAAATTAACGCTTGGATTATCATTTAGTATTTTTTTAACTTATTCTATTTTTTCCTTTTTTGAATTTCACACTGTTTCTTCTTGGTTATTAAATCAGGAAGAAACAGATGTAAAACAAACAATGAATCAAGTTGTTAAACAATTGAACCTGCAAGAAAAGCATCCTACAGACGAAGAAATCACTGCAAATGTCACTTTATTAGAAAAACTCAATAACGATAACCAGCTTATTCGTATTTTAGATAAAAATGGACAAGCCATCCTTGCAGATATGAATGGAGATTTCCCAATTATTGAGCCAAATCAAATATATAATGATGAACAGTTTCATTATATTTCAATTGGAGATCATAATTCATTAGTTTATAGTAAGGAAATTAAGACAAAAGCATTTAATGGCAGAGTAGAAATTATTCGTTCCCTGGAATCCTTAGATAAAGTGAGAGAACACTTATGGTTTGCCATGACAATGTTTGCAATTGCTGCACTAATTATCAGTGCCCTTATTGGTTATTTTATTTCCTATTTATTATTACGACCAATTAATTCGATGACAAAAACAATGAAAAAAATTAAAAACAGTGGTTTTAAGGAAAGGATGCCAGTCTATCCTCAAAAGGACGAAATCGCTGATTTATCTCATATTTTCAATGAGATGATGGATGTGATTGAACAATCCTTTCAGCAGCAAAAACAATTTATTGAAGACGCTTCCCATGAATTGAGAACACCGGTTTCTGTCTTAGAGGGTCATCTTTCCATGCTGAATAGATGGGGGAAGAATAATCAAGATATATTAGAAGAGTCACTCCAAACATCAACTGAAGAAGTTGCTCGACTAAAAAAACTAATTATCAGTTTATTAGACTTATCCAAATTAGAGCAAAATAGAATGGAGTCAGATTTAACGCCAGAGAGGGTAAAGTGGATTTTTGAGCATACTATTCGTGATTTTGTAATGCTTCATGATGATTTTACTTTCGAGGTAAAGCTTGACTCTCTCCATCTTTATGAGGTATCTGAACAACATTTGCAGCAAATAACTACTATATTACTTGATAATGCGGTGAAATATTCTGTACATGAAAAAAATATTTTTCTGCATACGTATGAAACAGGCAACCATTTTATCCTAGAAATTACCGATCATGGAATTGGAATACCGAAAGAACATCTTGAAAAAGTATTTGATCGGTTTTATCGAGTAGATAAAGCTAGGAGTAGAGAACAAGGTGGAACAGGACTTGGATTAGCCATCGCAAAGCAAATTGTAAGCTTATATAATGGGTCAATTGAAATTAAAAGTAAGGTTGGTCAAGGAACAAAAGTAATTGTTCGCTTTAATATATAGTTACTACTAAAGAAAAAGGGGGAAGATGAGCAGGGCGCCGAATATAGCCTGAGCGAAGCGCCTGCAATTTCTTTTGAAGTATTCATATTAAGAGCAACTAACTAAGCCAGACAAACAGATGAAACAATGTTTGTCTGGCTTTTTTTATCCAAGTTAATTATATTTCACATTCTTTTCCTTTGTCATGTAAAATTTTATGCTGCATAAGATTACTAGTAAGATTGTTTTTTTTCTGAAGATAAGGCCGATAAAAAATATTTTTAATTTTTTTACCATAAAAATGTGTAAAACTTTTGAAGCTGTAATTAAACCATGATAGAATAGAAATGTAAACGTTTTAAAAAAGTTTTTTCACTACAAGGTGTAAAGCGCAATAACAAAGGGAAGATAAAAAAGATAATTAAAGTGGTGGAGGGAAATTTTCATGGAGAAGCCATCTGATGGTACAGTCTCATACCAACCAAGATTTTATGGGCCGAATTTAGGGCTTGTAATGGAGCTTTATGAGAAATACGTTCAAGATCCAAATTCAGTTGATGAAGAAATGAAAAGGCATTTTGATCAATGGGGACCCCCGATTGATAATCAAGAGAAAACTAACACGAATCATTTATCTCTACAATCCGAAGTTCAAGTTGAAAAAATTATTGCAGCAGTAACATTAGTGAATAAGATAAGAGCCTATGGACATTTGGCGGCTGATATTTATCCATTAAAGGATCATAAGAGAGAGTATGAGTTATTTGATTTAGCTCGTTTTGATTTAACGAAAGAAGATTTAGAAAAGATTCCAGCCCGTTTAATTTGTCTAGATGCTCCTAACCATATATCAAATGGCTATGAAGCGGTTCAATATTTAAAAGAAATTTATACAAAGACCATTGCATTTGAATACTATCATGTTAATGATATTAAAGAAAAAAACTGGCTGCAGTCTAAAGTAGAATCAGGGAGCTTAAAACCAGCATGTCATAGAGAGTTAAAAAGAAAGCTTCTAAAAAGGGTAATAGAAGTAGAAGAATTTGAAAGTTTTTTACATAGAACATATGTCGGTCAAAAGAGATTTTCGATTGAAGGTCTTGATACAATGGTCCCGATGATAGATAAGATTATATCTGAATCTGTAGTAAATGGTGCTCAAAATATTAATATAGGAATGGCGCATAGAGGGCGATTAAATGTGTTAGCACATGTATTAGAAAAGCCTTATGAAATGATATTTGCAGAATTTCAGCATGCTCCTAATAAACAGTTGGTACCATCTGAAGGGTCCATAGGTATTAGCTTTGGCTGGACTGGGGATGTAAAATACCATTTAGGCTTAGATCGACAAATTAAATCAAATAATGTTTCAAATGTTCGGCTGACTCTTGCAAATAATCCAAGTCATCTTGAGTTTGTAGGTGCAGTAGTAGAAGGATTTACTAGAGCGTCACAGGATGACAGAACAAAACCTGGGTTTCCAGAGGAAGATTCTACTAAATCACTAGCTATTCTAATCCACGGAGATGCTGCTTTTCCTGGGCAAGGAATTGTTTCGGAGACTTTAAATTTAACAGGATTAAAGGGTTATCGAACAGGTGGAACGATCCATATTATTGCTAACAATACAATTGGATTTACAACAGAATCTAGTGATTCGAGATCTACTAGATATGCTAGTGATCTTGCAAAAGGATTTGAGATTCCAATAATCCATGTTAATGCAGATGATCCAGAAGCATGTATAAAAGCTGCAAAACTAGCTATCGAATACAGAGAGAAGTTTAAGAAGGACTTTTTAATCGATTTAATTGGCTATAGAAGATATGGTCATAATGAAATGGATGAACCAATGACGACAAATCCATTAATGTACAAGTTAATTCACGAACATCCAACTATTACTAAGCTGTACGGGGAAAAGCTAGTTGCGGAGGATGTGATAAAAGAAGAAGAAATCCAAGCTTTGAAAGAAGAAGTTACAAGAAAACTTAAAGAAGCACATGATAGAGTACCGAAGAAAAATGAAGATCCGGTTATTACTAATCCGCCTAATTCTGTGGAGCGACAATTGCCGAATGTTAATACGGCTGTTCCGATTGATCAATTAAAACATATAAATAATGAGTTGCTTTCCTATCCATCTCAATTTCAAGTTTTTGATAAATTAGGAAAAGTTTTAAAGCGGAGAAATGCTGCATTGGAAGGGGAAGGTAAAATCGATTGGTCTTTAGCGGAAACATTGGCTTTTGCAACGATTTTAGAAGACGGAACACCAATCCGACTTTCTGGGCAGGATTCGGAACGTGGTACGTTTGCTCATCGTAATATTATTTTACATGACTATGTAACTGGCAACCAGTATTCACCTTTACATACCTTATCTAAAGCGAAAGCATCATTTGCTGTTCATAACAGTCCGTTGTCTGAAGGTTCTGTATTAGGATTTGAGTACGGTTACAATGTTCATGCTCCCGAAACACTTGTGTTATGGGAAGCGCAATTTGGTGATTTTGCTAATGCAGCACAAGTAATGTTTGACCAATTTATTGCAGCTGGCAGAGCGAAATGGGGACAAAAATCTGGTTTAGTTATGCTTTTGCCACATGGTTATGAAGGACAGGGACCAGAGCATTCAAGTGCAAGATTGGAGCGATTCTTAATTTTAGCAGCTGAAAATAACTGGACTGTTGCAAACTTATCATCATCTGCTCAGTACTTTCATATTTTAAGAAGACAGGCAGCAATTTTAAACAAAGAAGAAGTACGACCTTTAGTTATTATGACACCAAAAAGCTTACTGCGTAATGCTGATGTTGCTTCTAATGGATTAGAATTCAGTGAAGGTGCTTTTCATTCTGTTTTGGAAGTAGATAATACTGGTGAAAATGACAATGTTGTTACACGCTTAGTTCTATCTACAGGTAAAATTTCGATTGACTTATATCAAGCACACAAAAAGCTTGAAAATGGAGAAGCAATCCATCTTGCAAGAGTTGAAGAAATTTATCCTTTCCCAGAAGAGAGGCTAACAGAAATTATTCAACGCTATCCAAATTTAAAAGAGGTAGTATGGGTGCAAGAAGAACCAAAGAATATGGGAGCATGGAGCTTTATGGAACCAAGAATTAGAAAGCTAATTTCCAATTCTATTTCCTTACAATATGTTGGTAGAAGAAGAAGATCTAGTCCTGCTGAAGGGGATCCAATTGTTCATCGTAAAGATCAAGCAAGAATCATAAATGAAGCATTGACTATGGAATGAATTGAGGGGGAAAATTAAAATGGCAGAGATTAAGGTACCAGAATTAGCTGAATCAATCACCGAAGGAACTGTAGCGCAATGGTTAAAGAAAACAGGGGAATATGTGGAAAAGGGCGACTATATTGTTGAATTGGAAACAGATAAAGTAAATGTGGAAATTATATCAGAAGAAAGTGGAATCATTCAAGAATTAAAAGCAAATGAAGGAGATACTGTTCAAGTTGGTGAAACAATTGCGATAGTAAATGCAGAAGGAGCTGCTGAAGAACCACAGACAGCAGAAGAAAAAAAAGTTGAAAAGGTTGAACCAGAAACTCCAAGTGCAGAAGAGCCAAAAGAACAAAAAGAAGAACTAGTTAATAAACAACATCCAATTGCTTCACCTGCTGCTCGCAAGCTGGCAAGAGAGCGAGGAATCGATTTAACAGCAGTCCAAACGAATGATCCATTAGGAAGAGTAAGAGCCCAAGATGTTGCAGCACATGATCAAAAGGCGGCTTCATCAGTTTCACCACAGTCAGCCCAAACGCCGAAAGTGGAAAAGGAAGCACCTGCTGTAGAATCAGATAATCGAGTGGAAAGAGTGAGAATGACAAGAAGAAGACAAACGATCGCTAATCGATTATTAGAGGTTAAACAAAATACGGCAATGCTAACTACTTTTAATGAAGTTGATATGACTAATATTATGGCATTAAGAAATCGTAGAAAAGATGCATTTCAAAAAGAGAATGATGTGAAGCTTGGCTTTATGTCTTTCTTTACAAAAGCTGTCGTAGCAGCTCTAAAGAAAGCACCATTATTAAATGCTGAAATCCAAGGTGACCAAATTGTCTTAAAAAAATATTATGATATTGGTATTGCTGTATCAACAGATGAAGGGCTTGTGGTACCAGTCTTAAGAGATGCTGACCGTAAAAACTTCGCTGAAATAGAAAGTGAAATATTAGACTTTGCAAGTAAAGCAAGAAGTAACAAACTATCTTTAAGCGATTTACAGGGTGGGACATTTACTATTACAAACGGCGGTGTTTTTGGCTCCTTGTTATCTACTCCAATTCTTAATGGACCGCAGGTCGGTATACTTGGAATGCATAAAATCCAGCTGCGGCCTGTAGCGATCGATGCAGAGAAAATGGAAAATCGACCAATGATGTATTTGGCTCTTTCTTATGATCACCGTATCATTGATGGGAAAGAAGCAGTTACATTCCTAGCAAGAATAAAAGATCTACTAGAAGATCCTGAGTCCCTATTGTTTGAAGCTTAATTACTTTGCTAAATATAGATACAGGGAGTTTCTACTACCGGAAACTCCCTGTATCTTTTTATAATAGAATAGTATTTGAAATCGCACAAAAAGTGTTGATTCGAACCAATAGCTAAGGAGTTTTCTGGATGAGAAACATGTCTAGGAGGCTTTGCTAAAAGAAGAAATAAATCATTATATGGTAGAAAATTTTCCGTGTCTGACAGAAGAAGCTTGGGTACATGGAAAATTATACGATGGAAACATTGATTATCCATTTTTAATATTAGCTGATCATAAAAAGTGTATGGAGAACTATATGCTGTACCATTTGCGGATTTGTTGATTTTAGATGGATTTGCTGACCATTACCAAAACGGCATTGATAATTTATATGTCCGAAAGATCGTTACTGTTCATCAAAAAGAAATTACTGGGGAGGCATTTACTTATGTTTGCAATAAACCAGAAATGCTCAAAAAGGAAATTACAGGAGGCAGATGAAGAGCATATCGAAACAAAAATTAAATATAATGTTACACTAATATAATATTTTTTTGGGTTTAAGGGACAGTTTAGCTGTGGTATAGAATAGTAACTACATCTTAGAAAGAAGGTCATAAAATGTATATTCAAGAACATAAAAACTTTTATGTCATCAAATATAATCATACATCGTATTATGCATTGGATTTCAAACGCTTGGATTGGATTAATGGCAAATGCTACATGACTTTTTTACAAGTAGATACAGGAAAATGGTTTACATTTGAAAGAAATAAGATAATGTGGATGGAAAAGGAACTACAGAATTTAGTTTCATAATGAGAATCTATTGCACTATGTATCGGTTTCCCTTTATACTAGGATAGTACTAGAATGAAAGGAGCAATAAAATGATACATGAAAACTGGGAAAAGAAACCATCTGTTAAAAAAGTAAAATGTATACATACCGATGCAAACAAATACATTGTTAATAGAGTGTTAACAGTAGGGAAAGAGTATGAAGTAAAGAACGAGACAGAGGAATTTTACTTTGTTGTAGATAACTCTGGTAAAATTGGCGGTTTTTACAAAGACTATTTTCAAACAATATAAGAATATAAGATGTCTTTTATGATAGAAAAGTTATGGATCTTTAGTGGATGAATGGATTAATAGAAATCCTTTGATGATCATAACGATTCTTTTCATTAGACATCTTTTTTTATTATAATTATAATTCTGATTTGATATTATTGAATTGTTAAGGGAATGAATAATAATGAACTATATATTTGTTGGGATTGGCGGTGTGATTGGGAGCATTTTGCGGTATATTGTAGGACAAATTCCTTTTGTCTATGATTTTCCCTTGCAAACATTGGGAATAAATATTGCTGGTTCCTTTATGCTAGGATGGTTTACAAGTGCCATTATAAAAAGACAAAAGCTAAAATCAGAGTATGCCGCAGCCATTGGAACAGGCATGATTGGTTCTTTTACTACCTTATCAACTTTCAGTATGGATACAGTCCATTTGTTAATTGATGGTAGTGATCTGCTCGCTATTTGTTACGTTGTTGGTAGTGCTGTTATCGGAATTAGCTTTGCGTATGTAGGAATGAAAATTGGAGAAAGAAAGTGGAGCAAATCAAATGGTTAGTAATCTTTTATTGATTGGAGTTGGCGGTTTTATTGGCGCTATTTCTCGTTACTTTTTTATAAATGAACTAAAAAAAATAATGGAAGCGTTTATCCCAATCCCGACCATGATTGTCAATATAGGCGGGTCGTTTCTACTTGGATTAATCGTTGGAATGGATGTGACTGCCAGTGTTTATTTTATTTTAGCAATTGGCTTTTTAGGAGCATTTACAACCTTCTCTACTTTTGCTGTTGAGGCAGTAACATTATATCGAGAAAAGAGAAGAATGGGGTTATATATATACATATTAGGGACATTCTTAGGGGGAATTTTATTCTGTTTTGCAGGGTGGAACGTTGGTCTCCATTTATAAAAGAAACATTTATTATCTAAAAAAAGGACAAATTTCACGCGTGGCTTAATGCTTTATCACGTAAAATTTGTCCTTTATTACTTATTTGTCTGTAGCTACCTTTGTATTACTAGGTTGAGGTGGATATAGTTTTCTTCCGATTAAAGACTGGAAGATAAGGAAAGTTCCACCGACTGTCCAATATAGTGGTAGAGCTGCTGGAGCATTTAAAGACACTATTACAATCATAATAGGAGAAATCAATCCTATTTTACTCATTTGCTTTTGTTGTTCTTGTGTCATGGTACTTTGCGATACTCTAAATTGTAAATAATAAACAATACCTGCTAACGCGGTTAGAATTAAATCTGACTGTCCTAAATTAAACCATAAAAAGGAGTGGCTAGCTATTTCTTGAGAACCACGTATTGCATAATAGAATCCCATTAAAATCGGCATTTGAATCAGCATTGGTAAACATCCAATATTAAGTGGGTTAATATTATTTTTTTTGTAAAGATCCATCATTTCCATTTGCAGTTTTTGCTGTTCTTTTTGATCTTTAGTGGCCTTAATCTTTTTCTGAATTGCTTCCATTTCAGGTTTAATTGTATCCATTTTGGATTTCATTAATTGTTGTTTTTTATATTGCTTCAGCATTAAAGGCATTAAGACAAGTCGAATTACTAAAGTGATCAGAATAATCGCAAGGCCGTAGCTTCCAGCAAATACATCTGCTGTTCCGTGAATAATTGCCGTGAATGGTTCAACAAATATTTTATGGAAAAATCCATCATTATTTCCGCTTGCTGATGAAGAACAAGCACTCAGTAAAATAGTTGATAAACCTAATAGCATGATTAATAATGTATTTTTTGATAATTTTTTCATTGTAATTCCTCCAAATTGTTAATTAAATACTAGCTAACAAAGGAGGTAATTGGTTTCTCTGGATCATCATGTGAACTCTCTATTCTTTTACGGATATTTTTAACAATCCAGTGCAAAATAGGAGTATTATATTTTTGAACATTCATATTTATCGTTGTAATGGAAACATCTAATGACAACCTTTGATCTGTTGCAAAGAATTCTTGCTGAACCGTTGTCTTAATGTTCCAATCCCATAAATATTTCAGTACTAGACCTACTAAAAATGTATAGTAAACCGTTTGATAACTAGGAAAAAACGTTAAGTCTAATAATAAATCAATCATTTATACACCTCATTATTAGTGAACAAATAAAATTATATCGAAACTAGGGCTGAAAAGCAATTAACAACTAGAGATAAAGGTCAAGATTACAAATATTAAGTATATTTTATGACATTTTTTAATGCTGAATGATAAAAGATATTACCCTTCAAGAGGTACTATTTGCATAAAATCAGGAATAATTAAGTATTTACAATAGGAAAAAATAAAATGAATGGTATAATAAATGATAGTTTTAATATAAATCAAGGTGTTTTCTTATAGGATGTTTTTAATAAGTTCTGTAAAAATTAAGGGGGGATTTAATGAAAGCTCTAATTAATATTGATTACACTTTTGACTTCGTAGAAGGCAATCTACCATGTGGTGAACCAGGCATTGCAATTGAGAATGAAATAGTAAAAATTACGAAGAATTTTATCGATAATGATGATTTAACTGTATTTGCAATTGATTTGCATACATTAAATGATCCATATCATCCAGAATCAAGGCTATTTCCACCTCATAATATTGCTGAATCAAGAGGAAGAGATTTATATGGAACACTTCAAAAGACTTATGAAGATCACAAAGATTTAACCAATGTGTATTGGATGGATAAAACTAGATACAGTGCTTTTGCAGGCACCGATTTACATATAAAATTGCAAGAGAGATCCATCAAAGATATTTATCTAGTTGGCGTTTGTACAGATATATGTGTGCTACATACTGCTGTAGATGCTTATAATCTTGGTTATAATATTCATATATATGAAAATGCCGTTGCTTCATTTAATGAAATTGGCCATCAATGGGCATTGGAACATTTTAAAAATGTACTAGGGGCTACTATCCTTTAGTCGTTTAGGGGTTGCAGGAGGACTATAATGAGTTTTAATTTTAAAGATGACAGTTTAATGTTACATACGGACTTATATCAAATTAATATGGCTGAAACTTACTGGGAGGATGGCATTGCTGAAAAGAATGCTGTTTTTGAAGTGTATTTTAGAAAATTACCTTTTAATAATGGCTATGCTGTTTTCGCTGGTTTAGAGCGAGTGATTCAATATCTAGAGAATCTGCAATTTTCTGAAGGGGATATTGAGTATTTAAGACAAGAAGGCTTTAAAGAAGACTTCCTAGCTTATTTGAAAGATCTGCGTTTTACTGGAAGTCTACGGTCAGCAGCAGAAGGAGAAGTGGTTTTCGCAAATGAACCATTAATGAGAATTGAAGCACCACTTGCGCAAGCACAAATTGTCGAAACGGCCATCTTAAACATTGTGAATTACCAAACATTAATTGCAACGAAAGCTTCCAGAATTAAAAATGTTATTGGTGATGGAATCGTAATGGAGTTTGGAAGTAGACGTGCACATGAACTAGATGCAGCACTATGGGGAACAAGAGCTGCTTTTATCGGTGGTTTTAATTCCACCTCAAATGTCAGAGCGGGTAAATTATTCGGTATTCCGATTTCTGGAACGCATGCTCATTCTATGATTCAAGCCTATCATGATGAGTATATAGCTTTTCATAAATATGCGCGAAGACATAAGGAGTGCGTTTTTTTGGTAGACACATATGATACTTTGCGGTCAGGCGTCCCTAATGCTATTCGTGTTGCAAAGGAATTAGGCGATAGCATAAACTTCCGAGGGATTCGCTTGGATAGCGGTGATTTAGCTTATTTATCAAAAGAAGCAAGAAAAATGCTAGATGAAGCAGGTTTCTATGATACAAAAATAGTTGCAAGTAATGATCTAGATGAATACACGATAATTAACTTAAAAGCACAAGGGGCAAAAATAGATATTTGGGGAATAGGAACCAAATTAATTACAGCATATGATCAGCCAGCACTTGGGGGCGTATATAAGCTTGTATCTATTGAAGATGAAGAAGGCAACATGCAAGATACGATTAAAATTAGCGGGAATCCAGAAAAAGTGACTACACCTGGGTTAAAAAGGGTATATCGAATTATAAATGATATAAATGGTAAATCAGAAGGGGATTATATTTGTTTAGAATCCGAACATCCTGAAAACGAAGAACGCTTAAAGATGTTTCATCCAACCCATACGTATATAAGCAAATTTGTGACTAATTTTACTGCAGTAGATATCCATCAAGATATTTTTAAGGATGGTAAGTTAATATATGCAACCCCTGATATCATGAGCATTCAAAAGTACTCAGAGCAAAGCTTAGAAATACTTTGGGATGAATATAAGCGTTCCTTAAATCCTGAGGAATATCCTGTAGATTTAAGCCCATTATGCTGGGAAAATAAAATGAGTCATATAGAAAAGGTCAAAGTATCTATTCAAAATCGCAAATGAGGAGGAAATAGCATGCGAGATTTACAAGAAAGAATTATGAAGGATTTAAATGTACAACCTGAAATTAATCCAAAACAAGAAATTGAAAAAAGAGTTCAATTTTTAAAGGATTACGCTAAAAAAGCGAAAGCAAAAGGATTTGTTTTGGGAATTAGTGGTGGCCAAGATTCATCTTTAGCAGGAAGACTGGCACAATTAGCAGTAGAAGAATTACGTGCAGAAGGCTATAATGCAACTTTTGTAGCTGTAAGATTGCCATATGGAGTTCAAGCAGATGAAGTAGATGCAAAACGTGCATTGGAATTTATAAAAGCGGATAAGGAATATGTATTTAATATTAAAAATCCTGTTGACGACGTGAAAACTGTTTATGATGACATGAGTGACACGCCATTAGCTGATTATCATAAGGGAAATGTAAAAGCTAGAATGCGAATGATTGCACAATATGCAATTGGCGGACAAGAAAATTTACTAGTGATAGGTACTGATCATGCTGCCGAAGCTGTTACAGGATTCTTTACAAAGTATGGAGATGGCGGTGCGGATGTTCTACCATTAACAGGATTATCAAAAAGACAAGGAAAACAATTATTAAAAGAGTTGAATGCAGAAGAGGCTCTTTATTTGAAAGTGCCAACTGCCGATTTATTAGATAATAAACCAGGGCAAGCAGATGAAACCGAACTTGGTATTACTTATGACCAATTAGATGATTATTTAGAAGGAAAAGAAGTTACACAAGATGTGGCAGAGAAGATTGAAGCTCGGTACTTATTGACAGAGCATAAGAGACAAGTACCTGCATCAATGTTTGATGAATGGTGGAAAGAATAGTAGAAAAGAAAAAGAGACCGATAAATTAATTGTCGGTCTCTTTTTCTTGGCAATTTTCTCTCTTAAATTAATGACACAGCACAAACATGTACCAATAATTAACATACTCTATAATGTAAGTACAAAATATGTAAATGTTGTTTAACAATATTTTGTACGAAAAAAATTATAGGAGGGAAATAAATGATTAAAATTCTAGGTTTAGACGTAGAAGTTACACTCTTAAATATCCCTATATCCTTTGAATCTGAATTATCTGTAGGCTGCAAGAAGAAGTCATGTTGTCCACACAAACCACCAAAACCGCCATATCCGCCATACCCCCCATACGCTAATCGTGATGCTTAAATAGGAGAATAGCTAGTAAGAGGCATTGATATCACATTGTGAATTAATGCCTCTTATCTATGTTTTTAAATCTTTACATCATTCTATTTAAAATAGCAGTCGCAAAATCAACTGATTCTTGTGTAGGTGGTTCGATGTCTTTTAAAGGATATTCTAATCCGAGCGTCTCCCATTTATATACACCTAACTTATGATAGGGGAGTATATCAATTTTTTCTACATTTTCAAGTTTTGCAATGAAATCACTTAGTCTCGTTAAATCTTCTTCTGTATCATTAATTGTAGGTACTAAAACATGTCTTACCCAAATAGGGATTTTCTTATTTGATAAATAGGTTGCAAAATCTAAAATATGATCATTTCCCATACCAGTTAATTTAATATGTTTTTTACGGTCGATATGTTTTAAATCAAGCAAGACTAAATCAGTATATTGCATTAATTCATCTAATTGTGCTTGGAAAGAAGGGGCTTTTGAGTAACAACCACCAGAAGAGTCAATCGTTGTATGAATACCAAGTTTTTTACACTCTTTAAATAATTCTATTAAAAATGGTATTTGTAATAAAGGTTCCCCGCCACTTACAGTAATACCACCACCAGATGGTTCGATAAAAGGAAGGTATGTTTTTAAATCATTGATAATGTCCATAACAGACATTTGCTTTCCTGTACCAATTTCCCAAGTGTCTGCATTATGACAAAATTGGCAGCGAAGTAAGCAGCCTTGGGTAAACACTACATAGCGAATGCCTGGGCCATCTACTGTTCCAAATGTTTCTATTGAATGTATATTGCCGTTCATGATTATTTTCCTCCTTATAATAAACCCACAATCCAGTATAGTAGTAGCACTGTAAGAAGAGGGGGAGAGGGAATAAGAAAATCCCTCAGCCCAGTCTTTAAGAATTACATGGATTCATGGAAAGTACGACTAATAACGTCTTGTTGTTGCTCACGAGTTAATTTGATAAAGTTAACTGCATATCCAGATACACGAATAGTTAATTGCGGGTATAATTCTGGATGTTCCATAGCATCTAATAATGTTTCTCTATTAAATACGTTAACATTTAAGTGGTGCCCAGCTTTTGTTGCATAGCCATCTAAAATTGATACTAAGTTATTTGCACGAATATCTTCTTCTTTACCTAAAGCTTTTGGCACAATGGAGAAGGTATTCGAAATACCATCTAATGAATAATCGTAAGGTAACTTAGCAACAGAAGATAGAGATGCTAAAGTTCCTTTTGTATCACGGCCATGCATAGGGTTAGCTCCTGGAGCAAAAGGTTCCCCTGCACGACGGCCGTCTGGAGTATTACCTGTTTTCTTACCATATACAACGTTAGAAGTGATGGTTAAGATAGACATAGTATGCATAGAATTGCGATATGTTTGATGTTTACGTAGTTTTTTCATAAAGCTTTCAACTATCTCAACTGCAATACTATCCACTGCATCATCGTTGTTACCGTATTTAGGGAAATCTCCTTCCATTTCGAAATCTACAGCAAGACCGTTTTCGTCTCTAATAACTTTAACTTTTCCATGTTTTATGGCACTTAATGAGTCTGTAACTACGCTTAATCCTGCAATACCTGTAGCCATTGTCCGAAGAATCTCTGTGTCATGAAGAGCCATTTCAATTCTTTCATAGCTGTATTTGTCATGCATATAATGGATAACATTTAATGTGTTGATATAGAGGCCAGCTAACCATTCCATCATATTATCAAATTTTTCGGTAACCTCTTTATAGTCTAGGTATTCAGAAGTGATTGGTTCAAATTTAGGTCCAACCTGGATTTTTAATTTCTCATCTTTACCACCATTAATTGCATATAATAAACATTTAGCAAGGTTGGCACGAGCTCCAAAGAACTGCATTTGTTTACCAATTTCCATTGCTGATACACAACATGCGATTCCGTAATCATCGCCCCATTGAGGTTTCATAATATCATCATTTTCATATTGGATTGCACTTGTTTGAATCGACATTTGCGCACAGAATTTTTTAAAGTTGTCTGGTAACTGTGTAGACCATAGAACAGTTAAGTTTGGCTCCGGTGCAGGTCCTAAGTTATCTAAAGTATGAAGGAAACGGAAAGAGTTCTTTGTTACTAAAGGTCTACCGTCATTAGCCATACCGCCAATTGATTCGGTTACCCAAGTAGGGTCGCCGCTGAATAATTCATTATAGTCAGGTGTACGAGCAAATTTTACCAGGCGTAACTTCATAATAAAGTGATCCACTATTTCTTGTACTTCTTTTTCTGTTAATGTGCCATTTTCTAAGTCTCTTTCTACATAAATATCTAAGAAGGTAGATACACGCCCTAAGCTCATTGCAGCACCGTTTTGTTCTTTTATTGCTGCAAGGTAGGCAAGATAAACCCATTGGAATGCTTCTTGGGCATTTGCTGCTGGTCGTGATAAATCAAAGCCATAGCTTGCACCTAATTCTTTTAATTCATGTAGAGCACGAATTTGTTCAGAAAGTTCTTCTCTTAATCGGATTGTTTCTTCTGTCATAACAGAACTTGTTGCTTTTTTGTCTTTTTGTTTTTCATTAATTAAGAAATCGACACCATAAAGTGCAACGCGACGATAGTCACCAATAATTCTTCCACGACCATATGCATCAGGAAGACCTGTAATGATTGCAGCTTTTCTAGCTAATCTCATTTCATCTGTATAAGCATCAAAAACTCCTGCGTTATGGGTTTTACGATGTTCAGTAAAGAATTTCACTAATTCTTCATCCGCTTTATAGCCGTATGATTCACAAGCTTGAACAGCCATTCTAATACCGCCGTTAGGTTGGAAAGAGCGTTTGAAAGGTTCATCTGTTTGTACACCGACGATTTTTTCTTTTGTTTTATCTAAATAGCCAGGGCCGTGAGAGGTAATGGTTGATACGATATCAGTATCTAAATCATAAACACCGCCTCGTTCTCTTTCTAGTTTACTTAATTCCATTACTTGTTCCCATAATTGTGTAGTTTCTAATGTAGGACCTGATAAGAAAGCAGAATCTCCATAATATGGTTTAAAGTTTTTCAGGATGAAATCACGAACATTTACTTCTTTCTGCCAAGATCCATTTTTAAAGCCTTCCCAATAATTAGTTGTTTCAACTTTTTCCATTATAATCACCTCATGATTTAATAAAATATATAACAGAAAGCTTTTTTCTTTCTGTTTTAACTATAACAGATAATATGTGAGAACAATCACAATAATTGTGTACATCTTGCGAATTTTCTGTGTCGTATATGTGAACTCTAATAATACCAAGGGTTTATAGAGGTGGTTTTAAAAGGGTAAAAGAAGAAGGTTGGAAAATATCTTTTATATCTGTTATATAAATTTATGATTTTTTCTCTATTCTGTTATACAATAGGGTAAGTATTCATCGTGGAGGAAAGAGAAAGGAAGTGGAGATGTTTTCCTTGTAATAGAATATTGCTATTCATTTTGTCCATACTATTGGAAAGTAATAAAGCTATTTACATAAAAATTTTTGAAAAAAGTTCCGTTTCTTTTCTTCCATATATAAGGTAAGATTAATTTTAGGTCTCTAATACTAGAATTAACATAAGCGAAATGTATGAGGTGTAAATATGTCAATCAGAAAAAAAGAAATCTTGATCAATATAGCGAAGATACTACTGCCGATTGTTATATTTATCATCGTTTTAAGAGAAATTAAAAACATGATTGTATCAGCGGATATAAACCAATTATATGAATATTTACAGACTATCCCATTTCATAGTTTGTTTTACATTGCAATAGGCGGATTCATGGCGACTCTTCCCATGTTTTTTTATGATTTTTTTCTTGTAAGGCATTTAAAGAAGCGTGTTCCAATTGTAGAAGTAGGTAAATATTCATTTATTAGTAATTCTTTTTCAAATTTAATTGGTTTTGGTGGTTTAATTGGTATTGCCTTACGAAATTTCTTTTATAAAAGATATGAAAAAGACCGAAAAAAACTATTTAAAGGGATTGCGGTAGTAACGATATTTTATTTATCTGGTATTAGCTTATTGTCTTGGATTGCTATTCTTTATAGTAGAAGACTGAATTTAATGGAAGATCATTTTTGGATATTTGCAGCCATTATTATAGTAGGATTAATATTTCCAGTGCTCCTCGTAAGTTATCAGAAAGCCAAGCAGCATAACTTTGTCTTTGACCAAAATCAGATAGTTGGTTTGATAATTGTTTCTCTGTTGGAATGGATATTTTTATTTGCATATTTATATTCTATCGCTAGAATAATAGCATTGCCAGTTTCTATTGGGGATTTTTTCTTGCTTTTCTTAGTTGCTGCTTGTACTGGAATAATCAGTATGATACCTGGTGGGATGGGTTCTTTTGAATTAGTATTTTTATGGGGGATTGAATCTTTAGGGATTGAATCAGAACAAATGTTGATAGTCCTATTTTTATATCGGATTGGATATTATCTTCTACCATTTTTATTGGCAGCTTTTTTATTTATAATAGAAATTGGAAAAAACATTAAGAAAAATGCGGCAGCCTATTTAAAGGCTTTTTCA
The DNA here is from genome assembly GCF_050971705.1 of Niallia sp. M35. NCBI lineage: Bacteria > Bacillati > Bacillota > Bacilli > Caryophanales > Bacillaceae > Niallia > Niallia sp. M35. Next base: position 103,679 of record NZ_JBPCEP010000003.1, read on the forward strand.
AGTGAATAATCTATATGTTTAGCAATAAAAGTATACTTGAATAATGATAAAAAAATACAGAAGCGTTTCATTTTTGTGACAAAATCCCGATTGACCTTTATTATTCTCAATTATTTGGTACAATAGTCATGGTATTTAAAACATAGAAAATAATAGGTGGGGGAAAATGAAGGAAACGACCATTGTATTTTGTTTCGTATTATTATTATTTTGCTTTCCTGCTATAAGTAATGCTAAAGATAATAAGGAACCTGAACTAATAAGTGAGGCAGCTTTCTTATTAGATAGTGATACTGGAGCGGTATTATATGAAAAGAATGGGTATAAAAAAATGTATCCGGCAAGTTTAACAAAAATAGCGACTGCCATTTATGCGATTGAGCATGGAAAATTAGATGATATTGTTACAGTAAGTGAGAACGCGTATTCAGCGGAAGGGACAAGAGTTTATTTAGAGAAAGGCGAGCAAGTAACACTGAGACATTTACTTGATGGAATGCTAATTAACTCTGGTAATGATGCAGCGATAGCTATTGCTGAATACCTAGATGGTTCTATTAGTAATTTTGAGACAAATATTAACAAGTACTTAAAGGAAAAAGTCAATGTTCATTCCACGCATTTCAAAAATCCAAATGGTTTATTTGATAAAGATCATTACACAACTGCAAACGATTTAGCATTAATCACCCAGTACGCCATGAAAAATGAAACATTTAGAGAAATATTCGGCACAGATGAATTAAAGTGGGATGGTCTGTCTTGGGATACTACATTAGTAAGCCATCATCAAATGGTAAACGGTAGTCGCCCATACGACAAAGTGACTGGCGGGAAAACTGGTTTTGTAGACGAATCAAAACAGACTTTGGCTACTACCGCTGAGAATGGGGAGCTAAGTTTGATTGCTATTATTTTAAAAGGGACATATAAGCAGGATGTATATAATGATACGGAAGAACTAATGGATTATGGCTTTAGTCAATATATGCATAAATTAGTTCCAGGAGGAAAATCATTTTTTGCTAAGGGGACAACTTATGAAACTTCAGATGAAGTTAACATAACGGTTCCACGCACAAAAGGAAAAGAAGAGGTTAGCTCTTCTGGTGTTTTAATGATTAAAAATGAGAACGATGATATTATTCAATCGGTACAATTAGCAAATGCTGAGCCAGCAGAGGAAACGTTTAAAAAGAATATTTCGGATGAAGCAGGAAGAGACGAGAAGAAATCTTCGTTTCCAGGAATAGTTTTCCTTATTCCGTTCGCCATTTATTTCATCTATGTGATAAGAAAAAAGGCAATTAAACGTTAAAAAAACGGGGAATCCCGGTTTTTAGTGGAAGGGGTGAGACTCCGCTGGGATCTGCGAAGACAGTCTGAGATCCTGTAGACCTTTAGGTCGAAGTGGCTCAGCGCGAGCCCCACGGAAAGCGAACCCCTGCAACGGAAATCAACTCTTATTTAAAAAATGTATATTTAATAAACTAAGACAAACTCCTAATTACTGAATTAGGAGTTTGTCGACAGTCTGAAAAACGGGGAATCCCAGTTTTTTTATTTATACATATTTGCAATATTTTTTTGTAATGCTTCATCTTCTAAATATTCATCGTAATTCATTTGCTTATCAACAAGTCCTTGTGGGGTAATCTCAAGAATGCGATTTGCAATTGTTGATACAAACTGATGGTCATGAGAAGTGAAAATTAATGAACCTTTAAAGTTGATTAATCCATTATTTAAAGCTGTGATGGATTCTAAATCTAAATGGTTAGTAGGTTCATCTAGAAGTAGAACATTTGCGCCACTCAGCATCATTTTAGATAACATACAACGAACTTTTTCTCCACCTGATAAAACGCTAGGTTTTTTCAATACTTCTTCTCCAGAAAATAACATGCGGCCTAAAAATCCTCTTAAAAAGCTTTCTGTTTGATCATTGGGAGAATATTGGCGAAGCCAGTCTACTAGAGTTTCGTCATCGTTATTAAAATACTCCGAGTTTTCAGCTGGAAAATAACTTTGAGAAGTAGTAACTCCCCATTTATAAGTGCCACTATCTGGCTCCATTTCGCCCGCTAAAATACGGAATAGAGTAGTCTTAGCAATTTCATTTGGACCAACTAGGGCAATCTTATCATCTTTATTCATAATAAAGCTTACATTATCAAGAACTTTAACCCCGTCAATGGTTTTTGTTAGGTTTTCAACTCTTAATAAGTCATTACCAATTTCACGCTCAGGAGTAAATGCAACATATGGATATTTTCGTGATGAAGGTTTAATGTCATCTAACGAAATTTTATCAAGTAATTTTTTTCGAGAAGTAGCCTGTTTCGACTTAGAAGCATTTGCACTAAATCGAGCAATAAAGTTTTGAAGTTCTTTAATTTTTTCTTCTTTCTTTTTGTTTGCATCGTTTGCCATTCTAGAAGCTAATTGACTTGATTCATACCAAAAATCATAGTTACCCACATAAATTTGGATTCTACTATAGTCTAAGTCTGCAATATGTGTACAAACCTTGTTTAAGAAATGTCTGTCATGGGACACAACAATTACAGTATTGTCAAAGTTAATTAAAAATTCCTCTAACCACTTAATTGCATTAATATCCAAATGGTTAGTAGGCTCATCTAGTAAAAGAACATCAGGTTCACCGAAAAGTGCTTGCGCTAATAACACTTTCACTTTATCGGAACCGTTTAATTCCGCCATTGTCTTATAATGAAGCTCCTCACCAATGCCTAATCCTTTTAAAAGAATCGCAGCTTCAGATTCTGCTTCCCATCCGTTTAATTCGGCGAATTCTCCTTCAAGCTCTGCGGCTTTCATGCCATCTTCATCTGTGAAATTTTCTTTCATGTAAATCGCATCTTTCTCTTGCATTACTTCATATAATCTTGCATGCCCCATTATTACCACTTTTAATACTTCATGTTCTTCATATTCAAAGTGATTCTGCTTTAAAACAGCAAGTCTTTCTCCAGGTCCTAAAGAAACATTCCCTGATTGAGCTTCTATTTCACCAGATAGTATTTTTAGGAAAGTAGATTTTCCTGCACCGTTTGCTCCGATTAAACCGTAGCAATTACCTGGTGTAAATTTAATATTAACATCTTCAAATAATTTGCGATCGCCGTATCGAAGACCTACATTCGTAACTGTTATCATTTAAAAATCCTCCAAACTCCAATATCCTTAAAATTATATCATTTTTCCTATCAGAGCGCGAATTATTTTAAATAAATCTTTCTTTAGATGAATTTTTCAGATGAAAGTTATCCGCATTCCAAAATAAATAATTTGCTTTAGCAAGATAAGAATCTAGTATTTATGGATTCATTTATGCTTAAAAAACCAAAAATATGAAAAATGCCCGATAGAAAAATGAAAAAATGTTTACGATAATAGAACCAAAGGGTAAAAAAATATCATAAAATAAAGGGTTTTCTTCTAATAAAGAGAATTTATTAAGAAGAGATGATAGTGTTTTAATATGTCTCTAAACTAATAAACGATTGTCTAAAATTATTTATGATTTGTTCATAATTTTTTCATAAATTTCTAGTACACTAAAACTATTAAGAAAAAAGGAGTCGTATATGATGGCTAAAAAACAGCTAGTTGATTTAGTTAATAAAATGAAAAAATCTGGTATAAAAATTAGCTTTACAAAGCCAAGATCGCAGTTTTCGGTAGCAATTCAACAGAATAGTAAATTATCGACTACGACACAGTGAGTTTATAAGCTTATTTCTATTTGAATAGTACATAATATATATTTGTTTTTGTAAATGAGATGTTTTTTTCTATAAACCAAATTGTTAAAAATTGTTCATTTTTTCACAAGGTAATTCGCTTTTCCTTTTGTATAATAATGTTATACAGAAAGGAAGGTATTGCAATGGAAATTCATCCAGTTGATAAGGCTATTAATTATGCATTGAAAAAGAAAGAAACAATCGACGATTCTTTCTTTCGTTATTTTGTAAAAGCCATTTTAGCAGGAATCTACATTGGTTTTGCTTTAATGCTGTGTTATCGTTTAGCACAACCATTTTTCGATATTCATTCGCCTGCCACCTATATGATGACTAGTTTATTTTTCGGGTTGGCGCTAGTCCTTATTTCGTATGGTGGTGGGGAGTTATTTACAGGAAACACAATGGCATTTGCTATGAGTACTTTGTCAGGAGCAACTAGTTGGAAAGATACTATTTATAATTGGGTTAGTACATATTTTGGCAACTTGGTTGGAGCGTTATTTTTTGCTTTACTAATCTATTACTCAGGCTTATTTAGCTTAGTTCCTAAAACAACTTGGCTTATGGATGTTGCTAATTCTAAAATGAGTGCTACAACAGTTGAATTATTTGTTCGAGGCATCCTTTGTAACTGGTTGGTTTGTTTGGCTATTTGGATACCGATGAATGTGAAGGGGGATGTCGGAAAAATAATTGCCACATTATTAATTGTCTTTGCCTTTATGATTTCTGGTTATGAGCATAGTGTCGCTAATATGGCGCTTTTCTCTATTGCCCTCATCGTACCACATCCAGAGACAATTACATTGGCAAATGCTTTACATAACTTAATACCTGTTACAATCGGTAATATCGTTGGCGGAGCATTCTTTGTTGGCGCATTAAACCTCTATATTTTTCCTAAGAAAAAAAGAAAAACGAATGAATCCTCTTTACGTGTTACTACACCTAAATCATTAGCAAAGTAACAGCCATTTTTTATTGACCAGAAAACTGTCGAAATCATATTTCGACAGTTTCAGTTTCTATCCTAGATGACTCATGCTTAGAGAGAAGATTAATCCCATACATGCAACAAATCCAACTGTTGGTCCTCCTTGCTCAAAAGCTTCGGGAAGCATAGTGGAGCAAACCATTGCAATTAATCCACCGGCACCAAATGACTGAATTCCAGAAAGCATTACTGCTGATGCGTTCTCTAAAAATAAATATCCCACTGAGCTGCTTATCGCGGAAATAAGGATGACACTGCTCCATAAAAATAAAATTTTCTTGTTTGAATAGTTGTCTTTTTTTAGACCCACCGTTGAAGAAAGGGATTCAGGAAAATTACTGATGAAAATGGCGATCAAAAAGAGCATGTCCACCTTCTGTGTTATTAATAGACTTAATCCTATAATCATTGATTCTGGTATCGCGTCCATCAGAGTGCCAATATAAATAGCTAGTCCGGAATGACCTTCTGGATTTTTATGTGATCGTTTCCGATTGGATCCGCCCTTTTTATAGAGAAATATTTCAATTAAAGTAAATAAACCTGCACCAGTTAAAAAAGTAATAGCTGTTGTAATGATTCCACTTTTATGTACAGATTTAATTAAAAGCTCAAAAGAAGAGGCCCCTATTAAAATACCAGTACCCAAAGCCATAAAATAAGCAATAATCCTTTTGGGTATCATTAAAAACAAACCAGCGATAGATCCCACGAGTAAGGAAAGGCTTGCTATTGCCCCCCACATTGCTGCAACTAACATATGAAATCTCCTTTTTTCTTATTCCTACCCAACTATTTTGAAATTTACACATTTAGAAGCTACTTTAAATTGGGTATTCCTATTTTGGAATATGCAATTTTTCATTCTGTTCACCTCAAGCTGATTGTAATTGAAGGGAAATTTTTCAGATTTAATTTTATGAAATGATCAGTCAAAATATCCGCTCTCCTTTTATGATAGTTGTCCATTCTTTTTTTAGACTTGTACATAGGATAATAGGGATGAATGGTTGGAGGTGTGATAAATGTCTGCTAAGAATTTTTATAATCAGTGTTCAAACGGTGTTGGAAGATGTGTAAGAATCCGAACCCATAGTGGTGAGGTTCATACCGGAATCATCGAAAGAGTCACTCCTAATAAAGTGTATATTCGACCAATAGGTGGAAATCGTCGGAGCCATGGTGGATTCGGATATGGTTATAGACGTGGTAATAGACCCGGCTGGGGCTGGGGTTGGGGCTGGGGATTTGGTGCAGCCGCTGTAGGAGTATCTTTAGGGTTAATCGCTGCATTGGCCTTTATTCCTTTCTTTTAAACGATTATTAAAGACAGATTTCTTTCTGAAAGGAATCTGTCTACATACTATAATATATTTTCAGCTTTTTCTTCAAACGCCCAAACAGGACAAACTCTAGACTCATATGATGCTTATGTGTATGAGGGAGGTGGAATAAATGAGTGGTGGCCATACAGCTGGTTTTGGTGGAGGTTTTGCTCTACTAGTAGTGCTATTCATTTTATTAATAATTGTAGGTTCTTGCTACGTCGGTTTCTGATAGGAATAAAGATAGAAAAAGGGAGTGTTTCATAAAATGGGTTACGGAGGATTTGGATACGATAATTGTGGATGCGGTTATGCTGCACCTGTTGCTGCACCAGTAGCTACTGGCGGAGGATTTGGATTCGGAAATGGTTTTGTTTTAATCGTAGTACTGTTCATTTTGTTAATCATCGTTGGAGCTGCTTGGCTATAATTTTAAATTAAAGGCTGATCCTCTACTTTCGATTAATGCCGTTAGGAGGGTGTAGCTTAGCATAATTGATAGCTTGCTAATTCATCTATATGGGAATTAGCAAGCTGCTTATTATTTTTTGTCGGAGTGCTATAACACTTCTATTTGGACAAGCACTTGTAGCGATAAAGCTTCATTCAAAATTCATCCAATTAATGTTACAATATTTTAAAGATATGTTCGGATAAAAGTGGGGAGATTTAGGTAATGATGGATAAAGCACGTAGTATTTTAAAAGAGTACTTTGGATATGACCATTTTAGAAAAGGACAAGAAGATATTATTCGCCTATTATTAAATGGTGAAAATGTTGCAGGAATTATGCCAACTGGCGGGGGGAAATCTATTTGTTATCAGGTGCCCGCGATGATTTTCCCTGGATTGACGATAGTTATATCCCCTTTAATTTCTTTAATGAAAGATCAAGTAGATGCACTAACAGAAGTTGGCATTCCAGCGACTTATATTAATAGTACGTTACATAATGAAGAAGTGCAGGAAAGGATATATGATATAAAAAACGGTCATTATAAATTACTTTATATTGCACCAGAACGACTAGAAGCAGATTATTTTACAGATTTATTAAAGGAAGTTTCCCTATCTTTTATTGCTGTAGATGAAGCTCATTGTATTTCACAATGGGGACATGATTTTCGTCCAAGCTACGCAAAGATTGGCTTTCTCATCAATAAATTAGTGGAAAGGCCACTTGTCGCTGCGTTAACAGCAACGGCAACACCTAAAGTTCATGAAGATATTTGTCAATTATTAAATATTCCTTGGGAAAATACAGTTAAGACAGGTTTTGCTCGTGATAATTTATCTTTTTCCATTATTAAAGGGCAAGATAAAGGGAAGTTTCTCGAATCCTTTTTAAAGAAAAATAAAGAGGAATCTGGGATCATTTATGCAGCGACTAGACAAGAGGTGGAAAAACTGTATGAAAGATTAGCAAAAAAAGGCTATTCAGTTGCAAAATATCATGGCGGTATGAACGATGGGCAAAGAGAGGCTGAACAGCAAGCGTTTATAAAAGATGATGTATCCATTATGATTGCCACAAATGCATTTGGTATGGGGATTGATAAAAGTAATATTCGGTATGTCATTCATTATCAGCTTCCAAAAAATATGGAGGGTTATTATCAAGAAGCGGGAAGGGCAGGACGTGACGGTCTACAGAGTAAGTGTATATTGTTATATTCAGCACAAGATATTCGGATTCAGCGTTTTCTAATTGATCAGACAATAAGCGATCCAGATAAACAGAAGCAAGATCTCGATAAATTACAATCCATGATAAATTTTTGTCATACAGAAGATTGTCTTCAAGAATATATCTTGCATTATTTTGGTGAAGAATATACAGAGAAATGCGGCCAATGTTCGAACTGTACAGATGAAAGGACGGTAATCGATGTTACAGTGGATGCCCAAAAAGTATTGTCGTGCATGATAAGAATGGGTGAAAGATTCGGAAAAACAATGATTGCACAAGTATTAACTGGTTCAAAAAATAAAAAATTAATGGATTTTCAATTAAATCAAATTAAAACATATGGCCTTATGAAAGAGCAATCAGCAAAAGAAATTAGTGATTTTATCGAGTTCCTTATTTCTGAACAATATATAGATGTAAGTACAGGTACGATGCCAATATTAAAAGTTTCCAATAAAGGAAAAGAAGTTCTTTTAGGAAAAATAAGGGTGGTCCGAAAAGAACAAATAGAGACAGTAAAAGTTAGTGAAAATAACGCATTATTTGATTACTTGAGAGGTGTTCGCAAACAATTGGCAGAGGAAGAAAACGTTCCTCCATTTGTGGTATTTTCCGATCAAACATTGCGAAATATCTCAGTGCTAATGCCAACATCGCATGAAGAATTTAGAGAGATAAAAGGGATAGGAGACCATAAGTTACAAAAATATGGAGATGTAATCATTGATCATATTTTAGCGTTTCAAAAAGAGGAGACTTATTCAGCTGACAGGGAAGATATTCATTCTTCCGAAGTAAGGACAAAAAAAGACAAAAGAGCAAAAAAACAGGTGGAAAATTCCCATCTCCATACTTTTGAGTTATGGAAAAGCGGATTATCCATTAAGGAAATCGCAAAAGAAAGACAATTAAATGTTCAAACGGTAGAAAACCATCTGCTACGCTGCGGAGAAGAAGAAATAGAGATTGATTGGACAAAATTTCTAAAGCCAGAAGATAAAACGAAGATAGTGGAAGCAATTCAAAAAGTGGGCATGGATAAATTAAAGCCCATTAAAGAAGAACTTCCAGAAGAGATTAGTTATTTTATGATTAAAGTTGCGATAATGCTAGAAAAAAGAAACCAACAAATTCGAAATTAACAAAAACGACCTCTAGATCTTGGCAGAGCCGTTATCTCGAGGACGTTTTTAGTTTTTTATATACTCTCATCTAATCTTTGTCTTAGTTCCTTTAGGCAGGCATTTAATTGTAAAACGGAAGAGAACGTACCTTGTGCTTGCAGTACATTGCCACCACCTTTCCCTTCATATCCTTGGATTGTTTCCTTAAGAAACTTTCCACAATGAAGAGGATAATCACCATTCTGCTGTATTAGTATTTTTTTATCTGTTTCCGAACTCAGGAGAATAATGCTGCTAGATTGTTTTTGCAATAGATATTTGGCAAGAATAGATAAATCCTTGATTGTTTTGTCTGCAAATGAAAGGAAAATTACTTTTTCTGTATGTGTCGAAAGAATTTGTTCTGCTAAAAACGCTATATTTTCTCTTTTTAGTGTTTCTAATTCTTTAGTTAATGCCTTTTTCTCTAATTCCACTTTATTTACACGATCTTCAAGCTGCAGTTTATTTGTTTTAAAAAACGTTCCTAAGTTATCTAATATAGATTGTGCTGTTTGATAGTCACGAATGGCTCTCCACCCACTTAAAAAGAAAATCCTCGTTTGACCACGATGTTTTTCAGTTTTCAATATTTTAAAGACGCCTAATTCTCCAGTTCTGCCTACATGTGTTCCAGCACATGCAGAAAAATCCCAATTATCGATTTCCACGATTCTTATATCACCAGTTACTTTTGGCAGCTTTCTTAAAGGAAATTTACTCACTTGTTCATAGGTTGTAATATGCGTTTTGATTTCTAAGTTTTTCATAATATAGGAATTACAGGATTTTTCTAGTTGAGTCATTTGTTCCTTTGTTAGATCAGCTGTATCTATATCAATTGTTGTGTACTCTTTTCCTAAATGAAAGCTAACTGTTGGAATTTGATATAATTCTTCCAAAACAGCTGATAACATGTGCTGAGCAGTATGCTGCTGCATATGATCATATCGTCTATCCCAATCTAATTCACATGATACGAGTTTATTTTCTGGTTTTCTTTCCATAAGGTGATAAATTTGATTATCCTTCATCTGTACATCTACGACACGAATCCCGTCAATGAATCCAGTATCTGCTGGTTGACCTCCACCTTCTGGATAAAACGCTGTTTCTTTTAAAAGGACATAAATTTGATTTTTCGTTTCGATAACTTCCTTTATGATGGTTGTCCATTTTGTTTCATATGGAGTTGAATAAAATAACTTTGTAGACATTATTAGCTCCTTCACGTTGAGTTTTCATCATATTACCATAACGATTACACTTAGTTACAGATTTTGAAAAATATTTGTTCATTTTTTTCGCTTTAAAGAAAATGGATGGTAAATGGGTACTACCCATTATGATTGTAAGTAGTAATAGGTGGTTTATTTCTTTCAATGTTTTGGTTTACATACATAATTATTAGAAGTGCTGGCAATAATAGTTTAAAAAGGGGGCGTGCTCATATGTTTTTTAATCGGAAAGGTGTGGAAGAAAAACCGGAAGAAGTGTTAATGAGTATGGAAGTATATGCATGTAATTCCTGTAACGGGTGGATGAGAAAGGATTTTGCTACAGACGATCTTCTTTGTCCTTTATGCGGAGATCAGACAACAGCTGAAATGAGAGAGCTTCCTCAAATCAGTAATTAATTATTAATCGCGAAAACTTGATAAATATATTTATTTTTGTTGTGCCAAGTCGTCGAGATTTCCTAATCAATATCCTTATTTAGGAAACTCTTCGACTTTCTTCATAAAATATTCAAGTCCTTTCATATCCCACTATTAAATCTCTCCACAGACGAATGGTTATGTGGCTATTTTGTGAATCATTTATACAAAAATGCTTTCTTATCTGTTTTATTTGATTTACAATCAAATAGAATGCAAAAAATAGATTAGGAGGATTTTTGTTGTATAACTCCATATTAATTTTCATTAGTATCCTAATCGTATATATGGCATGCTATTCTTCGTTTGATTTATTTCAATTAGTAAAAAATGGAGAGAAAAATAGTAGATTTTTGTTTTTAGCAAGCACATTTACGATAGGTTTTGGATTTTGGATTTTAAGTTTTATTGATATGATGATTAAAAATGTGTATGCAACTGCTAACTATAATATCCCTATCACTATCTTATCAATGGTAGTAGGCATATGCTTTAGTGGTATGGCATTTTATGCGCTATTAGATAAGAAAAAAAAGAAGAGAAGGATTTATGTATCTGCTTTCTTTTTTAGTCTTTCTTTATTATCAGTATCCATTATTGGTTTTTATTCAATCGGCAGTATAGTATATTATCAAATTCCGCAATTATTTATCAGTTTTTTATTGTTATTTTTTGTATTTTTTATTTCGATATGGCTATCATTTTATCCTGTTAATATCTCTGCCGTTTTTAAAAAATGGATACGTCCTGTATGTAGTTTACTAATGACAGGAGTGTGTATGATCAGTCATTTCATTCTCTTAAGTGATGTAAGTGCACCAGAAGTTTCCGTTGTGAGGGATTCCTATCAAAGCAGCTTCATTATTTACATTGCATTATTTGTTTCTGTCTTAGTTTTAGGTGGGTTAATTGGAACAAGTACCTTAATTGGAGAACGAATGGATGTAGGAGCAATTAATGTGAGAGATATGCAGCATGCTTTGGATGAGTCTGCAATCGTTGCTTTTACTGATAATAATGGAATGATTACATATGTAAACGATAAATTTGTGGAAGTATCGAAGTATAGTCGTGAGGAATTGTTAGGACAAAATCATCGTATTTTGAATTCTGGCCATCATTCGCCTGAGTTTTTTCGACAATTATGGAATACGATTAAAAAAGGGGAGATATGGAAAGGGGAGATACTCAATAAAGCAAAGGATGGTACGCTATATTGGGTTGATACCGTAATAGTCCCTTTTTTAAATAAGGAGGGGGCACCTTATCAGTATGTAGCAATAAGACGTGACATTACAGAGCAAAAAATGGTTCAGCATCAACTGGAAGAGTCTGTACGTGAAGTAAGTGACATTACCTATGCATTAGAACAATCAAGTATTATTGCATTTACAGATAAAAGAGGAATTATTACAAATGTTAATTCTAAATTTTGTGAGATATCCGGATATAGTAGACAGGAATTAATCGGGAAGACCCATCGTATTGTAAATTCTGGCTATCATTCAAAAGATTTTTTCCGAAATGTTTGGCAAACAATTGGAAAAGGAGAAATTTGGAAGGGGGAAATCCGAAATAAAAGGAAAGATGGCTCCTATTATTGGGTGGACACAACTATAGTCCCTTTTTTAGATAAAAACAATAAGCCTTATCAATACTTAGCTATTAGAAATGATATTACAGAAAAGAAACGAACAGAAGAAGTTCTTCATCGACAAGATAAATTAGCCGCGATTGGTCAATTAGCAGCTGGTGTTGCTCATGAGATCCGCAACCCTCTAACTTCCATAAAAGGATATGCGGAATTTTTGAGTATGGATGAAACCGAGAAAGATCGACAGGAATACTTTGAGATTATTCTAGATGAAATTGAAAGAGTAAACTCTATTGTCGAGGAATTCATGCTTCTTTCTAAGCCGACTGTTTCTGTATTAGAGAAAAAACCGCTACTTCCTATTATAGATAATGTTCTTTCGATTTTAGATTACCAGCTGCGAAAAAATAAAATCCAATTGAATCGCTACTACGAAGATTCCAATCCTTTCGTAGAATGTGACGAGAATAAATTAAAACAGGTTTTCTTGAACTTTATAAAGAACGCGGTCGAAGCAATGCCTGATGGGGGATCTATTGATATAAATGTAAAAAAAGAAAAGGGGAATATTTCCATTTTAATCAAAGACAGCGGAATTGGCATGTCAAAAGAGCAACTAAAAAAAATAGGTGAGCCCTTCTTTACAACTAAAAAAGAAGGCAATGGACTTGGACTAATGGTCAGTTTCAAAATAATTGAGAATTTAAATGGAAAAGTATATGTTGACAGTGAATTAAATAAAGGAACAAGCTTCCATATAACCTTACCTTCCGTTCATTAAAAAATATGTTTAAAAAGAAAACAGGTGTAAGTTAGTTGATTATTCTGACGATTCGTATTGTGTTTGTTATTGGATTGTCATATACGTAATCGAATTAACAACTGCCTGTTCTTTTTTTTGACGTTTTTCATGTTAAGATTATACCTGTTAGCTCAACTGGAGCTATTTTAGGAGGTATAAAATGAAAAAAATCTTTTCTATTCTAACTTGTGCGTCAATACTAACTACAGCTGCTCCGTTTGTAGGTGCAGAAGAAATGAAAGTTGAAAAAGGAGATACCCTTTGGTCTATTTCACAAGAAAAAAAGGTAAGTGTTGATGATATAAAAAGATGGAATGATTTAGATAGTGATATCATTAAAGTGGATGATACACTTACTATTAAAGAGGTAAAGAAATACAAAGTAAAAGCGGGAGATAATCTATGGAAAATCTCTAAAAAATATAATACAACTGTAGATCAGCTGAAGGATTGGAATAAGCTGAATAGTGATACAATACATAAGGATGATGTATTGATTGTTTCCAAAGAAGGTTCTGAACAAAAAACGTCAGAATCAAAGCCAGTTAACAAGCCGGTTAAAGCAGATAATACAGTAAAGGCTGAAAGTACAAATTCAGCAGCAAAAGAAATCACAGTCACTGCAACAGCATATACAGCAAATTGTGAAGGCTGTTCTGGTGTTACAGCAACTGGAATTAATTTAAAGGATAATCCAGATAAAAAGGTTATCTCAGTTGATCCTAACGTAATTCCTCTTGGCTCTAAGGTCTATGTTGAAGGATATGGTACTGCAATTGCTGGTGATACAGGTGGAGCAATTAAAGGGAAGAAAATCGATGTTTTTGTTCCATCTCAAGCGAAAGCATTAGAGTGGGGAAGAAAACAAGTATCAGTAAAAATTCTTGATTAAGTAAATAGTGCTGGAAAGTATTCCAACAAAAAATAAACCTAGACGATTATACGAATGTTTTTATTAGCATCTTCGTATAATTGTTTAGGTTTTTTTATTTGGTTATAAACCAGTTACCATTTTATTTTTTTATCGTTTCATCCTTTTCAGAAGAAACGAAGAATCGCTGAATTGGCTGTGAGATGCTTTTGATATTGTTTTCTATTTTTTCCGCTAAATAGTGTATTCTTTCGAAGATAACTTCTTTTAGATAGTCGAGCTGTCGACTGATTTTATTGACGCTCCCAGTTGTTTCCTTCATGCTTTCTAATAAGGTTTGCTGAAATATTTCTTGTAAATCCAGCTTTTCTGCAATATGTTGATAGTTCGTTTCTGTTTCCGTGATTTTTGTTTTCACATCTGTAGCAAGCTGATTAAAGTCTTCCATTTTATTAGAAATCATCGCAATATCTTTCTCCTGAAAAGATAACTGGTCAAATAAAGCTGTTTGCCGCAGAGATTCTTCCTCTGTTAAATCTTTTTGCTCCTGCGCTAGTAAGATAATAGTGTCAAGTTGTTCTTCTATTTTGGATGTTTCATTATCCAAAGCAGTAAATTTAGTTAAAAGCTCCTTTGTAGCTGAATCATTAAGTTCTAATTTTGAATCGATTTCGTTAAATTGTTGAAGATGCTTCTTCTGTTTCTCAATCGAATCTTCCTGAAATTTATTCCATAATGTCATTAGTTGCTCATTTTGTTTGTGCTGTTTAAAAAGATATTCCTGTAAATAATTATGGTGGTAACGGGATTGATTATTTAAACTTTCTGCAGAAAGTTTGGGAAGATAAATTTTTGAAGAATTGCTGTGATGTTCATTAATAGGCATTTTTCCCCTCCTTTCTCCTTCTTTATCCTATTGGGAGAGAGAAAAAAGGGTGCAGGGAGGATAATTTTTAAATAGAAGAAAATAGAAAGTATCTACATAAAACACAACATGAGGGATCTGTATGTACTTGCTATTTTCTTCTAGAAATTACATAAACGGAGGAATTCCTTTACTAATTTCTGATATTATGGATGTAATGGAGGCGATATCTTGATCGTCAATGTTAAACGTTTGTCTAATCTTATTTTCTAAATCTTTACTAACTCTTCGCTTTCCGACTTCCACTAAAGCAATTAATGCAAAGCTGCAATTTAAAACACGGGCAAAATCTCTCTGTGTCATTTCGTAATTTTTCCTAATAAATTTAATAATTTCTTTATTCATAGTCCACCTCATTTAATTAAATAAAAGAATAAATAAGAAAGACGAAAAGAAGAATTTTTTAATCCAAGATATGAGAATTATAGTTGATAATCAAGGAAATGTAAATATATAAAGCTAGTAAAAAATGAATACAAATATTTTGAAACCTCAACAATTCTTTTGTAATTTTTAGATAATTTGTTCAATTTATCTAATTACCTCTTTGATTATTATTTAATTAGTCCAATGACATATAAAAGGGAAGGAATTAATATGATGTAATAACATCCAATGTAATAAAAGGTAACAATTATTTTCGATCCGACTAAAAATTTGATTGGAATGGAGGAGTTAGCATGTCTTCCGATCATTATGCTGTTATTGATGCGGTTATTGCAATGGAAAAAAACAATTATTTAGCGACAATTGTGAATGTGGAAGGAACAGCCTACCGAAAAGAAGGAACTTTGATGTACATCACAGAGACCGGTAAAGAAGAGGGATTACTAACAGGCGGATGTGTAGAACAGGATTTACTCGCACGAATCGAAATGCAGAAAGAAGCAAAAGCCTTTCTGATGGAATACGATCTGCGATCTGAAGATGACTTAACATGGGGGCAAGGCGTTGGATGTGATGGGAAAATTTATATTATGGTTGAACCGATCACACCAGCAACAAGCGCTGTTTTTCAGCAATTAAAATCATATATGCAAAAAGGAGAAAGTGTCAAACTTATTAAGAGTTTCCATAAAATAAATAAATTCCTTGTTAATACGGTTATTCCACTAGGAAAAGAAGAAACAAATCCAGCATTAACTTCTTTTTTGGATACCGGAAATAATTATATATTTACACAAGTTCTCTCTCCTCAACCAAGATTAATTATCTATGGGGCAGGACCTGATGTTAGGCCAGTTGTTTATTTTGCAAGCAAAGCTGGGTTTTATGTCATTTTATCTGATTGGCGAGAAGCTAATTGTTCAGTAGATAATTTCCCTGATGCAAAAGAATACCAAATAGGTTCTCCGACTCAGGTACTAGACGCAATAAATCCCTCAGAAAATGATTATCTATTATTGATGACACACAACTTTAGTAAAGATCAGGAATTCGTACATTTACTTTTGGAACGAAGGGTGAAATTCTTAGGCTTATTAGGCTCCAAAAAGAGATCGGAAAAATTATTGGCAGAAAAAATAAAGCCAGATTGGGTCCACTATCCAGTGGGGATATCTATTCATTCAGAAAGCCCAGAAGAAATCGCCATTAGTATAACAGCACAATTAATTAAGATAAAAAATAGCAAGAATTCTGTTATGGGGAAAATTGGATGATTGCAGCTCTATATTTAGCAGCAGGGAATAGCAAGAGGATGGGTGAACATAAACTGTCCCTTCCTCTTCGGAATGAACCAGTAGGTAATCATGCATTATCCGTGTTGCTGACCTCGCCATTTGTTGATTTTGTAATTGTTATCACCCAACCAGACGATGACTTAAACTGGATAACTCCTGTCAATAAACTCTTATTAAATGGAAAAAAAGGGAAAGTGATTAATTGTGACGAATCGTCTCTAGGACAATCTTATTCCTTAAAAAAAGGGTTTAGAGCAGCTATCGAGCAACAAGCTGAAAAGATTCTTGTATGTTTAGCAGATCAACCTTTCATTACCCATGATATGATTGATAAAATCGTGACTACTCCATTACACCCTCCATATAAATATGTAGCAAGCATGCATAATGGAGTATACAAACCACCGATTTTGTTCCATCAGAGCGCATTATCAGATGTAAACCAGCTAGAAGGAGATAAAGGAGCTAGAAAATTATTAAAAGATGGTATATTGCAAGGAGAAAAGATTGAATTTTCTGAAGAAGAATATTTTATTGATATTGATACAAAAAATGATTATGAAAAAGTGCTGAAAAGGAGGGAATAACATGCATGTTTCAACACTCAATTATCCGACTACTGTGGAAATACCTACCACCTTAGCTGCTATTAATAAATGGAATGAATCAGATTATGCCTTCATTTCTGGCGGAACGATCCTTCAAGTAAATTGGGAAGCAGGTCATGACAAGCCAAACCATCTTATTAGTACAGAAAAATTAATAGAGTTAAAAGGAATCTCAGAAGTAGAGCGAAATGGTCAATATTTCTTGCAGATTGGTGCAGGCATGTCTATTTCTGATTGTTTAATCAACCCATTGGTACAAAAAAAGGCTCCGCTTATAGTAGCAGCATGTGAAAAGATAGCAGCTCCTGCTATCCGTAACAGAGGAACAATTGGCGGAAATATATGCAGCAAAATTGGTGATTGCATTCCTGCTTTATTAGTTTTGGAGGCACAATTAACATTTTTTAATGGCAAGGAGACCTACTTGGTCACATTAAAGGATTGGCTGGCATCACAAAAAAGCCACTCATCTGAATTGTTAACAAAAGTGCTCATACCAATAGCAGCACCGAAGACAGAAACATATTCTTTTTTTAAAAAGATTGGTAGACGGGCCAGTTTTACTGCCGCTATTATCTCGATTGCAGGGTATCTAGAGTTTGAAGAAAAAAATATAAGAATAATAAGAATTGCAA
This sequence comes from Niallia sp. M35, assembly GCF_050971705.1. Lineage (NCBI taxonomy): Bacteria > Bacillati > Bacillota > Bacilli > Caryophanales > Bacillaceae > Niallia > Niallia sp. M35. The sequence continues at coordinate 121,400 of NZ_JBPCEP010000003.1, forward strand.
TTGGCGGCGGCAGTCACATTCCGACTCGTCTTATAAGCACAGAAAGGGAGTTTACCCGCTCACATAGTGCTATTGATTGGTCCCGCATCTTTAAAGTAATTCAGGAAGATTTCTCTTCTTATACAGATCCCTTTATATCAGAAGCTTATCGCAAAAAAGTCGCAGCAAACGTAATTGTTGCTAATATGAAAGAATTACTCCAATAGAGAAGAAGGGAGTTGTTAAAATGGTTCTTGATATCGAAAGCGCTGGTAGTCGTTGGAAAATAAGAAGAGACGGCGAGCCTAAAGTGACCGGAAAACTTAAGTATTTAACAGACTTAACGTTTCCTAATATGCTCTATGGAACCGTTCTAAGAAGTGAATATCCTCATGCGGAAATTGAATCGATTGATACTAAAGAAGCAGAAGAGCTTGCTGGGGTTTTTGCTGTTATCACCTATAAGGATGTACCAGGCTTAAATGGCTTTGGGATTGTTATACAGGATCAACCTGTCTTTTGTGAAGAGAAAGTCAGATATGTAGGCGACGCAATTGCCGCTGTTGCGGCTAGAACAAAGGAAATAGCACAAAAAGCCATTTCCTTAATTAAAGTAAAGTATCAGCCGTTGCAGACAATAACAGATCCAGATGAAGCCTTAAAAGACACTGCAATCAGGCTGCATAAAGAAGGAAATCTCCTTCACCATGCTGCTTTTAAGAAGGGAAAAAGCAATATAGAGGAAGCTTTTAATAAGTGTGAATGGATCATAGAAGAAACGTATCAGACACCAAGACAAATGCATGCTTATATGGAAACGGAAGGTGGTGTGGCTGTACCAGATGAAGCAGGAGGCATTACCATTTATGCACCAACCCAGCATGGTTTTAAAGATCAGCTGCAGCTTTCTCGAATTTTAACACTCCCGCTGGAAAAAATCCGGATTATCTCTAGCCCGATTGGGGGCTCATTTGGAGGGAAGGACGAATTAAATGTTCAGCCCTATATCAGCTTGCTGGCATTAAAAACACAGCGACCGGTGAAAATCCATCAATCAAGAAGAATATCGATTAAGGCTGGTTTAAAAAGACATCCAATGAAAATCTATATGAAGACAGGTGCCGATGCATCTGGAAAAATAATTGCCCACCAAGTGAAGATTACGGCAGATACTGGTGCTTATGCGACTTTAGGACCGGCAGTACTTGACTTTGCTGTAGAGCATAGTACTGGTCCATATATAATCGAAAATGTAGATGTTAATGGCTATTCCGTTTATACGAATAACGGCGTTGCCGGTGAATTCAGAGGATTTGGCGGCAATCAAATCACCTTTGCATTAGAAACGCAAATTGAACGCTTAGCGGAAAAAGCAAAAATAGATTCAACTAAATTACGCTTCACTAATTTACGCAAGACAGAAGATTTTGGCCCGGTAGATCAGCCTATTGTTGCAACAACTGGTGCTTATGCTGTCCTTGCTGAAATTACCAAGTCAGCAATACTTCAAAAAAACTTGGACACCAATGCGATGGATGGAGATGGGAAAATAAAAGGAAGGGGATATAGTATTACCATGCATGGAGGGGGGTTGGGATATGGAAGAGCAGATGCTTCTGGTGCCCGATTGGCTTTAAACAGTGCAGGAAAAATAGAGGTGTCTTTTGGTTTCGAAGAATGTGGGCAAGGATTAATCTCAACCATTGAAATGATTATGACAGATACCTTTTTTTGCGTGTCTAGTGATATTGAAATTATTATTGGTGATACAGCTAAAGTTCCTCATTCTGGATCTTCTACTGCCTCACGAGCAACAAATATGGTGTGGCTAGGGATCAGTAAATTAAAAGCTCCATTTAGCGAAAAACTCCTTACATTAGCAGAAAAACAAACTAAATGCTCAAAAGAAAGCTTATACCTTGGTAAAAACGGCATTTGGAAAAAGGAAGAAGAAAACAAGGGACCAGCGCTTATTCTTTCCTATAAACAGTTAGCAGATTCATGTGAAGAGCTACCAACTGTTTCAGCAAGCTATCACTTTCCTACTACGCCAAACTCGATTGACGGCGGTCACTTCCTATATACTTTTGCTGGAGTAGCAGCAGAGGTCGAAATAGATATTTTAACCGGGATCGTTGCAGTAACTAGGATGGACCATGTTATTTCAGCTGGACCTGTAGTGAACCCAATGGGATATTTAGGGCAAATTGAAGGGGGAGCTAATATGGGGTTAGGATTTACGATTATGGAGGATGCAGTAATGGAAAATGGCCGATACATGAATGAAAATTTTGATACCTATCTTATTCCAACGATACTCGATATTCCGATAGAGACAACGGTAACAGCCATAGAAGAATTAGTCCCCGGAGATGACTATGGGCCAAGAGGTGTGGGGGAAATCGGCACAGTTGCTGTTGCTCCTGCTATCATTTCCGCCATTCATGACGCAACAGGCATATGGCTTAATCAACTACCAGTGCGTGCGGATATACTATTACAAGCATTGGAAAAACAACAAGGTTTACTAGATTAGGAGGGGGCAAATGGATACAAATGAAATCACGGAAACAACCACTTTTAAGGTGAATGGAGAATCTTTAACGCTAAGTCTTCCTCCAACATTTCGCCTTGTTGATATTCTTAGGGAGGTTTTAACTTTTACTGGGACGAAAATAGCTTGCGAAGCTGGTAGGTGTGGTGCTTGCTCAGTCATCATGAACGGAAAGCTGGTGAATTCCTGTTTAGTAATGGCATATCAATTAGAAAATGCAGAAATTTTAACGATTGAAAGCTTAGCAGAAAAAAATCTTCATCCCATCCAAGAAGCATTTTTACAGGCGGGCGCACTACAGTGTGGTTACTGTACTCCTGGGATGGTAATGGCATTAAAAAGTTTACTAGATGAAAACGAGCATCCCTCTAGAGCGGAAGTACTGACTGCTTTATCTGGAAACCTTTGTCGCTGTACAGGATATGAAGGAATTTTAAGAGCTGTTACGTTGTTAACTAATAAACGGGATGAAAAGGGATGAATATATGTATACGATAGCAGAAATTAATCAAATGAATCGACAGGAATTCATCGAAAAGATTGGCTGGGTGTTCGAGCATAGTCCGTGGATTGCCAATAAAACTTGGAATTATCGCCCCTTTCCAAGCTTAAATACACTCTATCAACTAATGGTACAGGCAGTAATGGAAGCGCCAATTGGAGATCAGCTTGATTTAATCCGGGCACATCCTGATTTAGGCGGGAAGTTAAAAATGACCTCCTCTTCTAGTAAGGAACAAAAAGGTGCTGGCTTGAATCAATTATCGGAGCAAGAATACATGCAATTTGCAGCCTTAAATAAGACCTATTCCGAGAAATTCGGCTTTCCGTTTATCTTAGCTGTCAAAGGTCATACCAAGGATTCCGTTTATCAGTCCATGAAAGAACGTGTAAACCACACAAAGGAAGAGGAATTTCAAACTGCATTAACTGAGATATTTTCTATATCGAAATTCCGATTAGAGGAAATAGTCAAACTAGAAACAGAAGGACAAGGTGCATAGATTATGAAAATGGGCATAACAACTCATGTATTAGATTTATCCAAGGGGAAACCAGGAAAAGGGATAAAAGTTGAGCTGTGGAGATTACTAGATTCTGAAAGAATTTTTTTAGCAAGCGGAATAACCAACCAAGACGGCAGAGTCGACACTATCCTATTAGAAAAAGTAGAGACTGGAGAATTCGAATTAGTATTTCATATACAAGAGTATTATCGTCATTTAGAAGAACAACACCCATTTTTCACCACGATTCCTATCCGTTTTTATACAGATGAAACCCAGCCGCATTATCATATTCCTTTATTATTATCTGGCTGGGGATATCAAACCTATCGGGGGAGCTGATGACTTGGTGGATTTAGATTTAATCATTCAAAATGGAATCCTTGTAAATGAGGAAACATTATATAAAGCTGATGTCGGAGTAAAGGGTGGGAAAATAGTCCTGGTTGGTTCGGAAATTAACGGAAATAACGCTACAAAAATCTTCAATGCGGATGGACTATATCTATTTCCCGGTGTTATTGATTCACATGTCCATTTTAACGAGCCAGGAAGAAGCGACTGGGAAGGGCTTGAATCAGGCAGCAAAAGCTTAGCTGCTGGTGGTGCAACTTTATTTTTTGATATGCCTCTAAATAGTCATCCACCTACAACAACAGAATATGGTTTCCAGCAAAAAGAAAGGCTAGCAAAGGAAAAATCAATTATTGATTACCGTTTATGGGGCGGAATTGTTCCAGGAAATTATGATGAGATTGAAAAATTAGTAAAATGTGGTGTCATTGGTTTTAAAGCATTTATGTCGAATAGCGGGATAGAAGATTTCCAAAGCGCTGATGACCGCACTTTATATCAAGCGATGCAAAAAATCGCAGCCTTACATAGTATCTTGGCTGTACATGCAGAAAGTGATACGATTACAGAGTTTTTAAGCAAAGAAATCATCCATCAACAGACGAATCTTGGCCTTGCTTTTTCCAATGCAAGACCGATATTTTCGGAAGTGGAGGCTGTTCAACGCATCATTGCTTATGCCGAATCCACAAAGTGTAAACTGCATATTGTTCACATTAGCAGTTCGAAAGTATTGGAACCAATAGTTTCCGCAAAGAAGCGAGGGCTGGACATAAGCGTCGAAACATGTCCTCATTATTTGTCATTAACAATCGATGACTTAGAAGAATTAGGAGCAGTCGCAAAATGTGCTCCACCCCTGCGTTCTGATAAGGAAGTAGATGACTTGTGGAAAGCAATCAAACGAGAGGAAATTGATATGATTGGATCTGATCATTCACCATCTCTGCCATCGATGAAAAATGGCAATTTATTAGAAGCGTGGGGTGGAATTGCCGGCTGTCAAACAACCCTGTCTGTTTTATTAGAAGAAGGCTATTGGAAACGAGGAATTTCTCTTCCGCTTATCGCAAAAATAACAAGTACGAACCCAGCTAAACGCTTCGGTCTCTATCCACAAAAAGGAAGTTTCGCAAATGGAAGTGATGCAGATATAGCTATTGTTGATTTAAATGAAACCTATACACTCCAAAAGGAAGATCTGTATTATAAGCATAAAATAAGCCCTTATATAGGCAAAACGTTTAGGGGTAAAGTGAAAGCAACTATTTGCAAAGGAGAAATAGTTTATTCAACTCTTAATGGATAGCAAGACTTTCACAATTTATTAATAAGGATACAGGAGTGTTTAGTGTCTGTAATTAACCATGATTGAGGAGGAAAAACCTCTAATCATGGATTGTTTTGTTTCCTTTTGTATAGAAAGTATTTATTTGCCAATGAAAACCACTTACACCATCTTTTCCGCAAAAAGTGGCGTTCATCTGGAGAATGAAAACCACTTATATTATCTTTTCCGCAAAAAGTGGCGTTCATTTGTTGAATGAAATCCACTTACGCCATCTTTATCGCAAAAAGTGGCGTTCATCTGGAGAATGAAAACCACTTATATTATCTTTTTCGCAAAAAAAAGCGTTCATTTGTTGAATGAAAACCAATTATGCTATCTTTTTCGCAAAAAAAAGCGTTCATTTGTTGAATGAAATCCACTTACGCCATCCTTTCCACGAAAAGCAGCGTTCCTCTTCCCTAAATGCACTAACACTTATCAACAATTAATTTTTCCATCATTATAACAAAATACGAATTATTAATAACTAAATTATAAAAACGTTCGGAAATGGAGAAAAAAATACTTGAATAGAAGAGATTTTTACGATATTATGCAGAATAAAGGAATAATTAATTGTTTAGGGGGATTGGCAATCGTGTTAGGAGCACCAAATACTTCACAAGCAAGAAAGATTATGTTATTAGGTTCTGGAGAATTGGGTAAAGAGGTTATTATCGAAGCGCAGCGACTGGGACTAGAAACAATCGCAGTCGATCGTTATGAACAAGCACCAGCAAGTCATGTTGCCCACCGCGCATATACAGTAGATATGCTTGATGTTAACCAATTAAAAGCAATAATTGAAAAAGAAAAACCAGATTATATTGTTCCTGAAATTGAGGCGATTGCAACGAGTGCGCTTATGGAGCTAGAAGAAGAGGGGTATTCGGTAGTTCCAACTGCTAAAGCTACCTATTTAACGATGGATCGTGAAGGTATAAGAAGATTAGCAAGTGAAACGTTGAACATACCGACTGCAAAATATGCCTTTGCCAATAACATAACAGAATTGAAAGATGCCGTACATAATATAGGTTTTCCTTGTGTAATAAAGCCAGTCATGAGCTCTTCTGGAAAAGGGCAAAGTATTTGCCGGAGCATAGATGAAATTGAATTTTCCTGGAAAGAAGCTGTTGATGGCGGAAGAGGAAAGAAAACAAGAGTCATAGTGGAAGAGTTTATTGAATTTGAATCAGAGATTACGCTTTTAACCGTACGTTCAGTTAATGGCACTACCTTTTGTCCTCCAATTGGGCATACCCAAAAAGACGGAGATTATATAGAATCATGGCAGCCTCATTTCATGTCGGCTGAACAATTAGATGAGGCAGAAATGATTGCTAAGAAAATCACGGATAGTCTGGGTGGATATGGAATTTTTGGTGTGGAGTTATTTTTAACGGAAAATGATGTTTATTTTAGTGAAGTCTCACCACGTCCACATGATACTGGAATGGTAACAATGATTACTCAAGACCTTTCTGAGTTTGCGTTACATGTTATAGCGATTTTAGGGTATCCAGTTTCAGGAGTGAAACTACATAGCCCAGGTGCTAGTAAAACATTAAAAGCAACTGAAGAAAGTAACAGCTATTTCATTCAGGGGATAGAAGAAACGCTATCATTTGAAAATACCCAAATACGCATTTTTGGAAAACCAAAGACAACAAAAGGGCGGAGAATGGCAGTAGTATTGCATACAAATGAAACGGTGGATTTAGCGTTAGAAGGGGTAAGGAAAGCTTCCGCGCCACTTTCCATCACCTATTCTAGCTGACTAGAAAATGTAATTTAAGATAATTTACAAATAAACACAATAGGGGTATTACAATGAAAACAAAAAATCGTTGGCTTATTGCTTTATCTGCAGTTGGTATTCATATTTCAATCGGATCTGTATACGCATGGAGTGTATTTACAAAGCCGCTTGAATCACAGTATAATTGGACATTAACGAGTATTTCCTGGACTTTTAGTATTGCGATCTTATTTTTAGGATTATCAGCGGCGTTTTTAGGACATTTTGTTGAAAAATACGGACCACGAACTTCCGGCATGTTGTCTGCTTGTATGTTCGGTTTAGGGATGGCTGGTGCTGGATTTGCTACAAGTATCGAATCTTTACCACTTCTCTACATTACTTATGGAATGTTTGGGGGGATTGGCTTAGGGGTTGGGTATATTACTCCTGTATCCACATTAGTTAAGTGGTTTCCGGACCGCAGAGGATTGGCAACTGGATTAGCTATTATGGGATTTGGTTTTGCTGCAATGATCAGTAGCCCAGTTATGAATCATTTAATTAATACAGTTGGTATATCTAATACTTTTTATATTCTTGCAGCTGTTTATTTTGTTATTATATTTGTTTCAGCACAATATTTAGAAGCACCTCCAAAAGGCTATTTGCCGAAAGGTTTTCAGCAATCAGTTGAAGCTGGTAATGTAATAGTAAAGGAAGATTTATCACAATTAACAGCAAATGAAGCAGTTAAAACAAAAAGATTTTGGGCGTTATGGATTATGCTATTTATCAACATCACATGTGGTATTGCTATTCTTGCCGTTGCTTCGCCCATGGGACAGGAATTGGCAGGCATGTCAGTTGCGGGTGCTGCGACCCTAGTTGGGATTATGGGTGTATTTAATGGAGTTGGAAGAATTGCATGGGCTACAATTTCTGACTATATCGGCAGACCCAATGTATATACTTTGTTTTTTGCTGTTCAAGTAGTTGCATTCTTTGCACTGCCACATTTACATCATTATATTGCCTTTTCCATCATTATTTTTATAATTATGTCTTGCTATGGTGGAGGTTTCGCGTCCATTCCAGCTTATATTGGTGATATTTTTGGCACAAAACAGCTAGGAGCTATTCATGGTTATATTCTTACAGCTTGGTCAGCTGCAGGTGTTGCTGGACCTAGCATTGTATCATGGATTCGTGACACAACAGGAAGCTATCAAGGAACATTACTTGTTTTCTCTTGTATGTTTATTGTATCTCTGGCTGTTTCTTTACTTATTCGTTTAGATATTCGCAGATTAAAAGAATTGAATAAATCAGTGACAGAAAGTAATAGCTTCTAATAGTATTTAAAAAAGACTTATCACGTTTGATGCATCTAAAATTTTCTCAAACGTAATAAGTCTTTTTCTATCTAAGTCTTTGCAAGTATACGGATTAGTAGTATAGTAGGTTCATTGGAAATTTGCAGCTTAGTTAGGGGAAATTAGAAAATGGAAAATTTTAATACGCAATTTTTGTATTCCGTGATTATTATTGGCATGGGGTATTTCTTTAAACAAAGAAATATTATTAAAGAAAAAGATGGAGAAGGGCTTGCAAGGATCATTTTCAATATTACTTTACCTTGTTTAATCATCACCACCTTACATAATGTCATAATTGAAAAATCTTTGTTAATATTGGTATTTCTTGGTTTATTCTATGGTGTTCTTATTTCCATAATTGGACTATTTCTGTTCCGAAATGAAGCGAATAAGCAAAAAGGGATGTTAGGTATGTTGATACCCGGATTTAACATTGGTATTTTTGCATATCCTTTGGTGCAGGGTATATGGGGGGCTGAAGGGATAAAATATTTTGGTATGTTCGATATTGGGAATGCCCTTGTCACTTTCGGAATTAGTTATTTAATTGGCAGCTATTATTCACAAGAAGGATCCGAACTTTCAGCGAAGCAAGTGGTAGGGAAGCTGGGACGATCGATCCCGCTGATGACCTATGTACTTATTTTCTTCATCAGTATTGTAGGTATCGAGATACCCCATCAGATAATTGATGTGACATCTACCATTTCGAAGGCTAATATGCCACTCTCTTTGCTGCTTCTCGGTATTTATTTGAACTTTTCTTTTGAAAAGAGTCACTGGAAAGGAATTGGAAGGGTACTAGGGATTCGGTACGGGACAGGGCTTTTTTTAGGCGTACTAGCATATTTTTTATGGCCAGCAGAAGATATGTTTCGTTATACCATTTTAATCTGCTTAATCTTGCCGATGGCATCAAGTGTTTTACCGTATAGTGTGGAGTTTAAATATAACCAACGATTTGTAGGAACTGCTGCTAATTTATCGATAGTCATTAGTTTTTTCTTAATTTGGATGATTGGTAATTTAATTGTATAAATAGAAAGTTTGTTAATCGTAAAAACGAGGCTGGAATCAATTTTCCAGCCTCGTTTTTTATTCTGTCAGGAAGTTTTCGGTATAATATGGTTGAGACTTATTGTTAAAGGCAACTCCTACGCCGAGAGAGGCGAAATCTTTTTGAAGAATATTTTCTCGATGGCCGCTCGAATTCATTAAGCCTTCGTGAGCAAATATACTGCTGTTTTGGCCATAAGCCAAATTTTCCCCTGCTATCGTGTAACGGATACCATCGTTAAGCATGCGATCAAATGGAGATTCACCCTCCAGATTAGTATGGCTGAAATAATTATTTTCTGCCATATCTAAACTATGTTTTTGAGCCGTATCACGAACTGCCTCATTCCAAGTCAGCGGCTTTAAATGGTTATTGACACGACTGGCATTAGTTAAATCAAATAATTGGTATTCAAAGCCTTCTTTTAATTTTTCATTTCCTTCCACATAAAAATCCTTGCGATTTTCTTCTAAGGAAGAGCTGATAATTTGCAGAGCAGTTACGGTGTTATTTTCATGCTTATCAAAGAATACCGTTACATATGAATCATCAAGTGCGAACACTTCGTAATCCCTGTCCTCTGCCATTTTATAAAAAACAAGTCCTTTTCTTATCTCTGTTAATGGTTTTCCTAATGTTTTTAAGACAACTTCTTTCTTTGTTCCTTTTTTTATCCCGTTTGTTGAAGCAATTAAATCTTGATTGGTATATAAAGCTTCTACTTGATTATGTTCATCATAGCCTACCATAACAAAATTGTGATAATTTTGATGATAGGCATACCAAGAGATGCCGTATTCATTAATTGTTTCACGCTTTGGTGATCCCAGTGACTTTTCAACCGACTTTTTATCATCGCCGAGAGATATATTATGAATCGAAAAAGGATGGTCTTGCGGTGTAACTAATTCTGGTTTATCAATTTCTTCTGTATCTTCAGTATTTTCTTCAAAATTCCAGTCTGGTAACATATCCTCTGCATCTTTAAAAAAGGATTTTATTTTTTCAAACTCATCAGTAAAAGATTGGAAAAAGGAAGTGATCGAATCTTGATTTATGCGATTTTCCATGGAACCAGAAGGTTTGCTTTCTTCAGCATTATGTCCATTGTCTTTAAGATAAAAATTATATGCCCCATATATAAGGAGAATGGTAATAACCCATTTTAATAGTCTAATCATTGATAGTAACCTCCAATAGTCTTCTAATTATAACCAAAAAAATTAGGTTTAAAACTATTTTATCTGGGTATATTGAGATAGATTGTTTTTCACTTTTTATCCTATTTAATTATTATACCATGTCATTACGTCCTAATTGGTTTGTCTAGACTGTGTAATCAATTTGTAAAGCATCTTTATTATATGTAAACAGTATAAACTGCTATAATGAATATAACCGTTCCCATTTGGGAAATTTTAGTTATAAGCACTCTAGACAGATTTAAGACGGTTTTAAAGGAGGCTACTATGCATTTAATTAGAACCGACATCGATGAGATTTTAACAAACACAGCCGATTTAGAGCAGGAAATATCCACATGGAATTTAATCGACATAGAAATTGATGAACTTTTAGAAGACACAAAGCATTGGAATTAATTGTTGCAACCAAATGTACAAATTTTGTAGATATTGGTTGCTTTTTTTGTGCTGTAAATAACTATTAGTAAAAATTTTTACATCTTTTTTTCGAAATTACTTTCACTACAGTAAGTTTGCGTTATAATAAATAGAAATAATATTTAAGATGAGGAGAATGGAAACGTGACAGATCAAACAATTACTGTGACTTTAGCAAAAGATAAAAAACCGAAACCAGATCCTTCTACATTAGTATTTGGTAAAGTATTTACAGACCATATGTTTATGATGGATTATACAGTAGACAAAGGTTGGCATGATGCTCAAATTTTGCCATATCAACCAATAACTTTAGATCCTGCTTCTGTTATTTTCCACTATGGCCAAGCAGTTTTTGAAGGCATGAAGGCATACTTAACGGAAGAAGGTAAAGTGCTATTATTCAGACCAAAGAAAAATATGGAGCGTTTAAATAAATCAAATGACAGACTTTGTATTCCAGAAATAGATGAAGAGTTTGCCCTAAATGCCTTAACACAATTAATTAATATTGATAGAGAGTGGATTCCGAAAGGGGAAGGTACTTCTTTATACATAAGACCATTTATCATTTCCACACAGCCGTTCTTAGGAGTTGCTGCATCAATTAGCTATAAATTTATGATCATTTTATCTCCTGTTGGTTCGTATTATAAAGAAGGAGTTAAACCGGTTAAAATTTTTGTGGAAAATGAATATGTTCGTGCAGTTGCTGGTGGTACAGGATCTGCTAAAACTGCTGGAAACTATGCAGCAAGCTTAAAAGCGCAGCAAATTGCAAATGAAAGAGGATATTCCCAAGTTCTTTGGCTAGATGGCGTAGAAAAGAAATATATTGAAGAAGTTGGAGCGATGAATGTTTTCTTTAAAATTAATGGGGAAGTATATACCCCTGAATTAAATGGAAGCATACTAGAAGGGGTAACCAGAAGCAGTGTTATGGAGTTGCTGAAATATTGGAATATTCCTGTAACAGAAAGAAAAATAACTATTGCTGAAATCTTTGAAGCACATAAAAATGGTCAATTAGAAGAAGCATTTGGTACAGGAACAGCTGCTGTTATCTCCCCGATTGGTGAGTTCTTCTGGAACGAGGAAAAAATCGTTTTAAATAATGGAGAAACAGGGGAGTTAGCATCCAAATTATATAATACAATTACAGATATTCAAAATGGAAGACAAGAAGATCCATTTGGATGGGCTGTTGAAGTGAAATAATTCCTTTTGCGAGGAAAATAAAGGAGTATCTTAATGGTGAATAAAAGCCACACGCTAAATTTTGGATGGAATTTAATAGCACATAAAGATTATAAACTTTTCTCTAATCAAAATGAATATGTTTTAATGGATTGGGATGGGGACGTTGTCTTATGTGTTTCTGTTCAAGACCATGAGATTGAAATCCTTCGTAGTAATTGGAATCTTCATTTTAAAGTAAATTTAGCTTTTAAAACAATCAAGGTGTTTAATGAGCCTGATGAAGAAGAATGAACCAGTAAATTTTTAAAAGAAGAATAACGGAAATCTTAAAAGAGATAAAGCTTCGATTTATAATCGAAGCTTTATCTCTTTTATATGCGAATAAAATAAATCATTAAACAGATTTCGTAACCAAGGGTTCTAAAATAAACATATCGATTACCTTTGCTATACCATCGTTGTTATTTGTATCAGTTACGTAATCTGCAAGCTGCTTTACATCATCTGGCGCATTGCCCATAGCAACTCCAAGGCCAGCAAATTCAATCATGGCAACATCGTTATAACTATCACCTATTGCAATCACTTCTTCTCTAGAGATACCAAGTTTTTCAATAAGTATCGCTAAGCTTGTCCCTTTAGTAACACCTAATTCAGTAAATTCAAGGAAGTATGGCTTAGAGCGCATGACACTTAAATCATTAGCCAATTCTTTTTGTAGTCTTGCTTCTACCTCTTTAAGATAATTTTCTTCTTTCACCATTAATACTTTTACAACAGGAGAAGAAACGGTCTGCTTAAAATCCGCAACTGTTTTTATCGGCAAGCCTGTAAGTTTTCCTTCGATTTCAGTAAAAGGATTATTTTCTTGCGTAATAATTTCGTCATTCATATAAGTATGAATCCAAATGTTTTCTCTCTGGCTCAAATCAAATAGCTGGTGAACAGTTTCGGGAGAAAGTGTACTGCTGAATAATTCTTCGTTTGTTTGACAGTTAGTTATTTTTGCTCCATTGAATGAAAGAATAAAACTGCCATATTCCGCAAGTCTTAATTCTTTTGCCGCGTCCAGCATTGCATATGTTGGTCTTCCAGAAGCGAGAACTACTTTTACACCTTTTTCTTGTGCAAGCATTAAAGCAGTTTTGGTTGCTTCTGAAATAATATGGTCATCTGTTAATAAAGTATCATCCATATCTAATACGATCATTTTATAGCTCATCTGTATTTCCCCTTTCATAACCTCTTTACAGAATACATGAAAATAGAGAAATAGCCAATATCAAATTGGTGATAAAAGAGCGAAACAAAACTTCGAATTTCACCTTTTTATGTTTATAAATTTCTCTAGTGGGAAGTAATTAAATACAGTTACTAATTAGGAGTTAAATAAAAAAATAAAATGGAATAAATTACCTCAAAAAAGTATTTGAATTATCAGAATATTACTGCTATACTATAAAAAAGAACAAGGGGTTGATTCAAATGGAAAAATATTTATTAAATGCACCAAAACAGTCTGTAGGAAATGTTGTGGATTCTTTATTTGCAGAAATGGTATTGGAAAAGGCCCTTTATGACTTTCAAAAAGCTGCACTAAAAAAACAAATCGATGAAACATTAATTGCTGGTGACAAAGAATTATTTTATCGTTTAACAAAAGAATTAAATCAATTAACTGCAAAATAACTACCGTAAAATATATAATATACTCATATTCGCTATCCTTGAGGAGAAAAACCTCGCTATATTTCTGAGAAGAAATTCAAGCGAGGTTTTCGCCTGAAAAAGGATAGTTTTTTTATTCCATTACCTAATTTCAGAACAAATAAAAACTGCTGATAAACAATATGTTTATCAGCAGTTTAAGGGACACTTAAGTGTGTCCTACGTATTGAGGCAATAAACTACGCTCCACATAGCGCAATAACGTTCATTGACTTATTCAATATAGCTCATCGCTTGATAAATATATCACATATAAATGATGCTGACAAGCTTTTTAAAAGAATAGTAGTTTTATTGTCCAATTGAGCATACGGACTGCATTGTTTTCCGAAAAATTAGCATTGCTTTTGAACATGTTAAAAAACTGCCAATGGAGCTTATTAATTGTCACAAAACTAAATTAGATATTGATCGTCATTCCAAAATAGAAGAAAGAGTAGTATTAGTCTTTTCTGCTTTACATAAAAGCATTCTGCTATGTATCATTATTGCATATACATAAAATCTCTTCTATTTTAAACAAAATGATAAGACTTTTATAAATAAGGGTAAAATAGAAACAGAAAGAATGGGAGGAAGTTTATGCAAACATATAAAACAAGGGAAGAAGTTGCTGATTGTGAAAAATGGAATTTACGTGATATATACGAATCAGAGGCTGCGTGGGATAACGATTTAGAAGCGGTAAAAGAAAAAATAACGACTCTTTCAGGATTCAACGGAAAAATTACAAACGGAACAACCTTATTAGCATATCTAACATTATCAGAGAAAGTTAGTTATTTATATAGGAAAGTCTACGCATATGGCATGCTTCTTTTAGACCTAGATACACGGAATACACATGCTCAAAGTCTTATTGAAAAAGCTCGGTTAGTAGGCCAAAAATATAGTAGTGCCACTGCCTTTTTTATGCCATATTTATTATCCTTAGATGAGCAGGAATTGAATACTTACATACAAGAAGAAGAGGGCTTAGCGTATTTTGAAAAAGATCTCTTGGAATCTTTCCGCTATAAAAAACATGTATTAAGCAAAGAGAAAGAAGAGGTACTATCTGAACTTGGAGAATCGTTATCTGTTCCTAGTAATGTGTTCGGTATGATAAATAATGCAGATATAACCTTTGGGGAAGTAACAACTGATAATGGTGAAAAGATTGAATTAACAAGAGGAATGTATGCAAAAAGAATAGAAGATGAGGACCGAGATGTTAGAAAAGAAGCTTATTTGGCGTATTATAAGCCATATATTGGTCTTAAGAACACAATTGCTGCGACCTTTAGCGCCGCCGTTAAAAACAATGTAAAAACAGCAAAACTTCGAAATTATCCTTCTGCTTTAGAAAAAAGTTTATTTGGTGATCAAGTACCTGTTGAGGTTTACGATAATTTAATTAGTACGACGAGAAAAAATTTACCTTATATGGATGACTATATGAATTTTCGTAAGAAACGGCTGCAACTTGATGAACTTCATGCTTATGACTTAAGCGTTCCACTAGTTGGCGAGGCCGCTAAAGAAGAGATCAGCTATGATGATGCTTTTCAGATTATGCTGGAGGCGCTGAAGCCTCTTGGTGAAGAATATTTAAGTGTGTTAAAAACATTTAAAGAAAAACGATATATAGATGTACGTGAAACTCCTGGGAAACGTTCAGGTGCTTACAATTTAGGCTTATATGGCGTCCATCCGTATATTTTACTGAACCATCGAGATGATTTAGATAGCTTATTCACCTTAGCTCACGAATGCGGACATGGTATGCACTCTTATTTTAGTAGTAAGCATCAGCCGCAAATAAGTGCAGGATATAGTATTTTTGTTGCGGAAGTAGCATCTACTGTTAATGAAGTCTTATTAATTCGTCATTTGTTAAAAACAGAAGATGACGAAACAAAACGCGAGCATTTATTGCATCATTTTATTGATAGCTTTAAAGGAACCTTCTTTACACAAGTTATGTTTGGTGAGTTTGAAAAAGCGGTTCATGAACAAGCAGAAAAAGGGTTGCCACTGTCTTTGGATTTTTTCAATCAAACCTATGAAGAATTATTTAAAGCATACAATGGCAGTGCTTTAGTAATAGACGAACAAGTGAAATATGGATGGGCAAGAATTCCGCATTTCTATCGTCCATTTTATGTATATAAATATGCGACTGGCTTTGCTTCTGCGATTAATATTGCTGATAAACTTCTCGAAGGAAAGAAAGAAGATGTAGAGAACTATTTAGAGTTTTTAAAAAGCGGAAGTTCGGATTATCCTCTTGAACTTCTAAAGAAAACCGGTGTCGATTTGACCAGTCCTGAACCAATTAATCATGCATTAACAATTTTTCATTCTTTAGTGAAGGAAGTATTAAAAAAATAAAAAAGTTTTCACAAAAAAATAAGGGTCCATTGCCTTTTGCAAAGGTGTGGCCCTTATTGCTTCTTTGTTACTGATATTTTTCTAGAATCGTGAAAAAGTCGATGATAAATCGACGAAATGTTTGTACAGATGGTGGCAATTCTCGATTACTTGGTACGATGATACCAACTGTACGACTAATAATTGGATCCTCAATAGGAACCTTCACTGTAAATTTGGGAACAGTATCATAAAATGTACTCTCTGGAAGAAGAGTTACACCCATTCCTGCGGAAACTAACCCTTTGATTGCATCTAAATCCTCCCCCTCAGCATTAATATTAGGTAAAAATCCTTCTTGTTTACATGCATCAATCGCGATTTTTTGCAATATATATCCTTCGGGAAATAAAACAAATTCATCATTTCGCAGATCCCGTAAGCGTAGTGATTTTCTTTCACTCAAAATATGATTGCTTGGTAATAGTGCGAAGATTTTCTCTGTAAATAGAATATTTCCTGTTAATAAGAAGTCATCTGTTGGTACAGGTCCTAAAAATGCTAAATCTATATCTCTATTTTTTACACCTTCGGTTAAAAAGTGATAAGAGCCTTGCCTTAATTGAAACTTTACATGTGGATGCTTTTCTTTAAATGCTGATATGACAGTAGGCAGTAAGTGGCTTGCAAGACTAGTTGGAAAGCCAATTTTAATCGAACCTCTTTCTGGGTCCAGATAGGCATTAACTTGTTCTACAGCTCGATCAACTGATTTCAGGATTGATTGGGAGTGGGTTAAAAAAATTTTTCCAATTGGAGTTAATTTAACATTTCTTCCTTCTCGTTCAAATAATTGAACACCTAATTCATCCTCCAAATTTGCAATTTGACGACTAACAGCAGATTGAGCAACATGAAGATGCTCAGCAGCTTCTGAGACGTGCTCTCTTTCAGCTACTTCAATAAAGTATTTTAGTTGTCTAAGTTCCATTTTTACCGACCTTCTTTATAATAATCTCTTTTTTAGATTAGTTCTATCTAAATGATATATTGTACATATGAATTTGTATAGTATAATTAAATTATCTGAATAAAAAAATTTGTTAGAAAATCTGACAGGGGTGGTTGAAATGACGTACAACCAAATGGAAAAGGCACAGGGCTTATATAGACCGGAATTTGAACATGATGCATGTGGAATCGGACTGTACGCTCATATAAAAGGGGAAGCGACGCATGACATTGTGAAAAAAGGTTTAAGTATGCTTTGTAAATTGGATCATCGCGGCGGTCAAGGGAGCGATCCTTTAACAGGAGACGGAGCTGGATTAATGGTTCAAATACCTGATACCTTTTTTCGAAAAGAACTTAAGGAATTCAATCTTCCCGAAAGCGGAAAATACGCAGTAGGAATGATCTTTTTTTCTAAAGATGATCCTCACAGAGAAATAATCGAAGCAAAAATTAACGAATATATTAAAGAAATGGGTCAAGAACTTATTGGCTGGAGAACTGCACCAACAGATTTCAGAAAAATCGGAAAAGTCGCACAAGAAAGTTGTCCGATTGTCCGCCAAGTATTCATTCAATCAAGCATAGAAAACAAAGATAAATTAGCTTTTGAGCGAAAATTATATATTATCCGTAAACTTGCTGAAAATTGGGGAAGAGCAGAAGAAAAAGAATTTTATTTCGCAAGTTTGTCATCTAGCACCATTGTTTATAAAGGACTTCTCACATCAGACCAAGTCGAAAGCTTTTATTTAGATGTGCAGGATCCGGCTTTTGTATCCGCGTTTGCTATTGTTCATTCCCGCTTTAGCACAAATACTTTTCCTAGCTGGGAAAGAGCACATCCAAACCGTTACTTAATTCATAACGGAGAAATTAATACTTTACGAGGAAATTTCAACTGGATGAAAGCAAGAGAGCAGCAATTTGTATCAGAAGTTTTTGGAGAGGATTTGCAAAAGGTACTGCCGATATTAGATGCAAATGGTAGTGATTCTTCTGTATTCGATAATGCACTTGAATTCTTTATCCTCTCTGGACGCACACCTGCTCATGCAGCTATGATGATGATCCCAGAGCCTTGGACTGAGAATCCCCATATTTCAAAGGCGAAAAGAGATTTTTATGAATATCATAGTAGCTTAATGGAACCATGGGATGGCCCTATGGCAATCACTTTTACGGACGGTAAACAAATCGGTGCTATATTGGATCGTAATGGTTTGCGTCCAGCAAGATATTATGTAACGAAAGATAATTATATTGTTTTTTCTTCAGAAGTGGGAGTTGTTCCAGTCGAAGAAGAGAATATTCTTTATAAAGAGCGTTTAAGTCCTGGGAAAATGCTATTAATTGATCTTGAAGAAGGTCGTATTGTTTCAGACGAGGAATTAAAAAATACCATTGCTTCGGCACATCCTTATGATGAGTGGTTAGATGAAGTTATTCGACTAGAGGAGAATGTAGAAGAAAAAGCAGAAGACTTTACGGATTTACTTGCAAGGCAGAAAGCATTTGGCTATACGTATGAAGATGTCCAAAAAAATCTACTTCCAGTTGTTTTGGAGGGCAAAGACCCGATTGGATCGATGGGAAATGATACGCCGCTTGCTGTCTTGTCTAATAAGCCGCAATCTTTATTTAATTATTTTAAACAGCTATTTGCACAAGTAACTAATCCGCCAATTGATGCTATTCGGGAACATTTGGTTACATCTACTTTAACTTGGTTAGGTGCTGAAGGTGATTTGTTACATCCTGATGCAAGTAATTGTCATAGAATCCAATTGAAAACACCAATATTATCAAATAGTGATGTAGAACAATTACGATCTCATACATTTACTGAATTTACAGCCCGAACACTAGATAGTTTGTTTACAGATGATTTAGAAAGCAGTTTAAATCAGCTCATGCAAAAGGCAGAAGAAGCAATTGCACAAGGTGTGTCCTTGCTTATTCTTTCAGACCGTGCAATGAAACGAGAAGAAAAAGCGATTCCCGTTTTATTAGCTGTCAGTGCTTTACATCAGGATTTAATTAAAAAAGGTCTGCGGACGAAAGCAAGTATTATCGTAGAATCTGGTGAAGTAAGAGAGGTTCATCATTTTGCAAGTTTAATAGGCTTTGGAGCCGATGCAATTAATCCCTATTTAGTATACGCAACCTACAATCAAGCAATCAAAGATGGGATGCTGTCCCTTTCCTATGAAGAGGCGGTAACAAGATATAATACAGTCATTACAGAAGGTGTTGTAAAAGTAATGTCTAAAATGGGTATATCTACTGTCCAAAGCTACCGAGGAGCTCAAATTTTTGAAGCTGTCGGTATCGGCGAAGAAGTTATCGACCGTTATTTTACTGGTACTGTTTCACAGCTTGGCGGTATTGGATTAGATATAATTGCCGAAGAAGCAACGAAAAGACATGAATGGGGTTATCAAGATGGGATGGACGAAACATTAGATTCGGGGAGCGATTTTCAATGGAGAAAAGGCGGGGAACATCACGCTTTTAATCCGAAAACAATCCACACCTTACAATGGGCATGCCGCAAAGGAGATTATTCCTTATTTAAACAGTTTTCTGAGGCTGCAAATGAAGAAAGCATGAGTTTTTTACGAAATTTATTTGCGTTTGATTCAGCACGACAGCCTATCGATATGAAGGAAGTGGAATCAGTAGAATCTATCGTAAAACGATTTAAGACTGGTGCAATGTCCTTCGGTTCTTTAAGTAAAGAAGCACATGAAACATTAGCAATTGCCATGAATAGATTAGGTGCCAGCAGTAACAGCGGGGAAGGCGGAGAAGATCCTTCTCGATATATGAT
The DNA here is from genome assembly GCF_050971705.1 of Niallia sp. M35. Taxonomy (NCBI): domain Bacteria; kingdom Bacillati; phylum Bacillota; class Bacilli; order Caryophanales; family Bacillaceae; genus Niallia; species Niallia sp. M35. Next base: position 141,547 of record NZ_JBPCEP010000003.1, read on the forward strand.
AGATGAAAATGGCGATAACAGAAGAAGTAATATTAAGCAGATAGCTTCTGGACGTTTTGGGGTTAAGAGCCATTATTTAATAAACGCAAAAGAATTGCAAATTAAAATGGCTCAAGGAGCAAAGCCCGGTGAAGGAGGTCAATTGCCAGGGAATAAAGTATATCCGTGGGTTGCTGAAGTTCGCGGTTCTACACCAGGCGTTGGATTAATTTCCCCACCCCCGCATCACGATATTTATTCTATCGAGGATTTAGCTCAGCTCATTCATGACCTGAAAAACGCCAATAGAGACGCACGTATTTCAGTAAAATTAGTTTCAAAAGGCGGAATTGGTACCATCGCTGCTGGTGTTGCAAAGGGTGCTGCCGATGTAATTGTTGTAAGTGGATACGATGGAGGTACAGGGGCTTCACCGAAAACAAGTATTAAACACACTGGGCTTCCGTGGGAATTAGGTTTAGCAGAAGCGCATCAAACGTTGATGCTAAATGGTTTACGAAATCGTGTTGTTTTAGAAACAGATGGTAAACTGATGACAGGAAAAGACGTAGTACTTGCAGCCCTTATGGGAGCCGAAGAATTCGGCTTTGCTACAGCACCACTTATTGTAATGGGATGTGTGATGATGCGAGCTTGTCATTTGGATACATGCCCAGTGGGGATCGCTACCCAAAATCCAGAATTACGCTATAAATTTGCTGGAGATCCAGATCATATTGTCCATTTCATGCGTTTTGTTGCAGAAGAAGTACGTGAACTAATGGCACAATTAGGATTCCGCACAATAGAAGAAATGGTTGGAAGAACAGATGTATTAAAGGTAAGTGAACAGGCGCAATCGCATTGGAAAGCAAAAGATTTAAACTTATCGAAACTATTGTATCAAGTCGATGGACCAAGAACATTCGAAACACCACAAAACCATAAAATTGATGAAAGTTTAGATATTCAAAAAATACTTCCAGCAGTTCAAAAAGCTATTGTCAATAAAGAAGCGCTCCACTTGCATTATACTATCCAAAATACTAATCGTGTAACAGGTACAATTGTTGGCAGTGAAGTATCAAAATTATATGGAGAGGAAGGACTTCCTGACAATACAATCAATTTACATTTCACAGGTTCAGCGGGTCAAAGCTTTGGTGCTTTTATTCCCAAAGGCATGAGCATGTACTTAACAGGTGATGCAAACGACTATATTGGCAAAGGGCTTTCTGGAGGAAGAATTGTGGCAAAGGCACCAGCAGACAATTCATTTATTGCGCAAGATAATGTTATTATCGGAAATGTTGCATTTTACGGTGCTACAAGTGGGGAAGCGTTTATTAACGGAAAAGCAGGAGAAAGATTTGCGGTTCGTAACAGTGGAGCGAGTGTTGTAGTAGAGGGTATCGGTGATCATGGCTTAGAATATATGACTGGCGGAGAAGTCATTATTTTAGGTGATGTCGGAAAAAACTTTGCTGCAGGTATGTCAGGTGGAGTTGCCTATGTTTTATCGAAAGACGCGGACAAATTTAAAGCAATGTGTAATAAAGAAATGATAATCTTTGAACAATTAGAAGAACAAGCAGAAATAGAGAGAATAAAAGGGCTTATTAAAAAGCACATTGAATTAACAGGTAGTTTAGCAGGTCAACAAGTACTTGCTAATTGGGATAAATACGTTCAACAGTTTGTCAAAGTTATTCCAAAAGATTACAAACGAATGATCGCCAACATTCAAAAGGGACTTGAAAATGGTTTATCGGAAGAAGATGCCGCAATGGAAGCTTTTGCGAATAATTCCAAACAAGACAAAAAAAAACAAGCAAATAAAATTAGCGTATTAGTGCAGTAGAAAGGAGAGAACAGAATGGGAAAAGCAACTGGATTTATCGAATATAATCGGGAGGAAGCGGAAGAAAGAAATCCGCTTTCCCGTCTAAAAGATTTCAAGAAATATTCTGCTCCTTTCTCTGATGATGTACTTCAAAGACAAGGGGCAAGATGTATGGACTGTGCAACACCATTCTGTCATATCGGGATGGAAATTGCGGGAAGTACATCCGGCTGTCCAATCCATAACTTAATCCCTGAATGGAACGATTTAGTTTATAGAGGAAGATGGAAAGAGGCATTAGATCGTTTATTGAAAACAAATAATTTCCCTGAATTCACTGGTAGTGCTTGTCCAGCTCCTTGTGAAGGTTCCTGTACTGTAGCGATTTCAGATCCTGCTGTGGCGATTAAAAATATCGAACGGACTATTATTGATAAAGGATTTGAACAGGGCTGGATCCAGCCGCGGATACCGGCAAAGAGAACAGGGAAAAAAGTAGCCGTTATTGGTTCAGGACCAGCAGGGCTAGCTAGTGCAGATCAGTTAAATCAAGCAGGGCATTCCGTAACTGTGTATGAACGTGCAGATAGACCAGGCGGATTATTAATGTATGGGATACCTAACATGAAAATTGAAAAAAAAGATGTGGAAAGAAGAGTGAAACTACTTACACAAGAAGGTATTGATTTTATTACTAATACAGAAGTAGGGAAAGATATAACAGCTTCAGAATTAAGAGAACAGTATGATGCTGTTATTCTATGTACTGGCGCGCAGAAACAAAGAGATTTAGTAATGGAAGGCAGAGATGCTGAAGGTGTGCATTTTGCCATGGACTATCTATCTGGTGTAACCAAAAGTTTACTAGATTCCAATTTTCAAGATAAAAACTTCATTGATGCTGCTGGAAAAGATGTGATCGTCATCGGTGGCGGCGATACAGGTGCAGATTGTGTAGCAACTGCATTACGTCAGAACTGTAAAAGTGTAGTTCAATTTGGGAAGCATCCAAAGCTTGGGATAATGCGTTCAAGTGAAAATATGTGGCCAGCAGCGCCTAATGTATTCACATTAGAATATGCTTACGAAGAAGCTGAACAAAAGTTTGGTGAAGATCCAAGACAATATGGTATTCAAACAAAAAGAATGGTAAAAGATAGCGACGGAAAGCTAAAAGAGCTTCATACTGTTTCGATGGAAAAAATAAAGCAAGCAGACGGAACGTTTATTTTCAGAGAAATTCCTGGTACGGAAAAAGTATGGCCAGCACAGTTAGTATTTATTGCAATCGGCTTTGAAGGTCCAGAACAACCAGTACTGAAACATTTTGGACTAGAAACAACAAGTCGTAAAGTTGCTGCGGTATATGGCGATTTCACAACGAATTTGGAAGGTGTATTTGCTGCTGGTGATGCACGCAGAGGGCAAAGCTTAATCGTATGGGCAATTAACGAAGGCAGAGAAGTTGCCAGAAAAGTTGATGAATACTTAATGGGAACCTCGATTTTACCCACTGTAAATGCATAAAACGAGAAAAAAGATGTGATTAATGAGATATCACATCTTTTTTCTATATCCGTTAATATCTAACCTATAAAATCTCTTTTACAAAGGAAGAAAATTTTACGCATTCAAAATATTAATAAAATTCCAAATAAACGCTTTCCTTAAAACAATTAATAATCAACTTATAATCTAAGCCATTTAGCTATTTCAAGTGTTTTTTATTATCATTTTACAAAAAATATAATATAATAGGAAAAATACTTTTTTAAACGGATTAATACGGGTAGGATAAAGCAAATAAAGTTTATCAGACACTCTCTCAATATCGAGTGTTATTGTATATAAAGAAAGGAAGTGTCGGAGATGAGAGACGTTAAACTTCTCGATATATATAATCATCATATTGCACAAAAATATATTACACGTTCAGGTTTAGCTCATGCTCTGGCAGTTGCTTATCATGCTTTTGAAATGGCAAAAGAATCAAATGTCGATGTCGATAATGCAGCTAAAGCCGGATTTTTACATGATATGGGACACTATACATGGTATAAAGATGGAAAATGGGATTATAAATTATATAGACAAAATGACATTCATCCAATAAAAGGGGCAGAAAGAGCACATAAATTATTAATCCGTTTAGGAGAAAATCCAATTAAAGCAAAAGAAATAGCTTTAGCCGTTCTTTTCCATACAGATAGTTTCATTCCTGGTGGTTCCGTGATTTTAACCCCCTTACAAAAAATTGTTAAACTAGCTGATGAAAAGGACGAGGAGCCTGGGGGACATCATCACTATCGTACGATAACAAAGGAACGGGCAATAAAGAGTTTAGAACGATTAGATGCAAAAATTGATGAATATATAGAACAACAAACGAAGAATAGCAAAGAACTAGAAGGATAGAACTGGATTTCCCTGTTTCTATTCTTCTTTTCTTTTAAATGCTATAATAGAAAAATCGACTTTTTTAGAAAAGGAATTAAAGGGGAAAATGACAAACATTATCACTACCATTAAACAATGGCAGCAAGCACTACAAATCGAGATCAATCATTTAAAAAAATACGGGCAATCGAAAGTTGCTTTATATAATGGAATTCTCCTAAACACAGAAAATGACTTTACGTATTATTTTGAAAGCATCAGCAATCTAAAGGTTCCAATTGGATCAAATGTAATGATCCACTGGGGAAGTCAGGCTGTAAGGGGGAGAGTATTGTCGGCAGATGGCAAGAGCCTTCTTATTATTTTGGAAAAGGAGATTGGGGAGGATGTCTCAGAAGCATATTTATCCCATGATCCTTGGGAGCTATTAGAACAGCTGCAAATCCGTTTTGATACTATTAAAAAAAATAAACGTAAGCTTAGTAGAATCGTTAAATTAATGCAACCTAGTGAAGAAACAAAGCACCCAAGTGAGCAACTGAAAAATCATGTTCATGAGCTCTCTTTAAGATGCAAATATAACCCCGTCTCCTTTGTGTGGGGGCCGCCTGGAACAGGCAAAACATATACATTAGCTAGAGTTGCTCTACAACGTTATTGGAAAGGTAAGAGGATTTTACTCTTAGCACAAAGTAACCAGGCTGTAGATGTTCTACTCACGGAAATAACGACAACGATTAAAGAAAAGGACCGATTTAAAATAGGGGATATCCTTCGCTATGGGGGAAATAGCAATAATGCATCACTTGAACAAGAAAAAATTACAACAAGTTCCTTATTAGATAAAAAGGATATGGATCTTGCCAAGCAAAAACAGTATTTTTTTGAAGAAAAACTAAAACTTAAACAAGACCTTTCTTATTCGTTTACAACAAGAGATTCTGCTCAGTTATTAGAGATGGAAGAGAAATTAGCAAATGTGATGGAAAAAATCAGAAAAAGGGAACTGCAATTTGTACAAAAAGCAAAAATTGTTGGCACGACAATAGTAAAAGCTGCCACAGATCCAGCCATCTATGAAGATGAATACGATTTAGTAATAGTAGATGAGGCGAGCATGGCATATATTCCACAAGTCGCTTTTTCTGCATCACTAGCAAAAAGAATCATTATTTGTGGAGATTTTAAACAGTTACCTCCTATCGCAACTAGCCGTCATGCTTTAGTAGATAAATGGTTAAGAGAAGACGTATTCCACGCGACAGGCGTTGCCAAAACGGTTCATAGTTCATCGCTTCATCCTCAGCTTTTGTTATTAAACGAACAAAGAAGGATGCATCCAAGCATCTCTCAATTTACCAATAAATATATCTATCATTCCCTTGTAGGAGATCATAAGAGGGTGGAAAGAAACAGAAAAGCAATCGCAGAAAAACTACCTTTCCAAGGAGATGCCAATATTTTATTAGATTCAAGTCAATTTGGCGCATATGCCACCTTTGAGAGAGCTTCGAAGTCCCGTATGAATTATATCCATCTATTATTAGCTCTGCAAGTTATAAATGAGGCTTTAAGTGAAAAAGGAACAACGAGTATCGGCTATGTTACTCCATATCGAGCGCAGGCAGAAATAATGGAAGCAATGGCAGCAGAATTTTTCCCGGAAGCCATCATGGAAAAACGACTAATTGTGGCTACAGTTCATCGTTTTCAAGGAAGCGAAAGAGATATAATCATCTTTGATAGTGTAGAAGGACAGGCATTTTTAAAGCCTGGAATGCTTTTAACTGGTAAAGAAAGCGGTCGGTTAATAAATGTGGCGATCAGCAGGGCAAAAGGAAAATTTATTCATATAGCAAACAGGAACTATATAAAAACAAAAATAGATAGGAAGAAAACGATCCGACAGCTTGTCAATCATCAAGAAAGTTTTAATAAAGTGGTAACCAACCAACAAATTGGCGAGTGGATTCAAAAGAAGAATCCTAAGCTATTTTGGACGCACGCACAAAGAGTAGAATTACTAGAAAAAGATATCAAACGATCCAACCATACAATAATAGCCTCTTTTCCAAAACAGAACGAGATATTAAAACAACAATGGAAACAGCTTCTTAATAGAGGGAGTATAGGTTCAGCTCCTGGTATACCGTTTCCTTTCATTATTATTGATGAAAAAGTTATTTGGTTTGGTTTGCCGTCCGAATTAGTGAATGGCAGTACTCCACCGTCACTAGCAGTGCGTATACATTCTCCTTATTTAGCTAGTTATCTATTAAAATATATATCATGAACAAAAAGCATTATCCGAAGATTTGGGATAATGCTCTTTCTTTAGCTATTATCAGTTATTCATTGTACAAATAAAAACGTTTTCGTTAAAATAGGAAAGAATCCATACAGAGGAGATGATGTTATTTGAGTAGAAAACAAAGAGGTGGTATAGTATTTTTCTTGAGTTTAGTCCTTCTTTTACTACTGTCAGGCTGTGGCACAACGAAAAGTGAGCCATCAAATGAAGAAAATACAACACAAGCAAAAGTGATTTCACCAGACGACTATCCTATTGTAACGATTACGATGGAAGATAATTCGACCATTACATTAGAACTTTATCCTGATAAAGCCCCTAATACAGTCAATAATTTCGTATCATTAGTGAATAAAGGTTTTTATGATGGATTAATTTTTCATCGGATTATTCCTGATTTTATGATCCAAGGCGGCGATCCCAATGGGAATGGAACAGGCGGGCCAGGCTATTCGATTAAAGGAGAATTTTCAGAGAATGGGTTTGAAAATGACTTAAAGCATGAAAGAGGCGTAATTAGCATGGCAAGGTCTCAACTGCCTGATTCTGCTGGGTCACAATTCTTCATTATGGTTGCAGACGCCCCTCATTTGGATGGAGAATACGCTCCGTTCGGGAAAGTGATAGAAGGCATGGATGTCGTCGATAAAATAGTCTCTTCAAAAAGAGATAAGAATGACAAACCAGTAGAAGAGATAAAAATGAAACAAGTTACTGTAGATACAAAAGGTATCGATTATGAAGAACCAAAGAAAATAAAAGAATAATGGATAAAAGGAACGTAATATTTTCTTTCTTTCCGAAAAGATGATATGATAAAAGCTGATTTTGAAATAAGGAGATGTTGATCATGGCAACTAAAGGATACATATTAATGCAAAATGGTGAAAAAATTGAATTCGAATTATATCCAAACGAAGCTCCTGGAACAGTAGCTAACTTTGTGGAACTTATTAAAAAAGGTTTCTATAATGGTTTAACATTCCACCGTGTAATTCCTGGTTTCGTCAGCCAAGGCGGCGACCCAAATGGAAATGGAACAGGAGGACCTGGATACACAATCAAATGTGAAACAGAAGGAAACCCTCACAAACATGTGGAAGGAGCTCTTTCTATGGCACACGCTGGCCGTGATACAGGCGGAAGCCAATTCTTTATCGTACATGAGCCACAACCGCATTTAGATGGTGTTCATACAGTATTTGGACAAGTTACGTCCGGTATTGCTGCTGTAAAAGCAATGAAAAATGGCGATGTTATGGAAAAAGTGGAAATCACTGAAGAATAAATACAACAAGGCAGGCTGAGAAATTGGCTTGCTTTTTTATATGAATGGTTGGTGATTAGAATGTACAAAGATAAAGTTGTCATTGTAACTGGGGCTAGTAATGGTATTGGCAAAGCAATTGCAAAAGCTTATTTGCAAGAAGATGCCTATGTTATCCTAGCTGATATAGATGAAGAGCAAGGAAAACATGTACTTGATTCTATAGAGCAAAAAGAGAGAGCAATTTTTATAAAAACCGATGTTCGAAACGAAGCAGATATCATTCAAATGGTTGAGACAACACAAGCGAAATTTGGAAAGATTGATATCTTAATTAATAACGCCGGTAAAGGCATTTTTAAATCATTTTACGATTTAACGATAGAAGAATGGGATGATGTGATAAATACGAATCTCCGCAGCGTGTTTCTTTGTTCAAGAGAAGTCGCAAAAATCATGCGAACTCAAGGCGCAAAAGGGTCGATTATTAACATGTCATCTAGCAGAGCCTATATGTCGGAACCTAATACAGAAAGCTATAGTGCTAGCAAAGGTGGAATTATGGCTATTACTCATGCTTTGGCAAATAGTTTAGCTGATGCACATATAACAGTTAACAGCATATCACCAGGCTGGATCGAAACGAAAGATTATGAAAATCTGCGAGAAAGCGATCATGAACAGCATCTATCACAAAGAGTAGGTAAACCTGAGGATATTGCGAGAGCATGTCTTTTCCTCACAAATCCGCAAAATGATTTTATTACAGGAACGAATCTTATGGTAGACGGTGGTATGACAGTAAAAATGATTTATGAAGAATAATAGAAGGTATTTTTTCTTCTTTCCTTTATTACAGTTGCTATCTGAAAATGATAGGAGTATAATAGCTTCCATATGATTACATATAATAATGGAGGCTCATTAAGTGGACGTTTTACATCAGATATTATCAACCTATGCTTCATTTTTTGATTGGAAGATGTGGGCAGAAGTATTAACAGATCCAGTATCATGGGGATTAATCGGATCGTTAGTCATTTTAGAAGGCTTATTATCAGCAGATAATGCGCTCGTATTAGCAGTAATGGTAAAACATTTACCGCCAGATAAACAAAAAAAAGCATTGACATATGGTTTATTCGGAGCCTATTTTTTCCGTTTCTTCTTTATTGGAATTGGTGTTTACTTAATCCATTTTACCTGGATAAAAGTAATTGGAGCAGCATACTTAGCATGGATTGTAATTAAGCATTTCTGGCTTGGTGAGGAAGATGAAGATGCCTCAGCGATGAAGAAAGACAGTTGGACAATAAGATTGTTCGGCGTATTCTGGGCAACTGTTATCTCCGTAGAATTAATGGATTTAGCCTTTTCGGTTGACAGCATATTAGCATCTTTGGCTGTTTCAAATGAAATCTGGATTCTACTGATTGGTGGAATGCTCGGTATTTTAATGATGAGAACTGTTGCCAAATTATTCTTAGTTCTCATTGAAAAAGTTCCAGAATTAGAGAATACCGCCTTTGTATTAATTGGGATAATCGCGGTAAAGATGTTTGCTAGCATTTTTGGATATGAATTAGATCACTATGTATTTTTTGGGATTCTAATTGCTGCGTTTATTATCACATTTATCATTCATTTTATTAACAAAAATAAAAAGGTTTCTGAAGAAGTTGCTTCTTCAAAAGAAAAATAAATGTATTTTGCCTGTTCCGTTTGTGGACAGGTTTTTTTTATTTAATTATTTCGTATACTTATTAGCATAGGATGAAGCAACAAATGAATCAGGCTTAATTTTTGGTTCGATACCTATTGACTCCATTCTTGCTACCATTTCATTGACAAATTCTCTTGTTTTATTTCTTCTGCCTGCTCCAATATCTATATGTCCCTCTATCGAGAAAGTTGCTCCTTGATAAACAAAGGGGAGGACAACATCAATTAGTTGGTTTTTCCTATCCTCTGTGAACAGACTAACTACCTCTTCTGTAAGTGTTGTCTCATAGGAGATTTTCTCATGAAGTCTTAGAATCTTCCTTGGTATGATCACTTTTCTAATACATGCCCAAGCACCTTTTCCTTTATTCATAATGACTATTCCTGTAATAAACTTCGTATGTTTGGAATGCACTTGTGAATCTGTACCAATCATTAATTGATAATTTCCCGAAGGACTTCTAGACATAAAAGCAAGGATACGCTGAAAAACGATATCAAAGGTCATATTTTTCTCTTGTAAGTTTTGAAAAGTCATTTCCATATGCCTGTCTAACTCCACAAAGAATCCCTCCGTATAAACGTTATTTCCACCACTTTTATAACATTGTATGATAATCAAATGGATTTATCCCTGTAACTAAATTTGTATTATCGTATACAAAGAATACTGAATTGGTGTAAAAAATGGTCTTTATTTAGATGAACATAATAATGAGTTTTATAATAAAAAATGGAATTAAACTGAAACTTAATTTCTTCTTATCCGTCTAATCATTAACAAAACGCAGGAGGAAAAAAATGAAAAAATTTCTAATTATATTTAATTGGTCGTTATTATTTCTATTATTATTAACTGGATGCTCACAAAATTCCGAAGATAAAGCAGCTGATAGCAGAGATTATGAAAAGGCTGATTCCAATGTCATCGATGCCCAGAATGAAATAGGAGAACTACCCGCAACAGATAGTAAAACGGTAAAAGAAAATAACGGTCAAGCAATTAGTAATAATGACCGATTAGTTATTTATAATGGGAATCTATCCTTAAAGGTGAAAGACTATCACAACGTAGAGAAGCATATCCAATCAAAAGCAGCAGAGCTAGGCGGGTATATAGTGGAATCATCCATTCATGATAGTGGTACTGATTATATAAACGGAACTATTATCGTAAAAATACCTCAAAAGCATTTCCAAACTTACCTAAACGATATCGAAAAGAAAAGTATAAAGGTTACAGAGAAGAGTATCACCGGCAACGATGTGACTGAAGAATATGTGGATTTGCAATCACGGCTAAAAGCTAAGGAAGCAGTGGAAAAAAGGCTACTAGCTTTAATGGAACAAGCAGAAAAAACAGAAGACCTTCTTAAAATTTCAAATGATCTTGCAACTGTGCAGGCAGAAAAAGAACAAATATTAGGTAGAATGAAATACTTAAAAAATAACGTAGACTATTCGACTGTCACGATCCAACTGGAAGAAGAGTTAGTAAAAGTGGGTTCTATTCAAGATAAAGAGTCTTTAAATACATGGGAAAAAGCAAAAAGTCAATTCGTGAGCACGATTAACGGGTTAATTTCCTTCCTTTCAAGTGTCATCGTGATGATTGTTGGATTATCACCAATTTTAATTCCTGTTGTAGTTATTGTAATAGCTTGGATTATATATAGAAAAAAGAAAAACAGGTCAGAGTAATTTTATCGTGGCTATGCTATAATGGAATTAAATTCCTCCAGTGGGAGTTTAATCTATTAATATCATCACATTCATATTTATTAAGGAGTGGCTAAAGAAATTGAAATCAGCTGATCAATATCTTATCCGCCATGCGAAACTAGAAGATGCAGAAGCAATTTTTGCTATTCAGCAATCTGTGATTGCCGAAGAAGATTATCTGATAACTACTATCGAAGAGTTTAATCAAACACTGGAAGATCAACAGGCATGGGTCGCTAAAATTTTGCATCATAATGAGAGAGAAACTATCCTAATTGCGGAAGAAACCAATAAAGTAATTGGCTTTATTGTCTTTCAAACAAAAAATAGACAAAGACTTAATCACACAGGATCACTTGGGATGATGATAAGTAAAAAGCATAGAAGTAAAGGAATAGGAAAATTACTTATAAAAGCACTACTAGCATGGGCCAAAGAAAACCCGCTGATTGAAAAAGTTAGCTTAGGTGTTTTCTCAACAAATACTAGGGCTATTTCTTTATATACTTGTATGGGATTTATAGAAGAAGGTCGTAAAATAAAAGAAATCAAACTGTCAGAAAATGAATATATAGATGATATTTTAATGTATAAAATGGTGATCTAAATAGAACCAACTAATTTTTAAAGAGAAAAGAGGGAAGCAATATTAATAAGAAATCAGCTTTTCAAAGAGAGCTAAAGTCGTGGATTATTGCACTTATTTGCGCATTACTATTTGTGTTTATTTGCCGTAACTTTATTTTTGCCCCTGTTAAGGTAATAGGACAATCCATGCAGCCAACATATGAAAATCAAGATAGAGTGATTGTCTCTAAAGTTGGCCAAATCAAGCATTTTGATACCATCGTCTTTCATTCACCAATAGAAAAAGAAGATTATATAAAAAGAGTAATCGGCTTACCTGATGATACGATTGAAATTTATGATGATACACTTTATATTAATGGCGAAAAATATGACGAACCATATCTTCAAGAGAAAAAGAAGCATTTACTTCCTAATCAGAGATTGACGGAAAATCTTAAAGTTACAGTACCTAAGGGGCATCTATTTGTATTAGGGGATAATAGGCAAAATAGTATGGATAGTAGACAGCTTGGTTGTATATCAGAGGATGCTGTTGTCGGGAAAGCTGTTTTTCGATTTTATCCTGTTATGGAAAATTATTAATTAATAAAAAAACAGTCTTGGATAGGAGCTCACGTCCAGAACTGTTTTTTTATTTAGAACGATTTACAAATTCACATACCATTGCTTATGTAACATTTTCTCTAATTGAATGACACCATGTCTTGCCAATTCGTTTATTCGCTCTGTAACTTCATTTATTTGTGTCTCTCCAGTTTTGCAAAGTATAATTGCCTCTTCAATAAGAGACTCGCGACTTTGGTCTAATTGTTTAAATTGATTCATGCGTGAATTTATTTTTTCCCCATTTAGTTCTTCCTGCATGTTTTGTATATTATTTTAGATACTAATGATAAAAATAGAAGAAACTGTTTGTTTACATAATATTATTATGATGAATTAAAAACTTGTCTAATTATGAGGGTTGACACAACTGTTATATCTGTATATACTGACTATATACAGATATAACAGTTGAAAGGTGTTTCTAATGAATATTTTTATCTCCAATTCCTCAGAGGAGCCTATTTATTTGCAAATAGTAAAGCAAATAAAAGAGCAAATAGTAGCAGGTGAACTAAAAGAAACACAATCTCTTCCTTCTATTAGAAGTCTTGCAAAAGAACTTAAAATTAGCGTTATTACAACTAAAAGAGCCTATGATGAACTTGAAAAAGACGGTTTTATTGTTACAGTCGCTGGAAAGGGCTCATATGTTGCAGCAATAAACAAAGAAATACTTCGTGAAAACAAATTGACAACAATCGAGGAACATTTAACAGAAGCCAGCAGTACAGCTAAGCTAATCGGGTTAACATTAGAAGAATTACAAGAAATATTAAAAATTATTTATAAAGGATGAGCACAGTGGAAAACACATTAGAACTTATCAATGTATCGAAGAGCCGACAAGGTTTTTCTTTAGACAAGATTAATATTACCTTAAAAAAAGGATTTATAATGGGCTTTATTGGTCCAAATGGAGCTGGAAAAAGCACAACAATCAAACTAATTATGAATTTAATCAAAAAAGATAGCGGCATGATTAAAGTCTTTGGATTAGATAATGAAAAGCATAGTATGAAAATTAAAGAGAGAATTGGCTTTGTTTATGATGATAATCACTTTTATGAAGAGTTAACAATAAAAGAAATGAAGAACATCATCCGCCCATTTTATTCACAATGGGAAGAAAGCACATTCCTTAAATATGTTAAGGATTTTTCTCTACCAATGGATAAAAAAATCAACGAGCTGTCAAAAGGGATGAAAATGAAATTCTCATTAGCTATCGCTCTTTCTCATCAAGCTGAACTCTTGATTATGGATGAACCAACTTCTGGTTTAGATCCACTGGTTCGGACTGAATTGCTAGATGTACTGCAAACATTAATACAAGACGAAAATAAGGCAATCTTTTTTTCGACTCATATAACCTCAGATTTAGATAAGATAGCCGATTATATTACTTTAATTAATAATGGACAAATCATTTTAAATAAAACGAAGGATGAGCTGTTAGAAGAATATACTATGGTTAAAGGCAAAGATAGCACACAGATTATCAATGATAAAAATTTAATCGGTTTAAAGAGTAATGATTTTGGTTTTGAAGCATTATGTAAAAACAAAGAAGAGGTAAGAAAGCAATTTGGAAATTCTTATTTCTATGAAAAGCCAACTTTAGAAGATATTATGGTGTTTTACACAAGAAGGAGTGGTGGTCATGTATCATCTAATTAAAAAAGACATTCTTATCCAAAAAAGATCAATAGCCTTATCACTATTGTTAATTTGTTTCTTCTCTGTTTCTCTTTCCAGTCTTGGAGAAGTTGGACTAATGGTTGGAATACTAGCAATTACTTATCAACTCCTTCTGGGAGCAAGTGCATTAGAAGATAAAAATAACAGTGATAAAGTTCTTATTAGTCTTCCGATAAAACTATCTACCATAGTATTATCAAAATATGTGTCCATCTATGTTTATGCAGCTTTTGCAGCAATTGGCTTTTATCTGATCCATGTTCTTGTGAAACTATTTCACATTCCGTTGGATGTTCCTTTTAGTTATATCATTCTCATAGGGGGAGCAATAATGGTAACAATATGTTTTTCTATTTCTTTACCTATGATTTTTAAATTTGGCTATTTAAAAGCCAAAATGGCTAACTTTATTCTTCTTTTCGTAATAGTGTTTGGAACAACTGGTATAATGAAGTATTTTGCAAAACTAGATAATCAATTTATCCAAGAAACGATGATTCGTTTATCGACATTATCAAAAGCAGAACTGGGATTAATCCTGATAATTCCACTTCTTCTTCTTCTTCTAGTATCCTATTTTATCTCACTGAGCTTTTATAGTAAGCGAGAATTTTAAATATAGTGAAAAGAAAGAACATGTACATTTAAAGGTACTGTTCTTTTTTTATTTGCCACTCCGCTATCTAAATGTATACCTGTCATTAAAGTTTTAAATCTCTTCTAATTAATTTCTCATCATTACCGCGCATAATATCTCTTATGTGCGGTTTTTTAAGAATTATTGTATACTAGAATTATTACTATATAGATTAGGTGGCAATACATATGATCACAAAAGAAACATTATTTTCTTGGTATGAAGAAGAGTTAACGCTCTTTCGAACAGAAATGGATAATAAGGACTACAGTATATTTACGATCGATAATTATTTACGGGACATCTATTTATTCCTCGAATTTATTACACGAAAAAAAGAAGTATATATGGACTTAAATTCAGTAAAAAAATTACAGGTTACCCTTTTTATGAACGAACTAAAAACTAAGCGCGCAAATTCTGCTAGTTCGAGAAATAGAAGATTGACAGCCATTCGATCCTTTTATAAATGTTTAGTGGATTATGAGCTTGTCCTAAAAAATCCCGCTATTGATTTGGAGAGCGCGAAAGAACAAAAAGGAAAACTACCAAGTTATTTGGAAAAAGACGAATTAAAATCTTTTTTTGAGATGATTGGCAAGGTATCCCAAAAGCAGCATCAAAGACGGAACAAAGTCATCCTTGGACTCATGGCATTTGCAGGATTACGGGTAATGGAAATACACTCTCTTAATCTGTCGTCCATTAATCAAAACAGGGGGATTCACGTACTGGGAAAGGGAAATAAAACTCGTTATATTCCGTTACCGAAAAAGTTGATGGAAGAATTACAATTATATATAGAAGAAAACAGGATTTTCCCCATGAAAGGACAGGAAGATGCACTCTTTATTTCAAGGAGAGGGAAGCGAATATCCAGAAGACGTATTCAAGAAATAACGGAGCGGATCATTGATCAAATGCGAAAAGAATATCCGGAGCTAAAATGGAAGGAAAAAGGGATTTCTAGTCATAAATTACGACATAGTTTTGCGACACATTTAGTTAGAGATGGACGAGATATCCGAACAGTACAAGAGCTACTCGGTCATACTAATTTAAATACAACACAGAAATATACGCATGTATCTGATTTACAAAAAGAGCAAGCAATGGACTTGGAAATTTCAGAATACATATAAGTTTATCATAACTTTATTATGTAAACTAAATGACTTTCTTATTCATAATCGGACATTTGACAGCATATATATATCCATGATGTATGTTAAAAAGCAATCTCTTTTATTTGCTAGAACAGAAAAAGAATGACGATAAAAGTAAGATTAGTTTGTCAATGAAAGATAAGGGAAGTGTTTTGATGCCAAGTAAAAAGCATTCAATTATCGTCCATGCAAATGCAAAAAAGGTTTGGGATTTTGTTCGCTCTATGAACAACTGGGCACCATTAGTGCCAGGATATGTGAACCATGAAATCATCAACGACACAGTATCAACTTGGGAATTTAAAATTGATATGGGGCTTTTTAAGAAAAAAATAGAAATGAAGGTAACAATATTAGAGTGGAAAGAACCTACAAAGGTTACCTTTGACTTAGAAGGAATTAATGATCATTTTAAAGGAAATGGCTATTTTATGGTAGAGGTAAAGGATGCTAATTATACGAAAATGACAGGCTATTTAGAAATTAATTCAACTGGTACTTTTCCTACTATAACAAATAATCTTATGGAGCCCAAGCTAGAAGAAATCGCAGAAGAATTGACAATTGCAGTTAGTAAGGCTATTGAGGATTTGCAATAATATGATTATGTTAACTTAAAGCATTAAATGATAAAGGAATATTCTTTTAATCATTTAATGCTTTTCTAAATTTTATGTAAATTTCCCTTTCCTATACTTGGTTAAATAGGCATTGTCCATTATGATAAAGATTACTAATTATTTTGGAGGTTTGTCATTGAAAAAAGGACAACAATTGAAGAATAGGACAAATTTTTTAGAAATTTTCCTTATTTCCACAAAGCTAGGATTGACATCATTTGGTGGCCCCGTTGCACATTTAGGCTATTTTTACGATGAGTACGTAAGTCGAAGGAAATGGCTGGATGAGAAAAGCTATGCTGATTTAGTTGCCCTTTGTCAATTCTTGCCTGGTCCAGCAAGCAGTCAGGTTGGGATAGGGATAGGAATTTTACGGGGAGGACTCCTCGGTGGGATTATTTCTTTTTTAGGATTTACATTTCCTTCTGTTATTGCTCTAATAATCTTTGCTAGGATGATAGATGTCTTAGACATAGGGAATGCGGGTTGGATACACGGTCTAAAAATAGTTGCGACAGCCATTGTTGCCCATGCGATATTTGGTATGGCAAAGAACTTAACACCAGACCTAAAAAGGAAGACCATTGCACTTTTTGCATTAATACTCACACTTTTATGGCAAAGTGTCTTTTCCCAGGTAGGAGTAATTATTTTATCAGCTATCATTGGTTATTTTCTTTATAAGCAGCAAGTGAGACAACAAAATCAGGTGGATATTTCTTTTCCAATTTCAAAACAAGTAGCAAGTGTTTCTTTAGTCTTATTTTTTTCCCTTCTGTTTCTTTTACCGATTATTCGCGAGGTATTTTCATACCAATGGATTGCTATGTTTGATAGTTTTTATCGTTCTGGGTCTTTAGTGTTTGGAGGAGGACATGTAGTATTGCCACTTTTAGAGCGCGAATTTGTCCCAGGTGGATGGTTGAGTGAAGCATCATTCCTAGCTGGATATGGTGCAACCCAGGCAGTTCCTGGTCCTTTGTTTACCTTTGCTGCCTATATTGGAACCGTCTTAAATGGATGGGGAGGGGGACTACTCGCGACATTCGCCATCTTTCTGCCAGCTTTTTTATTAATTGTGGGAACACTCCCATTCTGGAATTTTGTCAGAAAAAATCCAAAAATTCAAGGAGCTATAATGGGTGTAAATGCTGCGGTTGTTGGTATTCTAGTCTCATCTTTTTACCAGCCTATTTGGACAAGCAGTATCTCAGATGCGAGTGATTTTGCTTTTGCAGCCATTTTATTTTCGATGTTAGTCTATTGGAAACTGTCGCCATGGATTGTTGTTATAACGGGTGCATTGGGCGGGATGCTGCTTCCTTATTTGTAGTTATAACTTTTCTAAAAAAACCTATAAACGAGAGAGCCTCGTTTATAGGTTTTTTGGTGTTTTAAGCTTGTGTTAATTGGTTATATAAATTTCCCATTTCAATGGCATTAACGGCAGCTTCCCAGCCTTTATTTCCAGCTTTTGTACCTGCTCGTTCAATTGCTTGCTCGATGTTTTCTGTTGTAAGAACTCCAAAGATAACAGGTATTTCTGTACTTAACGAAACGTTTGCTACGCCTTTTGCTACTTCATTGCTTACGTAGTCAAAATGAGGTGTTGCACCCCGAATAACAGTACCTAATGTAATAATAGCATCATAATTACCAGACGCGGCCATTTTTTTGGCTGCTAAGGGAATTTCATATACACCAGGCACCCACATAACAGAAATATTATCCTCGTTTACTCCATGTCGGTTTAATGCATCTTCTGCTCCAGATAAAAGCCTTGTTGTAATAAATTCATTAAAACGGGATACAACAATCCCGATTTTTAAATCAGTCCCAATTAAATTTCCTTCAAATACTTGTTTCATTCTTTATTCCACCTTTTGTAATAAATTTTGTCGGTATTGAATTAAATCTTGAATCGTAATCATTTTCAAAGCAAATTCTTCAGCGATTTGCTTTAAATCATCCACTCTTGCCATTGTTCCATCTTCCTTTAATACTTCCACGATCACTCCAACTGGATTAGCACCAGCTAGTATCGCTAAGTCAACAGCAGCTTCAGTATGTCCATTGCGATTTAGCACACCGCCATCCTTTGCAATGAGAGGAAAGATGTGTCCAGGTCTTGTAAAGTCATCGGCTTTAGCGTCTGAATCAACCATTTTGCTTATAGTAAAAGCTCGTTCATATGCACTAATCCCTGTTGTTGTCTCTTTATGGTCGATACTAATTGTAAATGCAGTGCTTCTCGGATCTGTACTATTAGTAACCATTGCAGGAAGGTGTAGTTTTTCTGCTAAATTTTGTTGAATAGGGACACAGATTAGACCGCGACCCTCTTTTGCCATGAAATTGATCATTTCTGGTGTAACGTGATCTGCCAAGCCGATAAAATCTCCTTCATTTTCACGATCTTCGTCATCGCAAACAATTACCACGTTGCCATTTTTTAAATCGTTTAATGCATCTTCTATGGAATCAAACATCGTTTTCTTCCTTTCGTTTAATAAATTTATGATTAAAAACCATTTTCTCTTAAAAATGAAGCAGTTAATGTTGAATCTTTTTTTATAGCTGGATTTTTGTCTCTATTCATAAAGGAATAAAAGTACTTAGCTAAAAGATCAAATTCAATATTCACTAGTTCACCTTTTCGCTTATTCCCAATCATGCTTACCTTAGAAGTATGCGGGATGAGTGATACAAAAATAGAGGTTGGAGTCGTTTGGAAAACCGTTAAACTCGTTCCATCAATGGTAATAGAACCTTTATCCATTACTAAGTGTATTTGCTCCTCTGGCATCTGAATTTCAACTAATGTACTATTTTCTATTTTTTTTGTTGATATAATCATGCCCGTACAATCAACATGCCCAGACACAAAGTGCCCGCCAAACCTTCCATTGGCAGCCATTGCTCGTTCTAAATTAACAATTGTGCCGCTATTTAGAAGCCTTAAAGTCGTATCGTTAAACGTGTTTGGCATAACATCGACTGTAAACAAACAATCACGGAAGGCAGTAACTGTTAGACAAACCCCATTTACGGCAATGCTGTCACCAATTTTCATATCCTCGAGAATCTGTTCTGCTTGAATCGTTATAGAAATAGTGTGCCCCGTCTTTTTACTATGCTTTACAACACCTAATTCTTCGACTAATCCAGTAAACAATGGAAATTCCTCCTTTCTGCAGAGTGTATTTATAGCTCTTAAATAGCAGGGGGTCAAACATTATATGGATAGAAAAAAACACTCCTTAAAGTCCATAAAAATACAAAATAAAACCCCGTATAATAAATTTATACGGGGTCAAATACATACTTAAATAAACATGTGGACGATAGAATAGCTGTTTTTTATGGATTGTTGTTTGTACTTAACGCTGTCAATGGGCATTTCACCATTCTTTTCAAAAAAGACCACTCTAAGCTTCAGTATATTTAGCAGTGATCACTTCAACTGTGAGCGCCCTTATTACTGCATCTCAAATACAACAAAACATCTCTATAGAAAAACAGAAACAGAAAAAGAAAGGAGACTCATTCTTTTCATTCTATCAATCATACCATTTTGTTTATTGTTATTTGCCTTCTCCCATCCAGACTTTACTGTCGGCTTTGGTTTCTCACCAAATCCACCGTTTTATAAATTTAAATCTTACAAAACGGGTCACGGGCTTAGAGTTTTACGTCCACTCATCACCGCCGGTTGGGAATTTCACCCGACCCCGAAGGCGATCACACATAGTGTGTAATCATAACTATTTAATTAACTGTATCGTACACCTTTTCCTTTTAATTATCAAATATTTTCTTTCAAGCACCATCTTTGCACTTCGAGTAAAGGGAAAAATAATCTCAATAAGGTGTTTCTTTTATCGAATTGGTCACACTAAAAGAAAAAGGGGTGGCACAAGAATGAAAATTACAGAAAATGTTTTTGGCTATCGTACAGCAATTGCAAATATAGCATATATAGCAGGACTAGGAAATAGGAAAGAGGAATGGGTACTTATCGATACAGGCGTTCCTTATTCTGCTCCATTTATTTTGAAAAACACAGACCAACTTTTCAAGGGAAAGAAACCATTAGCAATCATTCTAACACACGCTCATTTTGATCATATCGGTGCATTACAAACACTTGTTAAGAAATGGAATGTACCTGTGTATATACATGAACAAGAAATTCCCTATTTGGAAAGTAAGAAGAAATATCCGCCACCTACGCCATTAAGGGAAAAAGGGATGATGTCCTTTCTTTCACCATTTTACCCGCGAGATGGCATTGATTTTCATTCCAGTATCAAGCCTATTCCATGGGATGGTTCTTTACCATATTTAGATGACTGGAAATGGATTCATACGCCAGGACACACGGAAGGACATATTTCCTTATTTAGAGAAAAGGATCGGTTGCTTCTAGCAGGGGATGCGCTAATTACAGTCAAACAAGAGTCATTATTTGCCGTTTTAACCCAGAAAAAAAAGATTCATGGTCCACCCGCATATTTTACACCAGATATAAACACCAGCTTCCAATCGATAGAAAAGCTATTAGCACTAGATCCGCAAATTTTATATACAGGACATGGTATGCCAATGTACGGAGCTGAAATAAGGGAGGGAATTAGGGAACTTCTTTATCAGTATAATACAGAGAATTTAGTAAAAGAAATTTAATTAATCATAATATAGTTATGTAAACTAAAAGTAGACAAATCATTATTTTGCCATCCCATATTTATAGGTGTTTGGAAAAAAACGATTTGTCTTTTTATTTTTCTCTATCATTTTGAGATGGCTATAGCGTCATTTTTTGCCAAGATATAATCCTTTAACGAATAGCTATTTCATGATACCCTTAATAATTAGAAGATTGATATAGTTAGGAGTATTTTTATGAAATTAGTAACTTGGAATGTTAATGGAATTAGAGCTTGTGTGAAAAAGGGCTTTCTAGATTTTTTCCAGCAAATAGATGCAGATATCTTTTGTCTTCAAGAGACAAAACTACAAGAAGGACAAATTAAACTAGAATTAGAAGGCTATCATCAGTTCTGGAATTATGCAGAAAGAAAGGGCTATTCAGGAACAGCCGTTTTTACAAAGGAGAAGCCACTTTCTGTTCAATATGGCATTGGAGAAGACTTTGAGGAATTGGAAGGGAGAGCCATTACCTTAGAATTTAAAGACTTTTTCCTACTGAATGTATATACCCCTAATTCAAAGCGAGATTTAAGCAGATTATCTTATCGAGTTGAATGGGAAAAACAACTAAAAAACTATATATTATCATTAGAAGCTATTAAACCTGTTATTTATTGTGGGGATTTAAATGTGGCTCACCAAGAGATAGATTTGAAAAATCCGAAGCCGAATATTGGAAATTCGGGATTCACAACTGAAGAAAGAAACGAAATGACAAGCTTACTTGAATTAGGATTTGTTGATAGCTTTCGATATCTATACCCAGAGCGAACCGATGTCTACACATGGTGGAGCTATATGGCGAAAGTAAGAGAGAGAAATATTGGCTGGCGTATTGACTATTTTATCGTTTCTAATCAATTAAAAGAGCGCATCCAAGATGCAACTATTCATTGTGATATAATGGGAAGCGATCATTGCCCTGTACAACTTGATATAGAAATATAATTTAATAAACAGGGCATTTTTATCATGCTATCATGTTAGAAAACAAATATGGTACAGATGCCCTGTTTTGTTGTGCAGATATCAATCCATTTAAAATAAATTTATATCGTTTCATTATACATATTTAGAAGGAGCGAACCGCAAATGAATTTAAAAGGAATTCATCACGTTTCTGCGATGACGGCAAAAGCAAAAGAAAATTACTCATTTTATACAAATATTTTAGGTCTACGGCTGATAAAGAAAACAGTCAATCAAGATAACCCCTCTGTCTATCATTTGTTTTATGGGGATGAGCAAGGCAGCCCAGGAACAGAACTAACATTTTTTGAAATTCCCCATATGGCTCTTAACAGAGAAGGAGTAAGCAGCATTTCTGCTACTTCTTTACGTGTTCCAAGTGATAAAGCATTAGAATTTTGGCTAAAACGTTTCGAAGAATATAATGTTAAACACGGAGAAATCTTAGAGAGAGCAGGCAGATTAACATTAGAATTTAGAGATTTTGAAACACAACGGTTCTTTTTAGTATCTGATGAAAACGATAATGGAGTGAAGGCTGGTATTCCTTGGGAAAAGAGTCCTATACCAGCAGAGTTTGCGATTACAGGTCTTGGACCAGTACAATTAACGGTAAGACGCCCAGAAGCGACTATTAGCGTTTTAACTGATTTACTTGGGTTCCGCTTAAAAACTTCGTATCCATCCACTATGGAGAATCAACCCCCTATTCTGGTATTCGAAACAGGGGAGGGTGGCTCTGGGGCGGAGGTACATCTAGAGGAGCGAAACGATTTGAAAGTGCAGCGCCTTGGTAGAGGCGGTGTTCATCATGTAGCTTTACGAGCGGATAATGAGGAAGAACTTTATTATTGGATTGAAAAGGTGAATGAAGCTCGCTTCCAAAACTCAGGATATGTAGATCGTTTTTATTTTAAATCACTGTATTTTAGAGATCCGAATGGAATCTTGTTTGAAATTGCTACAGATGGCCCTGGTTTTGCAACAGACGAAGATCTAAAACATTTAGGGGAATCTCTTGCACTTCCACCATTTTTAGAGTCTAAGCGGTCAGATATTGAGGCAATCCTAGAACCATTAGACACAAATAGAAAAGAAAAGTAATAGCTAACCGAAACGATAAACGAAAAAACAAAGTAGTATGCAAATATGCTACAATATTGAAAGAAACAATTGTTGGAATTACTAGGGGGAAAATGAATAATGAAATGCGTATCAATAGATTTAGATGGTACCTTGCTAGATGACCATCATCAAATATCTGAAGCAAACCGAATGATTATTCAGAAATTAAAGGATCAACATATAGAAGTAATTTTAAATACAGGACGTCAATACGCAGATGTTATTAAAGTAGACGGCGTAAAAGAATTAGAACTTCCCATTTTTTGTTTAAATGGCAGCATGATGTACGACGAAAAAGGAAAGCTACTATATGAAACACAAATTTCCATTGATTTATATCAAACTTTACTTAAAGTATTACAAAACTTGGAAGTAGGAGTTCTAGTTTATACGAATCAAGGTGGATTTCCAGGAACATTGCCAATGCTTCGCGGCAAATCATGGGATGAGATTCAAACACTCTTTGATCAACAAGATTATGAGGCGATCCTGCATTTAAAGGATGTAAAAATTTATAAGTTAATCGCCGTTGTCGATGAAACACAGCTAGATAAAATCGACCACGTTAAAGAAATGCTTAGAAAATATGAGGCTATTTCGTTTTCCTCTTCTTTTCCTAACAACTGTGAAATCACATCAACTGATGCACAAAAAGGGAAAGCGATTAGACGGTATGAAAATCTTCGGAACCTTACTTTTAATGAGATTTACTCATTTGGTGACGGAGGTAATGATATTACACAATTTGAAGTATCAACAAGATCTTTTGCCATGGAAAATGCTCCTGAAGAAATCAAAAAAAGAGCAAGCGACGTTACGAAAAGTAATAATGAGGATGGGTTTGCATACGCCATTGAAAAGATTCTGAAATTAGTGTAACCATCATATATTAGACTAGTTAAAGCCGGGATCTCTATACTAACTTCTGGCTTTTTCGCTGTGAAAATCGATACGAAGAATAGGAGTCGAATCTACTTTGAAGAAAATTGTGTTTACAGGCGGGGGATCTGCCGGCCATGTTACCCCTAATATCGCTATCATAAATGAATTAAATAAACAGTACTGGGATATTTCGTATATTGGCAGTAAAGCGGGGATTGAAAAGGACTTAATCGCAAAGATTGACATTCCATATTATTCTATTTCGAGTGGTAAATTAAGAAGATATTTATCAAAAGAAAATATAAAAGATATATTCAAAGTAATGAAAGGCTGTTATGACGCAAGAAAAATTTTAAAGAAAATCAAACCAAATGTTGTTTTCTCAAAAGGTGGATTTGTATCTGTACCTGTTGTCATCGCAGCCCGCCAGTTGAAAATTCCTGTCATTCTGCATGAGAGTGATCTAACACCAGGTTTAGCCAATAAATTGTCTGTCCGTTTTGCTTCAAAAATTTTTACATCTTTTGAAGAAACCTTACATTATCTGCCAAAAGAAAAAAGTAAAGCAATCGGTTCTCCGATTCGAAAGGAAATACTAACTGGATCTGCCTCTAAAGGGAAGTTCTTCCTTGGTTTTACTAGTCATAAGCCGATTCTTACAATTATGGGGGGGAGTTTAGGGGCCAAGAAAATAAATGAAATCGTTCGTGATAATTTAGATACATTATTACAATCCTATCAAATTGTGCATCTATGTGGGAAAGGAAATCTTTCAGAAGATCATGCAGGGATAAATGGATACAAACAATTTGAGTATGTCTATAATGAATTAGCTGATATCCTAGCAGCGACAGAATTCGTTATTACGAGAGGCGGATCTAATTCTATTTTTGAATTTCTTGCCTTAAAAATTCCTATGCTTATTATTCCATTAACCAAACAGCAAAGCAGAGGAGATCAAATATTAAATGGGAAAGTCTTTACGGAAAATGGTTACTCCTATATGATAGAAGAGGAAGCATTAACAAAAGAGCATTTTCTTCATACCTTAAAACAAATGCAAGAAAATAAGCAAGGTATGGCAGAAAAGATGGAAAAGAACAAAAGCAAAAATGCTTTAGAAGAAATTATAAAAGAATTAAATCGCTATTAATATACATGTATCAGGCTATAGGTAGAGTTTGCATCTTCCTCTCTACTTGTAGTCTTTTTCATTATGCAGAAGATGATTTCACTTGATAATTTTGATAGAAAAAGCCAAAATAAGAAAATGGAATTCGTATATTTGAACGGAAAGTAGGTAAAATCCATGCAATCATTTACAGACATTGGATTGTCTTCAACAATTATTGAAAAACTTCATAAACAAGGAATAAAACAGCCAACCCCTATTCAAGCAAAGGTTATTGCACCACTCCTTAAAGGAAGCGATGTAATTGCGCAAGCACAAACAGGTACAGGAAAGACTTTTGCTTTTATATTGCCGATTTTAGAAAAAATGATTATCGATGCAAATCATATACAAACACTAATTTTAACCCCAACTAGAGAACTTGCTATTCAGATAACGAATGAAATCATGAAAATGAAACAGGAAGCAGTAAATGTTCTTGCTGTATACGGGGGACAAGATGTCGACAAACAGTTGAAAGTCTTACAAAAAGACGTTTCCATTGTCGTAGCGACACCAGGAAGATTAATTGACCATATAAAACGAGGAACAATTGATTTAAGCAAAATCTCCTATTTTGTTTTAGATGAAGCAGATCAAATGCTTCATATTGGCTTTTTAGAAGAAATTAGCTATATTATGCGACGTATCCCTAAGTCAAGACAAACAATGCTATTTTCCGCGACTATTTCAAGGGAAGTCGAAAAACTTGCGAAGAAATATACGAAAAACGCCGACTATTTTACTGTTGAAGCAAAACAAGGACCAGCAAAAACCGTTAAGCAAGTAAGTATACATACAACTGATCGTGCCAAGCAAGGTACATTAATGACCTTAGTGAAGGAAGCAAATCCGTATATGGCAGTCATTTTCTGCAGGACGAAACGTCGAGTAACTAAATTATATGAAGTATTGCTCGCAAATAAATTTAGCTGTGGTCAATTACATGGGGATTTATCGCAGACAAAAAGAGAGCAAGTAATGAAAGCATTTCGTGATGGAAAATTCCAATTGTTAATTGCGACAGATGTAGCAGCAAGAGGCTTAGATATTGATGGAATTACACATGTATATAATTATGATATTCCGCAAGATGCGGAGTCTTATGTCCACCGAATCGGCAGAACAGGAAGAGCTGGTACAGAAGGATATGCAGTTACCTTTTATTCATCTGATGATAGACCATTGTTAGATTCAATAGAGAATCAATTAGATATAAAAATAGAAAAAATACAGCAACCCAAAAAGACAGATTCAACTAAACAAAGCGAAGAATCTAAACCAGCGAAAAAGCCATACAAAAAACAAAGCCATACAAAAAAGAAGGACGAAGTTATTCGTTCGTCTCAATCAGATAAAAAGGGAAGTGACAATAAGCGTAAGTCATTTTCAACAAACAATAAACATAGGGGTAATTCAAGTCAATCCCCAACAAAAAAATGGGCGAAACCTAAAAAACGAGATGGAAAAAGATAAAGAAGGTTCCCCTTTGCTTTAGGTTCCTTTTGAGGATTTAAAGGGAGAATTTTAGGCTTAGCTATCCTAATTTTCTACCAGAAAAAACGATTGTATAATGAAGGGAGTTCATTCCATTGTTAAAAAAAGAAATAAATAAGTATATAGAAGAGTGCAAATCACTAAATTCAGGAAAAGTAGTTCTTTTCGAAGAGGAAATGAATTATGTTAGAAAAGAAGGCCTTGCAGACGATCATATGGTGATGGAACAGACAGCTGAGCGTTTTTCTGATTTATATATGGAGCTTGCCAATAAAGAAACAGACGAAGTGGTGCAGGAAAATGCTCAAGAGAGGATTCTTGAGGATACTGTAGACTATTTAGAGAGAAATATAGACATTTATCTCTATGTAGAGACAAAAGCATTTGACATTGTCTCTATCGATTCTATGTCCATAGAAGTTGATTCTGTTTTTGGTACCTATGAAGTTTTATGTGGATTAAAGAGTCCTAAAAAAACAGAAAAAGAAATTCGAGCATTTATGGAGAATCAACTAATAGGTGATGACACGCCTTACCAATTAATGTTCAATGGTAACGATGGCGTTTGGGATGTCAATTTCCCGTTAGAAAAAATCAACGGCTTCGATAAAGAAATGCAAATCGGGGATGCGTTAAAATTAGCTTATTTATTTTTATTCTCTTTAAATGAAAAATTATCAGCATAGCACTTTTTTGTTTTAAAACCGGATAAAATTAGATACATTTCGAATGTTTGGAAGCGAGGGAGAGACTTGACAAAAGAATCAAATCAAAAAATACAGATCAAATCTAGCGAATTTTCATGGAATAGCGAAAACGGTGTATTCCACTTTGACGGCGCTCCAGCACTATTATTTTGGGATAATGCATTTGAGATTTTTTTAAGCACCATTATGGAAATTTCCGGTCCTGATGCATCTAATGCCGTTTTTGAGACAACTGGTTTCCGGATGGGACTGCTAGTAAATGATTATTATCAAAATCGCTTTTCCATTGAAGAAATTATCAAGAAATATAGTGAAATATATTCAAGTGCGGGCTGGGGAAATGTAACGATAACAGCGTTTAACAAAGACAAGCAAACGGTAACGGTACGTTTGAAAAATTCATGGGAGCACCGAATCTTCCAATCTTTAAATCCAAGCCAATCTGCTGTATTATTACCGAGTCATTGGGCAGGTGTTTTTAGCGGACTATTTAAAGAAAAGATGTGGTATGAGTTAACTAAAAGTCAAACGAGGGGAGATGAATATGATGAATTAAACATATTCGTTTCTAACCACACTCCCCATCAAAGTGTCCATGAACTAGTAAGAGGGAAAGAAACAAAATACATTACAGAATTAGAAACAATAGTTGAGGACCGCACGAAAGAGCTATCCACTTTGATCAGGCATTTATCTACACCAGTCATGCCTGTCATGAAAGGCATCCTCGCTATACCGCTAATTGGGAAATTTAATGAAGAGCGTTTTGAAGATTTACTGCAAAAAGGTTTGCAGGAATTTTCCGAGCGTCGAGCAAGTTATTTACTTCTTGATTTAACTGGAATAAGCGAATTCGATCAGTTTATTATTTTTCGACTGCAGGAATTGGTAAAAGCAATTGAATTAATTGGCGGGGAATGCATCCTCGTAGGGATTAATCCACATTTAAGTGTGCAAATTATTCAATCAGGCGTTGATTTAAAATATATCCATACCTTTGCGACATTAGAACAAGGCATTGAATATGCAATTGAAGCTCTTGGTTATCGGATTGAGAAACAACCCTGAGTTAACGAAATAAAATAGTATCCATCCCCATAGCTTAAGAGAATTAACCTTCCTGCTAAACTATGGGTTTTGGTTTATCCGATTAAGAGAGTGCCTGCAATTACATTCATGCATCATTTAGAATTATTCTCCAAATGTCTTATCCCCACAGGCTATGGATTCTCTTAAACAGATTGAATCTGAGAGAATTTAACTTAAGAAGATTCTAAACTTCTTGTAGAATATGTTAAAGAAAAACACTAAACTCTCTTATCTAGATTTGGCAGGAGTAATTAATATTTTAAGAACATAATGGGATCTGCCGACTAAATGAGGATATCATACGAAGTAAGTTACAATCTAGAAAGTCGAATTCCTATCAACATTAAGGAATTCGACTTTCTAGAGCAGATAATTCTTTTTGTATTAGTGCTCGGAATTCAGCGTCTTTTAAAAATTTCAGTTTAAAGCCATTCAAATTTCGAGATAGTTTTGTTTGTTCAAATGAAGTCAAATCATTTGCAAAAAAGGCCAACTCAGTCTGGTTACCGTCTTTATCTGTAGCATACATTGCCGTTGTAATAATAAATGCAGTAGATCCACCCTTTTGCCCTGCATGAACAAGCCATTTTCGATTGTTTGGATTTTCCATTAACTGTTCCATTACTGGATCAAGATATTTATAGATGTTTTCATCAAAATATGTTTTGTTATTTAGTTTTTCCATAATATAGACATAATCCTCTGAAGTTGATCGCGGTAAACGATTAGACCATATTCTTTGAACATCCATGTCTAAAGTTTTCACTATTTGTTTTTTTTCTTCAGCAGCTGGAGGGTGGTTCAGCCATTTATTGTGTATATCCATCGCTCTTTTACGATATTCAGAAATATCCATACTTTTCATTACTTCTAGCATTTCTTGTTTAGTTATATTTTGCTCCTTCATTAGCTGGGTAGGGATAAACAACGCACTTACTATCGGATACAAAGGTTCATGATTTGAAATACCTAGGCTTTCTAGAGAAGTATTAATATTTTCAAGCCTTAGCACATGAATTAAGTATTCGGTATTTGCATTTGAGCTGTAAGCAATCATTCCCTTAGCTACTTCACTTAAATGAACTTTATCTGTCTCTTTACCATCGTTTAGGTTAGCAATCCAAGCTTCATGTGCTCCACCATCTGTTTTAGGAATATAAAAGCTGTTTAGTTCCTCTAAACTAACTTCCTGCAACGGATCAATTTTCCCCTCTGCTGCCTGTCGTGCATATTCCATGGCGATAATAATTTTAACGGTGCTTGCTAAAGGTAACTGTTTATTTTGATTAACTTTTACCCACTTTTGTTTATTATAGTTGATCGAAAGCGCAACTCTTTCACTTTTTGCATTTTCCTTAATAAATTGAAAAATATAATCAGGATCTTCCTTGTTAATTTCCTTCTTAAACATATAAATTCCCATTCCGATCATGAAACTTAGCAAAACGATAATACCTATTGTAATCCATAGTGTCATTTTCAAGACAATCTCCCTCATTTTCTATTTGTAATCTATCTACGAATAATAGGATAGATAAGTTTCAATTTTAAGGGTAATATTCCTCTCTCTTCTTCATAGTCTCTAATTTTCCTAGGTGGTATAAAACAATTGGTCCTGTTTCGCTTGTGGAGAATTATTTACTTTTAGGTTTTAGCAATCTTCTTTATGTTTATGAATACTTTGGAGATTTCTTGCAATTGTAAAGCAATCATTAATCATTAATGTAGCTGATTCACCACAAGAAATAATGAAAACAGTTAATTTATACTACCATAGGAAATAAACTTGCTTTATACTTACTACTCAAATTAGAATATTTTGTTATATTTAGTTAGAAATAGTTAAAGAGCTATAGCTTAGAAGATAGTTCTGCTTTGAGTTTAGATATATTTTTTGTACTACTGGTTAGTGAAGAAGCTTTTTCTTCTTACAGGTAAATATTAAAATAGGAAGGAAGATTTGAATGTCAATAATTGATAAAAAGATATTGATTACAGGAGTAACAGGGACTTTAGGTGGTGAGGTTGCAAAAAGATATTTAAAGGAAGGTGCAATGGTCAAAGGGTTAGTAAGAGACGAAAAGAGTTATAAAGAAATGAAAGAAATCGGCATAGAACCAATTATAGGAGAACTTACTAATCGAGGTTCATTAGTAGAAGCAGCTAAAGATATTGATATTATTATTCATTGTGCGGCTTATTTAGGCGAGGATTTAGAGAAAGCGATGAATTCAAATGTAATTGGTGTGGAAAATTTAGCGAGCGTAGCAATAGAATTAGGTATAAAGAGATTTGTACATATATCAACTTTATCCGTTTATGGCGAGCCAACAGAGGGATATTTTGATGAAAATTTACCAATTACAGAAAGTCATCCGGAAGTATATATTAAGACTAAAGCTCATTCTGAAAGAATTCTTAATAAGTATAAAAATAATGGACTCGGCTTAATCATTTTAAGACCTGGAGCGATTTGTGCAGAGAAAAACTCCTATTGGGGTGATAGACAAGTTGAACGGATGATAAATACCGACATTGTTAACTGGGTAAATCCAGATGACCTTATACCATGGGTACATAGAGATAATTTGATTGAAATGATTTTTGTCGCTATATTAAAGGGTATTAGTGGTGAAATTTATAATGCAATTGATGGAAACTATCCTGATAAAGAATATAGATTAGAATTAATAAATGCTATAGGTAAAAAATATATACTACCAGAGCGCAGATTAGAACGTCCAATTTATTCTAATAAAAAAATCAAAGGATTAGGATATATGCCAGTTAAAACATTGGAAGAAACTATTTCTAACCTTAAGAAACTTGCGTTGGAGCACAATACATATATTAACTAATAAATAACGGGAACTTTTTAAAAAACAATCGTAGTAGTACTAAGCATATATATTTATCCTATTTCACCATATTTACATCTAAAATAGACAAAGGCGTGTAAATCATGAAGTTATCTTTATTAGAAAGAATCACTCTTATTATCCTAGCTATTTGTACAGTAATTTTTATTTATGGTTTTATAGTAAATCAAAACATAATGTCACTAGTATTTTTATTGATCCCTATTATATATATTACAAGACTCGTTTTAACAAAAAATAGAAAAAGCAAAAAATTATCGGGTACTTTCCTTAAATTAAAGGAAAGCATTTCTGTTATCATGCGCAGTCGTGTTGAAGAAGGCAAATCATTGTTGATAATCTGTAATTTATAGAGGTAGACCTAAAGAAGTGGCTATTTGCCTATTAAGTAGAGAGAAAGCCCAATACTTAGTGTGATTTATTTTAAACAGAAAATGGAGTTGGAAGTGTGAAGAAAATTTCAATAACCCTATTCATCGTTTTTTTACTAGGCATAACAGCTTGTAGCAAATCATCTATTGATGGTTCAAACAATAATAAGTCTGAACCAAATAATACATCAAGTAATACGGATACATTTAATGATTCAGCCACTGATGAAAATAGTATTAACAATCCGGAGAAAGAAGATCATATTGAACCAAATAATAATTCAGACAAAGAATTTTCGACAAATTCAATTAGTGAAGTAAAGGAAAATGAAATTAAGCCAGAAACAAGCACACCAGATAAAATGAACAAAAAAAGGGAAGAGGTTTTAGATAATATTCAAAAAGAACTTACTGCCTTACCCGACAAAATAGAGGGAAGTAGACAAGAGTTTTTAGAGAGACTAGATAGCATCCAGAGAGAACTGGATTCCTTACCAGATAAAAAATATTCAGATACAGGTACAACTAATGCCATGAAAAACTATTATGGAATTTCTGATGAGAAGTATGACATTGCTTTAAATAGGATATATGATTTACTAAAGAAAGAGTTATCTCCTAAGACAATGGAGAGTTTACAAATGGAAGAAATCAATTGGATAGAACAGAAAGAAGCTGAGGCAGATAAAGAGAGACAAAAATATGCTGGAAAAACCCATGAGTGGGTTGCTTATTATATATCATCTTACGAATTAACCAAAGAACGATGTTATGAATTAGTTAACAAGTTTATAACGGATTAATAAAAAGAGTTGCAGCATATTATCTTTTTCAATCATGTTAGGATTCTTAAATATTCAATAATTGCAGAAAAAGAGAAGTTTGGGGAGCTCGAGTAATATGCTATTTTTGCACTATTACTAACAGGCTCATTCCTGTAATAAGTGAAGAGAAGCTTTCATATGCACAAATATGACAGGTAAGCTCAATTAGAATTCAAGTGTAGCATAATAGCCTTAAGAATATTTATGCTACACTTGTATAAAAGAAAATGAAAGGACTGATGCAATTAATGGATATTAGAAAACCTAATGATATTGAATTAAAAATGGTATTATCTCTTTCGCCACAAGCTATTTTTGATGGTACTTTAGGACAAGTTGAACCTACGAAGGAAAAAATTGACCAGCTTGTTAAACCACTTTTGGAAAAAGGAAGCTACTATTTAATAGCCACAAAAAACAACAAAATAATGGGCTGGATTTTTATAGGGACAAGCAAAGACCAATTTACTGATAGGATGATTGGATTTATTTACGAGCTATTTGTTATAGAAGAATTCAGAGGGAAAGGAATCTCCAAACTGTTAATGAGAGCAGGTATTGACCATCTAAAACAAGATGGATATTCAGAAATCCGTCTAAGTGCATTTGCAGGGAATCACGCAATTAAACTGTATGAGAAATTGGGATTTAACATCAGGACAATTACTATGAGTTTACAGTTATAAGAGACTAACTTATTTTATTAATGAGTGTTAATCAAAAAGGTAGCCAACCTACCTTTTTGTTCAGATATTAACGCGGAGATCAGGTTAACATAATTTGCATTCTTTGTGTGGCTGAGACAATAGAAGAAACCCCCTGGTTTAAACAACACTTAAACATACATTTTCCATTTCCTTTCGTAAAACAACCTCCGAAAATATACTTTCTACATTATAAACATTGGTATTTTCACCTAAAATAACTTCATATATTCAATTTATTAATACTCTAGTAAAAGGCACTGTTGTTTGCTTGTTATTAAACAATAGTGACAGCAGCTTGTAAATGATCAATTCTTTTTCATAATCCTGAGTATGTTTATTGTTTAAGACTATGCAAAATAAATCTACAGCTGCTGACCAGACAGCTTTATTTAGTTATTGTTCCCTTTCATCGTGACTTCCTTCCTTTTATCCAATTGTTCTTCCCCCCAATAGCAAATTGCATCTAATACAGGAATCAGTGACAAACCCTTATCTGATAAAGAATATTCTACTTTTGGAGGCACTTGAGGATATTCCTTCCGATTAATTAGTTGATCACTCTCTAGTTCCTTTAATGTATTGGTTAGTGTTTTAAAAGAAATATTGCCAAGCCTCCGTTTCAACTGGTTATAGCGAATAGGGTTATTGTTTAAATATAAAGCATATAAAACTGTCATTTTGTATTTCCCACCAATTAATGACAAAGTATATCCAAAACCAGTATCCTTCAAATTCTCTTCAAATAGATAAGAATCGTTTTCCATTCAGCACTCTCCTTTAGGTTAGTATCACACTTTAATTACCGTACTTGTAAAAATATATAGCATACAATAAGATGAATGTACATCAAAATATGATGCAAATAAGGGAGAAGGAGGAACTAGTAATGAAAACAATCGTCTATGCACATCCATGGGAAGGAAGCTATAATCATGCAATCTTAAATTCTATCACGAAAGACTTAGAAGCTAAGGAAGAAACATTTCAAGTGATCGATCTTTATAAAGACGGGTTTAATCCAGTATTTACAGCAGAAGAATTGGCGCAATTTAATAGTGGAGAAACACCATATGAATTAGTTAAGGACTATCAAAAAAAATTAAGTCAGGCAACTGAGTTGATTTTTATATTTCCTGTCTGGTGGTGGGACTTACCTGCTATTCTAAAAGGGTTTATTGATAAAGTGATGTTGAGCGGATTCGCTTTTCTAGAGGATAAAACAACAGGTGCTTTGAAAGGCTTATTGACAAATATAGAAAAAACAACTGTGATTTCAACTTCTACAACGGATAAAGATTATATTGAATCTGAAGGAGGCAATGCTATTCAAGGAGTTTTCATTAACCGAACTTTAGCTGACCTGGGAGTTAAAAACGAATACACTAAATGGATTCATTTTTCTAGAGTTAACTTAACAACAGATGAGAAGAGGAAGCAATTTTTAAGAGAAATAACCCAAGAAATTTAAAGTAGAATGGACGGAAAAGACAACGTTTCTGAAAAAATGTACTTAAAGAAATGGGTGCGTACGTATTATAAGGTTAACCAGTTTTAATGGTTGACCTTTTTATTAACAAAATCTTTTATATCAGTAGCCATAGCAGGACGTACGGGGGCATGAGGCATTGAACCCTCAACTAAACTGTCAGCCCCCCTGCTTGCAGAAAGTGTTTGAGACTGGTTGGGACGTAAATCTTGTATAACTGCGAAGATATGATACTTCAAGAAAGAATAGGGGTTACAGGTGAGTAATTTATAAGAGGAAGAGAAACAACGAACCCAGTAGTTAGTCTGGATGTTGAATACGAGCAAGTTTCTCATCTAAATAAAGGATTTACAAACTTTACATATTGATCATAAAGTGTCATAAATAGTTTTTCATGGTTTTGGCAAAAATAAGGGAGGAAATAAAAAGGAGAGAATGAATAAATGCCGGAATTGCCAGAAATGGAAAACTATAAAATCTTATTAAATAAATTGATTACCACTCAACCCATTACCTCGATAGCCGTTAACCGAGAAAAGTCCATTAATATTACGAAACAATCATTTGAGAATCAATTAGTGAATACTACTATTCTTCGCGTGGAAAGGCGTGCGAAACATCTACTCTTTTACTTAAACAATCAAAAGGTTCTTCTATTGCATTTAATGTTAGGTGGATGGATGTTTTTTGGAACCGAAAAAGAAAAACCAAATAGAACCATTCAAATCCAACTAACATTTGGAGAAAATCACTTGTATTTTATTGGACTCCGATTAGGTTATCTACATTTACTAACTCTTGAAGAATGTAAAGAAAGGCTGAACGACTTAGGTCCAGATCCTATTGAACCTCATTTTACTGAAAACAGCTTTCAAAACATCATTAACTCTAGGAAGGGGACAATAAAGCTTAAATTAGTCGATCAACATTTTATCTCAGGTATTGGCAATTGTTACTCCGATGAAATCTGCTTTGATGCGCAAATCTTACCGACTCGGAAACTAGAGGATTTAAAAGAAATGGAGCTAAACGAGCTCTATAATTCCATACTGAAAATATTAAGAGCGGCAACTCATATGGGTGGTTATATGGAGCATCCCCTTTATATAGGGGATAAAAAAACCGGAGGATATGATAAGCTTTGCAAAGTATATGACAGAGAAGGAGAAATATGTCCAAGGTGTCAGCACAAAATAGTATTTATAAAAGTATCTTCTAAAAAGTGTTTTTATTGTCCAGGTTGTCAGTTTTAATTATTCATGCGGATAATTCTGCAATTCCTGGACATAATATACTTTTAACAACTCAACGCACTTTTATCAAGGAGAAGTATAAGGAGTGAGAAGATGACTTTATGGAAAAAGGGAATAATAGTAGTAATGTTATTCTCTATATTCTTGTCTGGAAGCACACCTAACACATTTTCACCGAAAGTATTCGCAGCAGAAGATCATAAAAAAGCTACATTGTCCACGGCACTTGAATCACTGTTAAATATAGAACCAGAACTAAAAGGAAGTTTAGCAGGAATTAGCATTCGCGAACAAGAAACAGGGAAAATTGTTTATGAACATATGGCCGATTTACGACTAACGCCAGCTTCTAATATGAAGTTACTAACTTCAGCAGCAGCATTGAACATTTTAGGAGAAGACTATCAATTTATTACAGAAATTTATGGAGATGGAAGAGTAGAAGATGCTCATTTAAAAGGAAACTTATACATAAAAGGAAATGGGGATACAAGCCTTTTAGCCTCTGATTTAGCAAAACTCTCGAAAGAAATTAAAAGGAAAGGGATTAGCTATATAGATGGAGATATAATAGGCGATGACTCCTGGTATGACAACATTCCTTTTTCAAGTGATTTGGCATGGAGTGATGAATCTACCTATTACGGGGCCCCAATTTCCGCTTTAACACTATCACCAGATAAAGAATATGACGCAGGTACTGTATTGCTTGAAATAAAACCTGGTAAGAAAAAAAATGAACCCGTCATAATCAATACTTTGCCAAGAACAAGCGAAATTAAAATTGTCAATAATGGTATAACAGCAGATAAAGAATCTGCTGCAAGTTTAAAAGTTAACAGAGAACATAACAGTAAAGTAGTAACAATAACAGGAAGCCTGCCAATTGACGATTCCTTAAAAAAAGAGTGGGTATCTGTTCATGATCCTACAAGCTATACATTAGATGTGTTTCAACAAGCTTTAAAGAAAGAAGGAATACAGTGGAAAGGGGTGGTCAAAAAAGGAAGAACACCACAAATTGCTTCTATCCTTACCACTCATTCTTCGATTCCTCTCCGTGAATTGCTACTTCCATTGCTGAAATTAAGTAATAATACAATTGCTGAGACATTAATCAAGGAATTGGGAGTAGTCAAAAAAGGAGAAGGTAGCTTTGCAAAAGGACTCGAGGCCTTAGAAGAAGAATTAGTGGCTTTTCATCTTGATCCAACTAAGATGGTTATTCGAGATGGGTCCGGTATATCGCCTATAGATTTTATTTCAGCAAACGACTTAAGTTTGTTTTTATATGAAGTACAAGCACAACCATGGTTTCCCTCATTTAGTCAATCATTACCTGTATCAGGTCACGAGGAAAAAATGATTGGCGGAACACTGCGCCATCGATTGAATTCTGAGAATACTAAAGGAAAAATCCTCGCAAAAACGGGGACACTTACCTCTGTAAGTTCATTATCTGGCTACATGGAAAGCAAAACAGGCAAGAAATATATTTTTTCTATTTTATTGAACCATCTAACGGATGAAGATAAGGGAAAAAAGATTGAGGATAAGATAATGGAAACATTGGCAGAATATTGAGGTGGCTGCTTTGAAATATCCGTTCCTATTTTTTCAAATAGGAACGGATATTTTTTATAAATTATTTTTCGCCATTTTTGCTAAGTCGGTAATGTATGCGAAAAAGTCATCTCTCTTTACATCATATACAACAGAAACAGGCCGGCCATTGTCACTTATTAAGGTTCTCCCTTGGGACGGCGCTTCTGTTAAAGCAATTGATTTAACTTCTTTCATTTTAACTAGTTCTTTTTTTCCAATCGTTGCTGTTGTTAGTACATCCCAAAGATAATAGGTAGAGTTCGTTTCTACATGAACAAGAGGAGGACATGCAGCATAGCATTGACCAACAAAATCAATCCCTGTAAATTTTCTTAATGATGCCCAATGATTGCGGACAGAGAGGGTTAGTGGAACTTGATTCGTACTTTCTAGCGCTACCATTTCAATCTGTAAATCACTAGCCCAAACAGCTGCAACTGCCCAAGGATCCCAAAAAGCATTCCATTCAG
The DNA here is from genome assembly GCF_050971705.1 of Niallia sp. M35. Taxonomy (NCBI): domain Bacteria; kingdom Bacillati; phylum Bacillota; class Bacilli; order Caryophanales; family Bacillaceae; genus Niallia; species Niallia sp. M35. Next base: position 179,854 of record NZ_JBPCEP010000003.1, read on the forward strand.
CAGTTCCATCATGTTCTGGTTCCTGTACATTACCAACCTCTAAAAATGTTCCACCCATCCAGACTAATTTTTCAATTTTTTCTTGAATATCTGGAGCGATTTCAAGTGCTCTTGCTAAATCTGTCAGCGGTCCAGTAAATAAGAGTGTTGTTTTATCGGGATTTCCCCTTACTGTTTTAATTAAATGTTCATGTGCTGGAAGTTCACTTTCAGGGGTATTTATTTCACCGCTTTCATTTAAAATCGGCAAGGCATCCACATAAAACGTGTGCATTCTCCATTCTTTCGGAAATGGATTAACCCCGCGAGAATTAGATCTAGCAACTTCTACTGGTCCTTGACCAAATCGATCAATAATCTTTCTACTTGCACTGATGCCTGGTTCTAAATAGCCATCTGCTGGGATAACTGATACACCAATTAAGTCTACTTCATCCATTTGTAAGAGAAGAAACAGAGAAACTAAATCATCAATTCCGGCATCATGATTAAAATATACTTTCTTTTTCAAAAAATTCACTCCTATGTAAATAAACTTATAAACTAGTTATTTTCTATACCTATTCTATAATACTATCAGATCAATGTGAATAATTAGTAAATTAAATAAAATATCTATTTATTAATAATATTCAATTTAAGCTTTAAGTGACAAGAATGTTTAATGAAGAAAAAGAACTTGGAAAACCTCCAAGTTCTCAAAACAATATAATTATTAACAACAGCCTTACTTACGACCGAAGTCTGCTTTGATTTCACCATACTTATTCGTATCCCATTTTAGAATTTTATTTGAATAGTTATTTTGCTTCAGCCATTTTTCGGCACGCTCAATTAATTGCCACAATTCTTCTGTACGCTTATCTCTTACTAATGTTGTATTAGCCTTTTTATTACGTACCCAAGCTAACGCCGTCATACTATCACTGTATATGGTGGTGTTCTTGCCTTGTTTTTGCAAAAGACTTAATGCATGTACAATTCCTAAAAATTCGCCAATATTATTCGTACCGAATACTGGACCATAATGGAAAAGAACTTCTCCTGTTTTCGTATCAACGCCTTGATATTCCATCATTCCAGGATTACCACTACATGCCGCATCAACAGAAATGCTATTTTCCTCAATCGCCGCCAATGTTTGATTAGATTGTTTTTGAGCGGAAGAACTTTTGGATGCTGATTTTGATATATTTCCATCTTGCTTAAAGGCTTTTTCTGCTTCCTCCAAAGTAGGAAATGACTTAAAAGAAGCCCCTTTAAAACCTTTTGTTTGCTTTTCACATTCCGCCCAAGTAGAGAAAACCCCTGTTTTTCTACCATTCCATACTACATAATATTTTTTTGCTGCCATATTTTCATCCAACCTTTCACAACTATTAAATAATCATATCACAGGAAGGGATCGAAACGAAAATGCTGACAGATCTCCACAATATGTTTGAAAAGGCTTTCTATAAATCTAGGAATTTACTATAATGATGTTGAGTAAAATAGGGAGGGGAAATAAATTGCTGCAATTACTTCCACTAATGATTGAACGAGTCGGTATTTTAGTTATTTTTGCCTTCTTATTATCGAGAATAAAGATTTTCCGATCGATTATTCATCATGAGTCACAATGGCACGATAAACTATCGTTAATTCTTATCTTTGGCGTCTTCGGAATAATTAGTAATTATACTGGAGTCGAAATATTAAAAGGAAGTATTAGCACCCATACATGGCAGCATGAATTAGATGTTTCAAGTGCTATTGCTAACACAAGAATTATGGGGGTAGCCATTGGTGGAATGATTGGCGGCCCATTAGTTGGCCTGGGAGTAGGATTAATAGCTGGCCTTCACCGATTAACTTTAGGTGGATTCACTGCACTAGCTTGTGGATTATCTACCATTGCTGCTGGATTATTGACTGGACTGCTTGGGAGGAAATACTCCATTAAACAGGATTCTGCAAGCAAAGCAGTGATTATCGGCATCACCATGGAAATTATTCAAATGCTATTTATCCTTTTAATTGCTGCCCCTTTTGAGCTTGCATTCGAACTTGTCAAAATCATTGCTTTTCCAATGATTGTCATTAATGGGTTTGGAATGCTGATTTTTATCTATATCATTCAAAATATTCTGTTAGAGGAAGAAAAAACGAAAGCAGCACAAACGAATATTGCTTTAAATATTGCTCAATCTACGCTTGCTTACTTTCGTCAAGGACTAAATCCTGAATCTAGCAAGCAAGTTGCTAAAATTATGCTAAAAGCTACTAATGCTGATGCAGTATCCATAACGAATCGATCCATTGTTTTGGCACATGAGGGGCTCGGCGGAGATCATCATATCCCATTAGAGAAAACTTCTACCAAACTAACAGAAAAAGTGTTAAGGGAAGGAAATATTCTTATAGCGAAAAAGAAAGATGAGATTCAATGCAGCAATCAAGCATGTCCGTTGCACGCTGCCATTTTGTTACCATTGAAAGCAAATAATAAAACTGTCGGCACTCTTAAATTATATTTTGCCAATCCCAAAAATATTCAATTAGTAGAATATACTTTGGCAGAAGGGTTAAGCAAGTTATTTTCTTTACAGCTTGAATTAGCAGAAGCAGAATTACAACAAAAATTATGGAAGGATGCAGAAATTAAAGCATTGCAAGCACAAGTTCATCCTCATTTTCTTTTTAACAGTATGAACACCATATCTGCGCTAATTCGTACAGATGGAGAAAAAGCGCGGCAGATGATCCAAAGATTATCTACTTATTTCCGCAGCAACATACAAGGGGCTAAAAATATGCTGATCCCTTTAAGTCAAGAATTAGAGCATGTTCATGCCTTTTTAGCATTAGAAGAAGCGAGATTTCCCAATAAGTTTATTATAAAAGAGTCCATAGAGCCGGAATTAAAAAAAGTCCTTATTCCGCCGTTTACATTACAACCTCTAGTAGAAAACTCCATTCGTCACGGTTTTTCCAAGGGTACAGTTGGGACCATCACGATATGTGCATATAGAGAGAAAGATAGGATGGTATTAATTACAGAAGACGATGGGAAAGGCATGAGTGAGGACACTCTATACATGATTGGGCAAAAAAATATATCCTCCAGTACAGGAACAGGTACGGCACTTTGGAATATTCAGGAACGAGTGAAAAAGTTATATGCGGAGAAAGGCAAATTCACCATTGAAAGTGAATGGAATAGAGGAACAAAGGTGATGATTACATTGCCTTCTAAGGAACCAAGCATATGGAGGGAAGTAGATGATTAAAGCATTAATTGTCGAAGACGAACCATTAGCAAGAGATGAATTAAAATATCTCTTGAAAAGAAGCAGCAAAATAGAGATAGTGGCCGAATGTGATGATTTGGAAACAGCTCTATACATAATTGATAATCAAAAAATAGACGTTATTTTCTTAGATATTCAACTTGGGGAAGATAATGGAATGAATTTAGCGGAACAGTTAAAGCATACCGCAAATCGCCCTGAAATTGTCTTTGCAACTGCATATGATGAATATGCACTTCAAGCTTTTGACGTAAATGCTGTCGATTATATATTAAAACCGTTTGAAGAAGAACGAATTAATCAAACGATTTTAAAGATCCAGAATCAGCGGAGCGAAACTAAAGAAGAAACACACGGAAAAGCGCCAAGCAAATCGTCTCTTCAAAGTAATAAGTTAGCCGTCACAGCCAATGACAAAATAAAGATTATTGATTTAGATAAAATCGTCTATATAAGTGCACAAAATGGCAAAACATTGCTAATTACAGAAGAAGAGGAATTGGTCATTACTTTTACATTAACGCAATTAGAGCAAAAGTTAGTAAATAGTCCCATTATGAAAGTACATCGGTCTTTTTTAGTTAATAAAGAAAAAATTTGTGAAATCGAACCATGGTTTAATTCTACGTATTTACTATGCATGAATAATGGCGAAAAAGTGCCTTTAAGTAGAAACTATACAAAAGAGATTAAACAATTATTCGGATTTTAAGTAATTTTAATTGTTATATATACAGACTGGATATTGTATTTTATCCAGTCATTTTTGCATTTCAGCTAGTTTTCTATGCATTTTACCTTGAAAACGCTTTTTTATCCTTTTCATTTTTTATAATAAAACCATTAAAGGAGGTAGATAAAATGAATGCGGTTACAATCGTTATTGCATCTGCTTGTATTTTAATGATTGCTTATCGGTTATATGGGACTTTTATGGCAGTAAAAGTATTAAAGCTTAACGATAAAGAAAAAACTCCAGCACATGAACTTAATGACGGAAAAGACTATGTACCGACCAATAAATGGGTGACCTTTGGACACCATTTCGCAGCAATAGCGGCAGCTGGTCCCCTTGTAGGACCTATTCTTGCTGCACAGTTTGGTTATTTGCCTGGATTGATTTGGCTGTTGATTGGGGCTGTTATCGGAGGGGCTGTACATGATGCGGTCGTATTATTTGCGAGTATGAGAAAAAAAGGAAAATCATTATCTGAAGTAGCAAAGGAAGAACTTGGCCCCGTTGCAGGTTTTTGCACAGGACTTGCTATGTTATTTATTATCACCATTACCATGGCTGGTTTATCGATGGTAGTTCTACATGCTTTAGAAAGAAATCCATGGGGGACATTCTCGGTAGGAATTACTATCCCAATTGCAATGGGTGTAGGCATATTTTATAAAAAAACAGGTAATCTCAAACTATGCACAACCATTGGATTTATTCTGTTAATGATAGGTGTATTTGTAGGACCGATGATCCAAGACACCGTAATGGGAGATTGGTTAACTCTTGATACAAAAACATTAGCTATTATTCTTCCTATTTATGCATTCTTTGCAGCTGCTCTACCTGTATGGCTGTTATTGGCACCGCGAGATTATTTAAGTAGCTTTATGAAAATCGGTGTATTTATCGCCCTTATTATTGGTGTATTTATTATTAACCCTGCTATTGAATTTCCTGCATTTACGGAATTTGTAAATGGAGGGGGACCAGTTATCGCAGGACCAGTATGGCCGTTTATTTCCATTACGATTGCATGTGGTGCTATTTCCGGATTTCATGCCTTTGTCGGCTCTGGCACAACACCAAAGATGCTTGATAAGTGGACTGATATTAAAGTAGTTGGTTTTGGTGCGATGCTCGTCGAATGTTTAGTAGGGATTATGGCACTTATTGCTGCAACTGCTCTTCATCCCGGAGATTATTTCGCGATCAATTCTAGCCAAGAAGTATTTCGAACACTTGGCATGAGTGTATCAAACTTACCAGAATTAAGTCGTGAAATCGGCATTGATTTAGAAGGAAGAACGGGAGGGGCAGTTACCTTAGCAGTTGGAATGTCTTATATTTTCACAGAAATTTCTTGGTTCTCCCATCTAGCATCTTATTTCTTCCAATTTGTGATTATGTTTGAAGCGGTCTTTATATTAACAGCCATTGATGCAGGGACGAGAACTGCACGCTATTTAATTCAAGATTTTCTTGGTGAGTTCTACAAACCACTAAAAAGAGTGGATTGGCTGCCTGGTTCTATTTTCGCAAGTGCATTAGCATGTTTAATGTGGGGATATCTCTTATTTTCAGGAGATATTAGCTCGGTATGGGCACTATTCGGTGTCTCAAATCAGCTCATGGCAACGATCGGGCTGATTGTTGGAGCAACCGTTATTTTAAAAGTGGCTGATAAACGTAGATATATGCTGACTTGTCTTATACCGATGGCATATTTATTTGTAACAGTAAATTATGCTGGGGTGTGGATGGTTAAAAACGTTTATTTAAACCCAGAAGCGTCAGGTTATAATGTGCTTAATGCCGTACTATCAATCATCATGCTAATATTAGGGGTTATCATAATTATAGCTGCAACCAAAAAATGGTTTGACACCTGGAATACGCCCCGCGTTCATGTGGAAGCACCGAATCTAAATTAAGATAGAATGGTTTAAACTAATTTTCCTGTCAAAGCTATACCCAAATAATCTACGAATCTTGCTGTGTTATTTCGTATGATTGTTTGGGTTTTTTATTCATTTGAAAATTGATTTTCCATCTGACTTATATTTTAAAAATGGAAGTGACTATAAAAAGATTTAGATTTGTTCTTATTCCCATGTCCATTCCCATTTTGCATATATCCACACTATCTTCCCCCAATAAATAGATTTCTCAAATAAAAATTATAAACGAATCCTAATAAGTGTATTCTATGTATACGTATACTTAAAAACTTATTGTCAATAGTTTAACTTTATGGAATTATGGATAGTAAGGGAGAAGTATTTTTGTTATATTACCTAGTAATAATTTTAATAAAAATTTTCTTGACATAAATAAACGTAAGGAGTTCTTCTATGGATTATAAACACAGTGAAACAAAATGGATGGTAGCCATTTGTTTTTTTGTACTTTTATCTGTAATTTTAAATATCTTTGCTGCTTCTATAAATAAAGAGCTTTTTATTCTACTGCAATTAATTATTACTAGTGGCTTACTATATGTTTTTTATCAATTAATAAAAAAGTTCACCTATGTACTTGGCGAATTTGCTCAAAGCAATAAAAAATTACAGTCTATTTTTGACACACTGGACATTGCGATTTGGTTTCATGATTTGAAAACAAATAAATTAATGGTAACAGCTGGAATTGAAGCTATTTATGGTTATTCAGCAGAGGCATTTTATAAAAATTACAATTTGTGGAAAGATGTAATCCACCCAGCTGATCAAGAAGTTTTGGCGGAACGAGCAGAGCTTTTAACCCATCAAGATGTCGTTGTCAGCACTTATCGTATTATTAAACCAGATGGAAAAATCCGCTGGATAAAAGATAGAGGAATCGCTGTATTTGATAAAACAACTGGGGAAATGACCGAGTTTACAAGCGTGTTAATTGATATAACGGATAGCAAAGAAAACGAAGATAAATTCAGTAAACTGGTCGATATTTCACCAGATATTATTGCAGTAGTAGTTGATTACAAGTTTCAATATATAAATAAGGCTGGCACCAAAATGTTAGGTAAAGACTATAGTTCTTTACAGGGACTAGCCATAAGCGATTTACTTTTTGCAGATACTTATCAAAATATTGTGCAACAATATAAGAAAAGCAAAAAGTTAAACCAAAATGTCGTTGAGATGGAAATTGAATTGACGAAAGAATTAACGAAAAACGTATTTTTGGAAATCAATTGCATGCCAATTCTTTTTGGCGGACAAGAAGCTGTTTTGGTTGTTGGAAGAGATATTACATCCCGGAAACAGGCGGAATTAAAAATTAAAGAACTAGCTTTCACAGATACGCTAACAAAATTACCAAATCGAAACAGTTGTATGCATCATTTAAATGATCGACTCTATAACCAAGAAGTGGAAAGAATGTCTATATTGTTTTTAGACTTGGATCAATTTAAACGAATAAATGATACGAAAGGACATGGGATAGGAGATATCATTTTACAAGAAGTATCTACTATTTTGCAATCAGCTATCGAAAAAAATGATTTTGTTGCTCGCCTGGGGGGAGATGAATTTTTAATTCTATTAGAGAATAAAACAAAATTAGAAACAGCTGAGACTGCCCAAAAAATAATAAACCACTTTTCTTATCCTATTGTAGTGAAAGATGACGAATTTTTCGTGACACCAAGTATCGGTATCAGTATGTATCCATTAGACGGAAAAGATCAAGAATCATTAATAAAAAATGCCGATACAGCGATGTATGTTGCCAAAGACCAGGGAAAAAATAATTTTCAATTTTACTCCGCTTCCATTGCAGAAAAAGGAGCGCGAAAAATGGAATTGGAGATGGCACTAAGAAGAGCTATTAGCAATAAAGAACTAGAGTTGTACTATCAGCCGCAAATCAATATCTATACTGGCAGCATATTTGGTGTCGAAGCTCTGCTACGTTGGAAACACCCGGTATACGGCTATTTGTCTCCAGATGAATTTATCCCAATTGCTGAGGAATCTAATCTAATACTATCGATTGGAGAATGGGTCATAACGGAGGCATTTGCGCAGAAAAAGAAATGGGAAAGAGAAGGAAAAAAAGATTTAAAACTTGCTATCAATATTTCGGCTCGTCAAATTCAATACACTGATTTCATACCTTTTCTACAAAAAGAAATAACAAGATTAGAAATAAATCCAGAAAAATTCGAGTTAGAGATAACGGAAAGCATTATGCAAAATATTGAATTAGCCCAAATCGAATTAGCTAATATTAAAAACCTTGGCTTTCAAATATCGATTGATGATTTTGGCAAAGGCTATTCTTCGTTAAGTTATTTAACATCACTGCCTATTGATACCATTAAAATTGATAAAACTTTTATCGATGATATTTGCCATCCTATCCACAAAGGCTCTTTAGCTAAAGTCATTATTGATATGGGACATAATATGAATTTTTTTGTCATTGCAGAAGGAGTAGAGACAGAAAATCAAATCGATTTTCTCATTAAACATCAATGCGATATCGTACAAGGTTATTACTTTAGCAAACCATTGACCTCATCTGAGTTAGAAAAGTACTATTTATAAACGAGAAATCTTTTTCATTTTTTGTTTCTAAGGATATACTATTATCATAAAGAAATTCTTTTTTATATTTTATAAAAAGGGATGCAAAAATTTTTCGTAAAGTTGGTGAAAAAATGCCTTGTCAATCTAATGAAGAATTAGAAAGTATCTTGTTAGAAGCAAAACAATATACACATAATGGGAAAGTTGCTGATTATATCCCAGCACTTAGCAAAGCAAACCCAGATGATTTATCTGTAGCTATTTATCACTCTGATGGTACATGTTATTCAGCAGGCTGCATTCATGAGAAAATTACTTTACAAAGCATTTCAAAAGTCATTACTTTAGCATTAGCACTAATTGAATCAGGAGAAGAGTATGTTTTTAGTAAAGTTGGCTATGAGCCTACTGGCGATCCATTTAATTCTATTGTAAAACTAGAAATGAGTAACCCATCGAAGCCATTAAATCCGATGATAAACGCAGGCGCTCTTGCTGTTACTCATATGATTGAAGGGAACACAGTCGATGAACGATTCCAGAAGATCATTGAATTTGTTAAGCTCTTATCAGGAAATAGTGATATAGGTTATTCAGCAGAGGTGGCTAAATCAGAATTTGATACATCGCATTTGAATAGAGCACTTTGTTTCTTTATGAAACAACATGGCATCATTAATGAAGATGTGGAAGAATTATTGGATTTATATACAAAGCAATGTTCAATCGAAGTAAATTGTTTAGATTTAGCACGAATCGGGATCGTATTTGCTTTAGATGGTAAGGAACCTGTCACAAACAAACAGTTAATGCCAGCACATGTAGCTCGTATTTGCAAAACATTTATGGTTACATGCGGCATGTATAATGCATCTGGAGAATTCGCTGTTCGGGTCGGAATCCCTGCAAAAAGTGGTGTTTCCGGCGGAATTTTAGGCGCAGTACCTTCTCGCTTTGGAATTGGCATTTCTGGTCCCGCACTAGATGACAAAGGCAATAGTGTTGCGGGCTTAAAACTATTAGAAATTCTTGCAAAAAAATATGATTTAAGTATGTTCTAATAATAAAGCTTATCACTAATCTTTTCTATTAAAAATGAGGATTAGTGATTTTTTGGTTATTCCCCAATCTGTTCGGGTAACATAACTGTACCAATTGTTTAAAAGGGGGATAAACATGAGTTTAACACCTCAGCAGCGTATAGAATTACATGGTTTTAACAATTTAACTAAGTCATTGAGCTTTAATATGTATGATATCTGTTATACTCGAACAAAAAGCGAGAGAGAAGCTTATCTTCAATATATCGATGAGCAGTATAACGCTGAGCGGCTGACAAAAATCTTGAAAAATGTTTCCGATATTATTGACGCACATGTTCTAAATATTGCAAAGCAAGACTATGAACCACAAGGAGCAAGTGTAACACTGCTCGTATCTGAGGGACCAGTTGCTGATACTTCAAAAGAAGTATTTAAGGAATCACCTGGACCACTTCCAGGCTCCGTTGTTATGCATCTCGACAAAAGCCATATAACGGTCCATACATATCCTGAATATCATCCAGATGAAGGAATCAGTACATTTCGTGCCGATATTGATGTTTCGACGTGTGGAGAAATTTCGCCATTAAAAGCACTAAACTATTTAATCCACTCTTTTGATACAGATATAATGATTATAGATTATCGTGTAAGGGGATTTACCCGTGATATACTTGGGCATAAACTATTTATCGATCATGATATCAATTCCATTCAAAACTATATTCCCGAAGAAGCAAAATCACAATTTGATATGATTGATGCTAATATCTATCAAGAAAATATATTTCATACAAAATGCAAGTTAAAACAATTCCATTTAAATAATTATTTATTTGCCTGTAAAGAAGAAGAACTGACTGAAGATGATCGTATGATGATAACAGCAAAACTCACACAGGAAATGAATGAAATTTTTTATGGGAAAAATATAAAGTGATCTATTACAAAACTGGCGACAACTTTTAAATAAAGCGAAGCCAGTTTCTTCATTTATCGTAAGATATTTATAAATCTAATGTATAAATATACTAACGATATTATTTTTAAACATATTTTTCTAGCTTTTTTATAAAAAATTGGTAAACTATTATTGTAGAAAGATAGAAAGGTGCGAAAATGATGAAACAAATCATCCTAGATACAATTAATGAAAACGAAGCAAAATTTAAAGATATAAGTATTTATATTGGAGAAAATCCTGAGTTAGGCCATGAAGAATTTAAAGCTTGTGAAATTTTAACTGATACCTTAAAACAGCATGGTTTTAACGTTGAAATAGGGATCTGTGATTTACCTACTGCCTTTAAAGCAACCTTTGACAGCGGCAATGATGGTCCCGTTATCGGCTATATGGCAGAATATGATGCACTTCCTGAGCTTGGTCATGCATGTGGACATAATTTAATCGGGACTATGGGAATTGCTGCTGGAATTGGTCTTAGTAAAGTTTTAAGCGAAACAGGAGGAAAAGTGATTGTTTACGGTACGCCTGCTGAGGAAACAAAAGGCGGGAAAGTAACAATGGCAGAAGCAGGAATTTTTGAGGAGCTAGATGTGGCAATGATGGTCCATCCATTAGATAATTATATGACGAGCGGCGATTCACTTGCAATGGACGCTATCCAATTTGAATTTTTCGGCAAAGCTGCTCATGCTGCAGCAAGCCCGCATTTAGGCATTAATGCACTAGATGCTGTATTACAGACCTTTAATAGTATCAATGCTCTAAGACAGCATATAAAGTCAGATGCGCGTATCCATGGAGTAATCACAGAAGGTGGAAAAGCGGCAAATATTGTCCCTGACTATGCTGTTGCACAGTTTTATGTCCGAGCAGGAAAAAGAGAAGAAGTTAATAAATTAGTAGAAAAAGTAAAACAATGTGCAGAGGGAGCTGCCCTGCAAACAGGTGCTACAGTTAAATCTAGTTTCTATGAATTCTCCTATGATGATATGATTACCAACCAAACTTTATCTGATTTATTTACAAAACAGCTTGTTGATTTAGGCGTAGATGCATCTGAAATACAGGAGCAGCGGGATGGTTCAGGATCCCTTGATATGGGCAATGTCAGCCAAGTAGTTCCATCTATTCATCCCTATGTAAAAATCTGTAATGAGGCATACGCTTGTCATACTCATGAATTTAGAGAAGCTGCTATGTCTGATCAAGGTAGAGATGCCATGATTTTAGGTGCAAAATCAATGGCTCTTACAGGTTTAGAAATTCTTACGAATAAAGAATTACTCGCAGAAATAAAAGCCGAATTTATAAAAAATAAAAACTAGTACTTTTCCCTTACATTCAAATGATAACCAAATTTGAATGTAAGGTTTTTTTTTGTTAAATTAAGGCATTTTTATGACATTTATCCTTCTTTCGATATAGAAGAAAAAGATTCATTTATAATAAGTAGGTCCTATTCTCAATAGTAAAGGAGCTATTAATCAAAATGAGAAAAATACTAAAGCGATTTCATTACAGCATGACGATTAAAAAGAAACTTTATGCAAGCTTTTTTGTTCTATTATTTATTCCAACTATCTTTATTGGGAGCTTTTCCTACTTCAATTCCAAAAATCAGCTAGAGGAAGAAATAATGGACAATGCTTCCCAGCAAGTTAAACGGTTAGACGAAAATATCAACAGCGAATTATCCACTAAAATAAAGCAAGTGGATAAACTTCGAAAAGATTGGGGAGAAGAAAGTAAACCTGTATCAAACGAGCAAATACTTGCTACACTAGAAGACTATTATTATTTTTATGATGACATTGACAGCATATTTTATGCTACAAAGCAAGGACAATATATACAAAAGCCAGATAGGCAAATGGCAGATAATTACGATCCAACCGCAAGTGAATGGTTTATTAAAGCAGAAGAGAGCCCTGAAGAAATTTATATTTCTGATCCATACATATCTGCAAGTACAAATGAAATGGTTGTTACGATTGCTGGAAGCACCAAAGATAGCGATAAAGTAATTGGTTTAAAGATTAAACTTAGTGCCATACAATCTATTGTGAGCAATGTCACAATAGGTAAAAAAGGATATGCTTTCCTTATTGATGAAAATAATGCTTATATGGCACATCCTATCGAAAAAATTGGAGAAATCGGTACAGAAAACTATATCGAGCAGATGAATAGGAAAGAATACGGGACTTTTACATATAGTTTGGATAACAAAGAAAAAAAACTTACTTATCTCACCAATAAGCTTACAGGCTGGAAAATAGCAGGGTCCATGTATGCAAAAGAAGTATCAGAGGCTTCATCTCCAATCTTAAAAGCATCATTTTGGGCCATCATTCTTTTTGTTTTCATTGGTTCCATTCTTATTTATTTCAATACCCAATCTATCCTTAAGCCACTAAATCAATTAAAAGAAAAAGCAGGACTAGTTGGGAAAGGTGATTTAACACAAAAACTAATTGTTAAAAGGAAAGACGAAATTGGTCATTTAACTTCTTCCTTTCAGAAAATGCAAGATAGTTTAAGGCACATTATTATCTATATGGAAAAAAGTATCAGCCAAGTTGCTGCCTCTAGTGAGAATCTTACCATCAGCTCTACTTCATCAACGAAGGTTGTTGAAGATTTAGTGTCTGTTACCCAAGAAATAGCATCTAAAGCTGATTATCAAAAACAACAGATAGAAGCAAATTCTACTAAGCTGAAAGAGATCACCGAGAGAACGGGATTTATTAGAGAAAACTCGTTGTCCATGTCCAATTTAAGCACAATGACAGTTGAAAAAGCGAAAGAAGGAGAACGCGCCATCTATCAAGCAGAAGAACAAATGCAGCTAATTGTGGAATCAGTCAATAAGTCTGATAAACAAATTGATGATCTGAATAAGCGTTCAAAAGAAGTGGAATCAATTATTCAATTGATAAGTTCCATTGCAAACCAAACGAATTTATTGGCTCTTAATGCTGCAATAGAAGCAGCAAGAGCAGGGGAAAGCGGAAAAGGTTTTTCGGTAGTAGCAGAGGAGATTAGAACATTAGCGGAAACTACGCAACACTCTGCCACAGAAATTGAGCACCTAATAAAAGGGATTCAAACGGATACACATTCAACAGTAGATCGAATGAAAAGTGTTCATCAGCAAGTAGATGGGGGACTATCCATTATGTCTTCGGTCAAATCAGCATTTCACTCTATTTCCACTAGTATGAATGAAACGACGCCGATTATTAATCGAGTAACTATCTCTTCTGAAGAGGTGTATCAACACATTAAATTGCTTTCTGAAACCTTTGATACATTACTTTTATTTAGCAAACAAAATGCTGAATTATCAGAAGAAATTTCAGCAGCTTCTGAAGAGCAGCTCGCATCCTTTGAGGAAGTATCTGCTTCTGCCATTACACTTGCTGAAACAGCTGATCATTTAAAAAATCTAATCAGTCAATTTCATTATTAATAATAAGAAATGTCTTCCTATCCATTAAATAAAATTACTTTTCTTTAAATACTATATTTCAAGTAGGCTTGAAATATAGTATTTTTGGGTAGTATTACTTCATATGAAAGCTTCTCAATAATTTTCATTGTGAGAAAAGCTACAAATTATACGGAGTAGGAGAAATGATAGATGGAAAATCAGACATTGATGCAATTTTTCGAGTGGCATTTAGACGCCGATGGTCAACATTGGAACCGATTGAAAGAAAAAGCTGGAGAATTAAAAGAAGCTGGTATTGATTCCATTTGGATTCCACCTGTGACGAAAGCTGCCTCCAATGAAGACAATGGATATGGCGTTTACGATGTATATGATTTAGGGGAATTTGATCAAAAGGGCAGTATTCGTACAAAATATGGAACGAAAAAGGAATTACTGGAAGCTATTGAGGCATGTCATAATGTCGGAATTCAAGTCTATGTGGATGTGGTAATGAATCACAAAGCAGCAGCAGATGAGAAAGAAACATTTAAAGCAATTGAAGTAAATCCTGAAAATAGAGAAGAAGAGATATCAGAACCACATGATATCGAAGCATGGACAAAATTCACTTTTCCAGGAAGAGGAGATACTTATTCATCCTTTAAGTGGAACTTCCAGCATTTTAACGGAACCGATTATGATAATAAGACAAAAAAAGAAGGGGTATTCCGCATTGTAGGCGATAATAAAATGTGGAATTCAAACGTCGATGATGAATTTGGAAATTATGACTATTTAATGTTTGCAAACATTGACTATAATAATGAGCTAGTCCAAAATGAAATGATTTCATGGGGAAAATGGCTTTACGAAACACTAAATTGTGATGGCTATCGATTAGATGCCATTAAACATATAAACCACGATTTTATAAAAAAATTCGCCACTTCCTTGCTGAAAGAAAAAGACGATTTTTATTTCGTAGGTGAATTTTGGAAAGCTGATCTGCAAGAATGTCAGGAATTTTTAGAGCAAATGGATTACAAAATCGATTTATTTGATGTCCCACTACACTATAAATTGCATACTGCCTCCATGGAAGGAAGTAACTTTGATTTAACAACGATTTTCGAGGGAACGTTAGTAAAAGAAAATCCTCTTAATTGTGTAACATTTGTTGATAATCATGATACACAGCCAAATGAATCATTAGAATCATGGGTAGAAGATTGGTTTAAGCAAATTGCCTACAGCCTTATTTTACTTCGAAAAGACGGCTACCCAACCATATTTTATGGAGATTATTTTGGAATTAGCGGGGACGAGCCAATAGATGGAAAAAAGGCAGCCATCGACCCCTTATTATATGTTCGCAAGAAAAAGGCTTACGGCAAACAGGATGACTATTTTGATAATCCAAATATAATTGGTTGGGTTCGCCATGGAGAAGCTGAAATGGAAAAATCCGGATGTGCTGTTGTTATATCCAATAAGGATGATGGAAACAAAAAAATGTTTGTTGGTGAATCACGAAGTGGTGAAGAATGGATCGATTTTACAAATACAAGAAAAGATCGCGTGACAATTGATGAAGATGGATACGGCGAATTTCCTGTTAATGCGAAGAGTGTTTCCGTATGGGGATTGGCTGATTAAAAAAGTGTGGGGATATTGCGAAAAACAACATCCCCACACTTTTTATGAGGAAAAGAATAATTTCATCATTCCTTGATAACCAAAGTACACGCCAAATATAACTAAGGAAGCACCAGAAATAATGGAAATGCCTCTTAAAGTTCTAAGTGTAAGAAAACGTCTAAAGCCGTTTGTTAAAGCAGCTACAATCAAATCCCATAAAGTAAGACCAAGAAAAATCATACTGCTATATATCAATAAAGAACTAGTCCCATTTTCTTGGGCCGTTTTTGCTAATATCGAGCCATATATGCCTAACCAAAATAAAATGGATAATGGACTTGTTATAGACATGATAAAACCTGTTAAAAAACATTTAAACAAAGAATCTTTTCCTCGAAGGGAATCCAATTTAAGATGCTGGGCACCTACAATACTTTCCATCCCCGTATAAATCAAAATAAAGCCCCCAAATAGCCAAAGAAATATTTGAATGATTTCTATTTCAAGAAAATGAACCATTCCTATGTATACCATTATCATAAAAATACCATCTGCAAGCATGGATCCAAAACCAACAATCCAAGCATGCCAAAAGCCATTTTTAATTCCTTTATCAATTCTAGCGGAATTTACTGGACCAATCGGAGCAGCTAATGTTAATCCTAATAAGATATAGCTAAGTAAGATGGTCATACTGAACATTCGTTTCTCCCACATCCTTTCTTGTACATGCTATGTAAAAAAAATAGATGATATGTGATTTTAATTAGAAAAATGAAAACTTATTTATAACCAATGGATAACAACACTTTATTAGCAAAATAACTTCACTAAATATTTAAACCAACATAATTGAGAACGTTAAAAAAAGAATAAGCCATCTCTCTGTTCTTCTTTTTTATTTGGCGATAATAATGGAATTTCTTTTACTTAGTGCTTTATTTAGCATATAATAGTATACGCGAAAAAGATTCGAGAACTGATATAAACAAGGAGAATTTACATGATAGTAAAAAGTGAACAAGACATTAACGGTTTAAAAGAAATCGGGAAAATCGTAAGCATTATCAGAGAGGAATTAATAAAAAATACAGTACCGGGAGTGACGACAAAAGAATTAGATAATCTGGCTGGAAAGTTATTTACCGAACATGGTGCGGTTTCTGCCCCTCAAGAAATGTACGATTTCCCAGGATATACTTGTATATCTGTAAATGAAGAGGTCGCTCACGGAATCCCAGGTGATCGTGTCATTCAAGAAGGAGATTTAGTTAATATTGACGTTTCTGCAAGCAAAAATGGATATTTCGCTGATACTGGAAAATCGATTGTAGTAGGAAATGGCGATCCTAAGCTTATTAAACTCTGTGAAGTAGCACAAGAAGCTTTTGAAGAAGGGCTTAAATGCTTCAAACCAGGAGCGAAGAAGAATCGTATTGGAAAGTTTGTATACAACACAGCAAAAAAGAACGGATTTACGGTAATTAAAAACCTGACAGGACATGGAATTGGAACATCTCTTCACGAGAAACCAGATCATATTCTAAATTATTTTGATTCATGGGATACAGAACTGCTTCGAGATGGAATGGTAATCGCTTTTGAACCATTTATATCAACCGGTTCAGAGGAAGTAGATGAAGGAAATGATGGCTGGACATTTACTACTAAAGATAAAAGCTATGTTGCCCAGTATGAGCACACTGTAATTATTACAAAAGATAAACCAATTATAACAACTTTATAAATATAAAGATGCAAGCTCTGTACCAAAATAAAGTACCAGACCATAGACAAACACCTTACAATTCAAGGTCTTCGCCTATGGTCTTTTTTTATTCCTTTTTGCGACAACTGTTCACTATGACAAGGACAAGTATGACTACTTTGCTACAGGGAAGACACTGAAAAAGTTCAATTTGAGATTGTAAGATATCCCTATTCTATGTTCATTTATGAAAAACTGGTGATACAATGTATTTATGTGTTCACGCAGACAAATATTTGTAAATTAATAGTTCGAATTAGGAGTAGTGAGGTGCTAAATTCAAAGTAGAGAATTGCTTTACCGCTTGAAAAGGAGAGAATTTTTTTGAAGAAGAAGTTTCTAATCACCGGCTTAGTCTTATTTATAGTTATTTTTTCAAGTTTCTATGCATATGCTTCAACTCTGTCCATTTCTGTTAAGTCAGACAATGGCATGTGGAAGTATACCTATAAGAAAAATTTAGATCTAAGTGAGCCTACAGGCTGGCAGGGTAAATTAAAACAATTAGATAAACAAAAAGTGGAAGTAAAAGAATTAACATTTACAGACAACGATGAGATATTAGCACAAACTGATTCCTTTGTGGAAGGAACAGACATAGATGGGTCAGTCACTACTCTGCATCCTTTTGCTACAGAATTTTATTTAGGAAATAGTCCGAAAAGAGGGCATATTTATAAAATGGCTGTAAAATGGCAGAAAGAGGGAGAGACATATGAGGATACTTTCACGATTCATTAAACAATTGAACTCCATCGATTTCACAGTAAACTTAAGCTCTGTTTTAAAGCAGAGCTTATTTGTTTAGAAAAATTTAAAATTGGGAAAAACATAATAAAGCAATTGACAGTGCTTTTTAGAAAGTTCTTAAAACGAATAAACGATAAAAGAATCTATAATTGTGAATTTAGCGACATTTCCCTCTATTTATATATCCATTGACATTGATGGTCAGATCCCGTAACCTAGTACATGTAATTTCATAACAAAATCCTTATCAGCTCGAGATGAGGTAGAGGTCGCGATTTTTATTAGTAAAAAGAGGGAAAGCCAGAGAGCTTATTGATTGCTTTTGAAAGGAAATATCGCCGAAGCACTATTATTCTCTGATAATAGTAGCTGGGTCTGCATACGAATAGGTGCAGAACTGTCATAGGATCTTACTATGATGAACTATCCTGTTTATCTGATGGTGTTTTAGCGTTTCACACCATTTAAAGGTGTGTTTTTTTTATGCCTTAGAAATAATAAAAATACAATTGATTGTATACAGATATAAGGCTTCAAGTAAATCTCCTATGTCCTAGCATGAGCAAAATACATCATAAAGGAGACAAATATGAACACAAAAGGAAAATTAGGATTGGGGATATTAATATCCTTAGTCGTTGGAAATATGGTTGGCTCGGGAATATTTATGCTGCCACGCTCATTAGCGGAAGTCGCAAGTCCAGCTGGGGTTATTCTTGCATGGTTATTAACCGGATTTGGTGTGTTAGTTACAGCCTTAGTATTTGGAAATTTAGCTATACGCAAACCAAAATTAACAGGTGGTCCACAAATTTATGCGAAAGAGTTATTTAAACGAGGGTCCAAAAAATCTACTTTATCTGGTT
Source organism: Niallia sp. M35 (assembly GCF_050971705.1). NCBI lineage: Bacteria > Bacillati > Bacillota > Bacilli > Caryophanales > Bacillaceae > Niallia > Niallia sp. M35. The sequence goes on from NZ_JBPCEP010000003.1 coordinate 198,877, forward strand.
TTATGTCAACATGGGGATATTGGATTGGAAATTTAGCGGGTAATGTTGCCATTATCACTACTTTTGCAGGCTATTTATCCACTTTTTTCCCTATTCTAACAAGTGAAGCAGCATTAATAAATATTGGCTCTTTTACCCTTTATGTGGGAAATGCGTTAACCTTTCTTGTTTGTACCATTTTATTATGGGGAACCCATTGGATCATTTTAAACGGTCTAGAGAATGCAGGAAAATTAAATATACTCGCTACTTCAGCAAAAGTAATCGGTTTTATGCTATTTATTATTATTGCTTTATTTGCATTTGAAACAAGCAATATCCTTCCATTTGCTGAACCTAAAGTAAATGCATCAGGTCATTCGGTTGGTCTGTTCGGACAAATCAACAGTGCAGCTATCACCACATTATGGGCATTTATCGGGGTAGAGTCGGCCGTCGTTTTTGCCTCTCGCGCAAAAAAACAGTCAGATGTTAAAAAAGCAACCATTATTGGACTATTAATTGCATTAGCAATCTATATTGGTATAAGCACACTTGTTATGGGAATTCTTTCCCAAAATGAACTAATTGCTTCGCAGAAACCTTTAATCGATGCGATCGAAACTGTACTGGGACCAATTGCCGGTAAAGTACTAGCAGCTATCGGGTTAATCAGCTTATTTGGCTCTACGATCGGATGGATTATGTTAAGCGCAGAAGTACCTTATGCTGCTGCTAAACAAGGAATTTTTATTCCTGCTTTCTTAAAGGAAAATAAAAAGGGTATTCCAACCTTTTCTTTAGTCGTGACCAATATTTTAGGGCAATTGTTTATTTTCTCCACCGTTTCAAAGAGTATTTCGCAGGCATTTGACTTTATCATTTATATTGCGACATTAAGCTATCTTGTTCCTTATTTAATTTCGTCTATTTTCCAATTAAAATTAGTTATGTCAGGAGAAACGTATACTTCCATGAAATCGAGAAGAGTAGACTTTGTTATTGGTATCATTGCAACGATATATTCTATATGGGTAATTATTGCAGGAACTGCAGATATTAAAACATTTAGCTTCGGAGTACTTTTACTATTAAGTGGAATTTTTTTCTATAACCAATTGAATAAAGGAACTAAACCCGAATAACACAATTGTCCGAGAGGTAAAAACTTTGTTTTTACCTCTCGGATTTTTTCTTATAACGGATTAAAGTGATTCACTCACTGTATTATCATCCCATTCCACTTCATGCTCTTTCGCAAGTTTATCTAATTCATTCATATATTGTCGAATCAGTTTACGAGCTTCCTCCAGCATAGCATTTGCCTCTTCTATTAGCGCGATATCCTGTGTTTCTAGCGCTGTAAGTATTTTCACAAATGCATTGTATTGTGTGTCAGCACCTTCAATATATATTTCATGAATTTCTCTTAATTCCTCTGTTTCCACTTGTACTGAATTCAACTCTTTAATAAATTCATTATAATTGGGTATAACCGTAGTTTGGATTGTATCATACATGGTCCAATCATCCGTATAATTAATACCCGAAACAGAATCGTATGCAGAAACAGCCTTTACTTCTAATTCAAACGCTGTTTTCATATCTTCATTTACATATTCAAGTAAATCCTCTCGAACTGGATCCGTTGAACAAGCTGTAATTAAAAACAGAAAGGGTAAAAACAAGATTTTAATAACTTTTTTCACTACTCCACCTCCTTCTCCTTACTGTATGAGGGAGTGGAAGTCCACTATGAAAGCTAATTGGAAAAAGATGAGCCTAATTTTCTACAAGTATCTTGCAATGCAAAATACCATATGGTAAGATAAGTTTAAAGATAGAATGTTGCTATACAATATAGCGTCTATCTTGCTATACAATATAGTCTGAATAGAAAGGATATATGTCCATGTCAAAAAGTCAGATGTTAAAGGGAGTTTTGGAAGGATGTTTACTTGCAATTATATCCAAAGGAGAGATTTATGGTTATGAAATGATTGAAAAATTAGAAGCTTATGGATTTACCATGATTAGTGAAGGAAGTATTTATCCTGTACTTTTACGAATGAAAAAGGAAGAGCTTGTTACAGTAGAAACAAAAGCATCTCCATCTGGTCCAAAGCGCAAATATTATTCTCTTGCGGATAAAGGAACTAAAGTCCTAGATGAATTTGCTGATACGTGGACAGAACTGGCAACAAGTGTACATTGGTTATTAAAAGATATAAGGGAGGAGAAGTAAGTGAAATTATCGAAAGAAGCAGAAGCTTTTGTGGAAAATTTATATCTATATTTATTAACAACAGGAAAAAAGGAAAAAGAAATCAAAGAGATTGTCGAAGAATTGACCGATCATTTACAAGAAGCAGAAGCAAATGGAAAGAATATATCAGAAATAACGGGAGATTCCCCAAAAGCATATATGGAAAGTTTAGCAAAAGAAATGCAGACAGATTTAATCGAATGGGGGAAACTATTACCACATGTATTTATTAGTTTAATTGCCTATACCTTAATTGGAAAAGTTATTTTAGGCGAAAATCAAATATCTTTATTAGTTGGATTAGGTTCTCTATTGATTAGTGTTGTCATGCTTGGTATGTACGTTGTCATATTCCGTTTCATTTCATCAAGAAATGTCTCTAATAAAAAAGCATTTGCCATAATATTCCCCTTACAATTATTAATTATAGGAATGTTTATTGTGTTAATGTTCTACGGGAATAATTATGGACCAGTATATATGATTGATACGGTAACTAAACAACTACTATTCTTTCTTATTCCTTTTGTTTATTTATGCTGGTTTGCTTGGTGGAGTAAATCATGGGTTGTCTTTTTCCCTGTTATTCTCTATCTTCCAAACCTTCTAGTAAAACCTTTACCTATGTCAGAAGAAATGAAGACTATAACATCATCCATTATTTTCTTTGTATTCTTGTTCGGGTATTTTATCTGGATAATTTGGCAAGGAAAAAAGGCGCAAAAATCTACTTAATAACCTCTTAAAGCATATCTGAAAAAGATATGCTTTTTTGTAAAAAATAATTGAATATTAATTCATAATAATGTATAAATATAATTATAAGAATTCGAAGATTAAAGGGGAAAAGAAGCATGGATTACATTATAACAGAAGAGCTCCCACCATTCATAAAGTTTGCCCGATTACATGAGGACAGCGGTTTATTAAAAAATAAAAAAGGAAACTATACCCGGGAACAATTGTATAAAGCAGCAAAAAACAGCTGGTACTCTGTTTCTATTTATAATGATCAAAAACTTATCGCCTTTGGTCGCATGATATCAGATGGAGTATATCAAGCATTAATTTGCGACGTAATGGTTCATCCTGATGAGCAGGGCAAAGGATTAGGAAAGCAAATAATTGAAAAGCTCGTATCTAAATGCCAGCAATCAGGTATTCAATCCATTCAATTATTTTCAGCCAAAGGAAAACATCCCTTTTATAAAAAATTAGGATTCATAGAAAGAGAACAAGATGCTCCTGGCATGTCTCTCCATCTTTAAAAACTGCATTTTGTATGTGGTTTTTTTATTTTTTTCTTGTGCATATCCATCCTTATTCTGGTAACACTATTTACGTACTTAAAGAGGAGGAGTGTAAAGAAGAAGGAAATGACTATTTAACATCTAGGAAAAGTCTGAACCAATAGATTAGGTCATCTACTCGATTAATAACCAGCAAATCGAAGAGCCTTTATTACTATTGATCTAATTTACTTTCATTGTTGCTTTTAATATGTTACATAGTTTTTTTTACTTTTTTCTATTAACTGCTTTAAAAATCTGTTTCATTTTATACCAGAATTTGCATGTATAGAAATAGGTTAACCAAGAATTTAATGGGTAAAAGTAAATAAAGAAAAGGTATGTAATCCATTTACTATTTCATTCCTTTTATTAGTATTATGCAAGTTCTTTGAGAATGAGAGTAAAAAAAATACCGTAACCCCAATATTTAAATGGTTTTACTCCATCCTTTACTTCCAACAGCATGAATTAACATTTATTGGATACAACTAATAATGACTAATTACTAGGAGGTTATTTATTTGACAGAGAAAAAAGATATGAATAATAAAAAGGGACAAGATCAAGATCGCGAAACGTTAACAACGCGACAAGGACATCCTGTATTAGATAATCAAAACATCCGTACTATTGGGAACCGCGGTCCTGCCACACTCGAAAATTACCATTTTATTGAAAAGATCTCCCATTTTGATCGGGAAGAAGTACCAGAGCGTGTCGTACATGCACGTGGGTCTGGAGCATTTGGGTATTTTGAAACTTACGGAAAAGTAGGAAATGAACCGGTTGAAAAGTATACTCGTGCAAAAGTGTTTTCCGGAGCAGGGAAGAAGACACCATTGATGGTTCGTTTTTCTACTGTTGCTGGGGCGAAGGATTCACCTGAAACAGCACGCGATCCACGTGGATTTGCTGTAAAAATGTATACCGAAGACGGAAACTGGGATTTGGTTGGAAATAACCTTAAGATATTCTTTATTCGTGATGCCATGAAGTTTCCAGATATGATACATGCCTTTAAAGCAGATCCAGTTTCAAACGTACCAAACCCACAACGTATGTTTGATTTTGTTTCCCGCACTCCTGAGGCTACACATATGATAACCTTCCTTTTCTCACCATGGGGAATTCCAGCTACATATCGTCATATGCAGGGTTCTGGGGTGAACACTTATAAATGGGTAAATGAACAAGGTGAAGCAGTATTAGTAAAATACCATTGGGAACCAAAACAAGGCATTCGCAATTTGACGCAAGAGGAAGCAGAATCTATTCAAGCCAAGAACGTTGGCCACGCTACACAAGATTTATATGAAGCAATCGAGCGTGGGGATTATCCTGAATGGGAGCTTTACGTGCAAATCATGGAGGATGATTATCATCCAGAACTAGATTTTGATCCTCTTGATGATACGAAGCTTTGGCCAGAAGATAAATTCCCATGGTTGCCAGTTGGGCGTATGGTCCTCGATCGTAATCCGGTCGATTTTCATACCGAAATTGAGCAAGCCGCTTTCGGTACTGGTGTACTTGTAGATGGAATGGATTTTTCTGACGATAAGATGTTACAAGGGCGCACCTTCTCTTACTCTGATACTCAACGCTATCGTGTTGGTGCAAATTATCTGAAAGTACCAGTAAACGCTCCAAAAGCACCTGTGCGCACAAATCAACATCGTGGGCAAATGGATGTACGTGATCCGAAAGAATCTGGGGACAACCCACATATCAACTATGAACCATCTATGCTTGGTGGTTTTAAGGAGGCAGGGAAAGAAGAGCGGGTGCCTCATCAGCCGACCTATAATGCTGCGGCGATGAGTGCACCAATAGACCGACCTAATAACTATGGACAAGCTGGTCACACATACAGAAGCTTTGAAGATTGGGAGCGCGAAGAATTAATAAAAAACCTATCGGAAGCACTGGCAATCTGTGATGAAAAAATTCAAAATGCAATGATTGAACACTTTACACAAGCAGATGAAGATTATGGCCGCCGTGTAAAAGAGGGCATCGAAACGAAAATGAAAGAGATGAAAGAAATGGCCAAAGAAAATGTTCCAGGGCGTGAAGCAGGTCAATCAAAATATGGGCAAGGAACAATAGATGCCAATGAAGCTACAAAAGATGCCGTGAAGAAAAGCCATGAAGCTGATCCTTATTAATAAGTGGAATGGTAGATAGAAAAAACAGCTACTAAAAGTTCATAATCCTAAAAAGGAGACACATTTAAAGTTGTGTCTCCTTTTTAGGATTATTAGACCTATTAACCATCCATTCACCCTGACTTTAGCGGGGAATTTTTTTGTGCTAACGACCATTCCGTGCATTCCTTTCCTTTATATAACAATAATTGACATCCCTTATGAAATATGATATTTAATTAATAGATTAGCACTCATTACATTTAAGTGCTAATATTATTACATAAGACAATGAAGAAAGGGTGTATGAAAATTGATCGAAACGAAAGAATTTAAAGCCGAATCGAAACGTTTATTAGAAATGATGATCAACTCCATCTATTCGCAGCGGGAAGTATTCTTACGTGAGTTAATTTCAAATGCTAGTGATGCAATTGATAAAATTTATTATAAAGCTTTAACAGATGACTCTATTAATTTTGAAAAGGATAATTATTTTATTAAAATTACTGCTAATAAAGAAAACCGTACGTTAACCATTTCTGATACTGGTATTGGAATGACAAAGGAAGAATTAGAAGCAAATTTAGGTACAATTGCTAAAAGTGGTTCCCTTGCTTTCAAAATGGAAAATGCAGCGAAGGATGGCCATGATATTATTGGGCAATTCGGTGTAGGTTTCTATGCACCGTTTATGGTGGCAGATGAAGTAACCGTTATTACTAAATCACTGAACAGTGATACAGCTTATAAATGGATGTCAAAAGGTGCTGATGGTTATACCATTGAAGAAACGGAGAAATCAACAATCGGTACTGATATCATCCTTACAATTAAAGAAAATGCAGAAGAAGAGCAGTATGATGAATTTTTAGAAGATTATCGTTTAAAATCGATTATTAAAAAATACTCTGACTTTATCCGTTACCCAATTAAAATGGATGTAACGACAAGTAAGCTAAAAGAAGGCACAGAAAATGAGTATGAAGAAGTTAGCGAAGAACAAGTCATTAACAGTATGGTTCCCATTTGGAAAAAGAATAAAAACGAGTTAACAGAAGAAGACTATCAAAATTTCTATGAAGAAAAACGTTATGGCTATGATAAGCCATTGAAGCATATTCATGTTAGCGTAGATGGAGCAATTCGTTATAATGCAATACTTTACATTCCTGAAAAAACACCGTTTGATTATTATTCTAAAGAGTATGAAAAAGGACTAGAGCTCTATTCAAATGGTGTCTTAATTATGGAAAAATGCGCAGACTTGCTGCCAGACTACTTTAGTTTTGTCAAAGGGATGGTTGATTCTGAAGATTTATCCCTTAACATTTCAAGAGAAATGCTGCAGCATGATCGTCAATTAAAACGGATTGAAAAGAACTTAACAAAGAAAATTAAGAGCCAGCTCCTCAGCCTTTTAAAGGATGAAAGAGAAAAGTATGAATCCTTCTATGAATCCTTTGGAAGACAAATCAAATTCGGTGTCTACAATGATTTCGGGATGAATAAAGAAATGTTACAGGATCTTCTCTTATTCTATTCATCTAAAGAGAAAAAACTAGTATCATTAGACGAATATGTAGAGAGAATGCCAGAGGATCAAAAATTCATTTATTATGCAGCTGGTGACTCGATTGATCGTATCGAAAAACTTCCACAAACAGAATTAGTAGCAGATAAGGGCTATGAAATTCTTTATTTAACAGATGATATTGATGAATTTGCAATAAAAATGATTGCAACATATAAAGAGAAGGAATTTAAATCCGTATCAAGCGGAGATTTAGGCCTTGATCAAGAGGAAGAAAAAGAGGAAAAAGAAGTAACAGAAGAGAACAAAGCGTTGTTTGATTACATGAAGGAGATTCTCTCTGGCAAAGTCAAAAACGTAAAAGTGTCTACCCGCTTAAAATCACATCCTGTATGTTTAACGGCAGAAGGGGAAGTTTCGATTGAAATGGAAAAAGTGTTAAGTATGATGCCAGACAATCAAAATATCAAAGCAGACAAAGTGTTAGAAATTAATAAAAATCATGAAATTTTCCAATCATTAAAAGAGGCTTATGAAAAAGACAAAGACAAAGTGGCTCTTTATACAAACCTTTTATATAATCAAGCCCTATTGATTGAAGGTTTGTCTATTGAAGATCCTGTCGAATTTACGAATAATATTTGTAAATTAATGAAATAAGAAAAGAAATTGGCTGGGACTAAGTTTTCCAACCAATATAAACTCGAACGATTATACGGAGATCCTAAGAGAATTTTCGGATAATTGTTCGAGTTATCTTTATTTTAAGAAGAAAATGGGGGAGAAAACATCTGCCCCTATTTCAAACTATACATCATCCCTATTCTTATAAATTTATGTTTTACTAATTAAAACGAAAACGCTATACTTATAAAAAAAACTATCAGAGATGGGGAACAATATTATGGCAGAATTAAAAGGAATAGAGATCTTGACGATTGAAAAAAATTCCTTTGTCATTCACCCAACCCTTATATGGGATGAAAAACAAACCTTATTAATAGATACAGGAATGCCGGGGTATATGGAAGATATAAATTTAGCGATGGCCAAAGCAAATAAATCCTTGGAGGACTTAACGGGAATTTTGTTAACACACCAAGACATTGATCATATAGGTAGCTTACCAGAAATATTAACCGCATGTACGCAGCATTTAACGATTTACGCACATGAAGGAGATATACCTTTTATAGAAGGGGATATACCTTTATTAAAAGCAAATCCTGATAATTTTAACGAAAAAGAATGGAAATCACTTCCTGATTCATTAAAATTTATTTATCTCCATCCACCTAAAGCAAAAGTTACTGCTTCTCTACAGAATAATCAACTATTAGACATAGATGGAGGTATAGAGATAATTCATACACCTGGTCATACACCAGGGCATATTAGCCTGTTTCATAAAAGATCTGGTACTTTAATTGCTGGAGATGCCTTAATAGCTGCCAATGGTCGCTTGCAGCACCCAAATCCAGTACATACACCAAATATGAAGCTAGCGATTCAATCCCTCAAAAAGTTTTTAGCTTATCCAATTAAACAAGTCGTTTGCTTTCATGGAGGAATGGTTACAGAAAATATCCAAGAGCAATTAGAAGGTTTGGTTCAAACGAAAACTCTTTAAAAATAGTGCACTATTAGAAATAATCCTAAAAATGCTTTACATACTTTTAGGAGATATTTCTAATAGTCACTTTCCCTTTCACTTAGTCTATTATTTAAACCACAAAGGTTTTGCTTCTCCATGTAGACAAGGAAAAGGGATTCTACTGGAGAATAAAAGAAACAGCCGACATTATAAAAAGAACTGAATTCCGCGAATCCCAAAATAACCTCCAAACAAAACAAGAATCAGGCCAGAAATTCTACTAACAAAAGTGATTAGCTGTTCAGATACGACATTTCGGAAAAAACTGGACAGCACCGATACGGTAATATCCCAGATTGCTACGCCAAATAACATGCATCCCGTATATAGAAGTACCGTGCTTGTACTAAAATTATGTATAGTAGAGGCTAAAATAGATCCATATATTCCTAACCAGAAGATAATCGATAACGGATTCATAATACTCATCAGCAATCCTGTAACAAATGACCGAAGCATAGAATTATTGTCTTTACCCCTACTTGATATAGTGCTAGTTTTAGTCATGACTCCTTCTATTCCTGTGTAGATGAGGACAAATGCACCGAACAACCAAAGAAAGGTTTGAACAATTGGGATATTAGCCAATTTTGCCACGCCAAAGTATACGAGAATGATAAAGAATACATCACCTAAGAGAGAACCTAGCGACAGAACCCAAGCATGGTGAAATCCATACCTAAGTCCTCTGTTTATAACCGCCGCATTTACTGGCCCTATCGGGGCTGCTAATGATAAACCCAAGGCAATATAATATAAAATACTGTCCATAAAGATCCTCCTAATATAAACGTCTATAATTAACGTATTCAATAAGGAGAGCATGTACCACATTTTTAGAAAACTTTTTCCATTCATAATTGGATTGTCTATATTTTGCAAAAGCAAAATCGAATAGTAAGTACTTCTATTGAAAGAGAGGACATCTTTTAATAATAGACTGACAATGATATAATATTAAAAAAGAAAATACCTATTTGCCTATAATTATTTTTTAGTAGGAGACATAACTATGAATGAAAATGATACGCCATCTCTTGATTTTTTTCGCATGCTTGTTGAACATGTAAGTGACTGGATATGGCAATTAAACGAACATTGGCAATTTACGTATTCCAATTCAATCGTTGAAGACATATTAGGTTATTCATCTGCTGAAATACTTGGGCAATCTCTGTTTTCTTATATTAAAGCAGATGAAATTCCAACATTAAAAACAATATTTTCAACCGCTAAGGAACATAGCAAAATTCTCCATAATATGGACTTCACCATGATACACCGAAATGGCTATGATGTATTGATCGAAACAAATGCGAAGCCTATAATAAATAGTCAAAACAAAGCAATCGGATATAGAGGAATCAATCGAGATATTACCTTATGGAAGAAAAATCAAGAGCGTCAGCAACAATTACTAGATATAATTGAGGCTTCTCCAGATTTTATAGCGACGGCAGACAGTAAAGGAAATACCACTTATTTAAATCCTTCTGCTCGATTCTTTCTTGGCATTTCTGAAAGTACGGAAGACTTGCAATCTGTGAATGCACAACTTTGGACAAATAAATTTGTTGAATTAAATGAAAACGGCATTTCAAACGAAAAAAGTATATGGCAAGGAGAAAATGTCCTATGCAACGCACTCGGGAAACAAGTTCCTGTATCGCAAACTATTGTCAGTCATAAAGCTACCTATCAAAATGTTCATTTTCTTTCCACCATTGCAAGAGATATATCAGAAAGAAAGGCATATGAAGCAATTATTAAACGCCAAGCACTATACGATACATTAACAGAACTGCCTAATAGACGCTATTTATATAAAACCATGACTGAATTAATAGAAGTCCAGAATGAAAGCCATTCATTTGCTTTACTGTTTATAGACATTGATGACTTTAAACAAATAAATGATTCATTAGGACACAAATACGGTGATCGAGCACTGAAGCTGATTGCAGCTAGGATGAAAGGATCAATCAGAGAAACAGATTTTTTATGTCGTTTGGGTGGAGATGAATTTATTCTTCTCATTAAGGATATGAATACAGAACATGAATTAGAAAATTACGCCAAGAGAATACTTGCTATCTTTAATCATCCTCTTCGAATGGACAATAAACTTTATTCTATATCTTGCAGTATCGGTATCAGTATCTATCCATATCATGGGAAAGATATCGAAACATTAATGCAAAATGCTGATAAAATTATGTATCATATGAAAAAATCAGGGAAAAACGGATATCAAATAACTAAACAATAAAAAATTTGATTCAAAGGCAAATGTCTTTGGGTCTTTTTGTTCATAGGTACAAGGACCCGCTATTAAAATCTATCTTTAAATACTTTCGATGATTCTTGGAAAATTCAATTGGCAGAAGGGCTGTTTGCAACTATTTTCATATAATAAAAGTTGCATAATTATCCCAACTTATCTAACTATTGAAGGATTTTGTAGAATATCATCGAAAAATAATGAAAAAGAATGTATAATAGGTACTTAGGAAAGTAGATTCTGAAAGAGGGAGGATCTTTAAAATGGAATGGACACTAGCCATATTGTTTATTGCAGCAGCCATTTTGCTCATTACTTCCGTAATTAAAGCAAAACAAACGTCAAAATCAGAGCAACGTGAAATAGATGTAATTCACCTTTCTGTGATGGAAGAAATAGCACAGTTGCAAAAACAAATACGCCATCTTGAGTTGGACATAGAAATATTAGAAAAACAAACAGGCGTTCAGCTAGCTTCTAAAGACCGAATGGTTTTACGAGAAGTGCTTGACTTGCATAGACGTAAGTATTCAGTTGAAACAATTGCAGCTCAAAAAAAGCTTACTCAAGCTGAAGTAGAAGAAATGTTAGCTCCTTACTTAACTGGAAAAGAGGAAAGGAGAAGTGTTTTACAATGAAGCCATCAATAATTACCAGCTTCGCAGCGGGGGTTCTTTTAGCGACTTCTGTTAGTGGCATTGTCTATTTTTCTACGAAGGATGATACAGCGAATGCTAAAACAAACAATAATGTCCAAAAAGTAGATAAAGTAGCAAGTGATGCAGCAAATACGCCAACTGTTGAAGAAATGAAAGATATCTTAACAAGCAGTGGCTATGTCGTTCAAACTTCTGATGAAGCAAAGAAAAAAGAAGATGATGTGAAGAAACAAGCATCTAAATCTAATACTTCTGAAGAAAAGAAAGATGACAAAGACAAAAAAGAAGAAGATAAGAAAAAAGAGGAAGTTAAAACAGTTACTGTTAAAGTTTCAAGTGGTATGACTAGTTATGATGTAGGAAGCATTTTACATGATGAAAAAATCATTAAAGAAAGTGCCTTAGAATTCTCGCAAAAAGTAGATAAAAAAGGCGTAGCAGAATACTTAAAACTAGGATCGTTTAAAATTAAAAGCGATATGTCAACCGACGAAATTATTTCCACTATCTTCAAAAAAAGAAGTTAACTTATAAAAGCTTGTCCGAAGTTTTCCTTTGGACAAGCTTTTATTTTTTATGAAACAATTTTTCATATGGAAGTTTTCCTTTTTAGATTGATTCCCCAAGCTATTTCATACAAGCATCATAATCTATACAGAAGGGAGAATCAGAAAATGCCAAAAAAAAGAAGGAAAAGAAATCCGATTAAACTATGCTTGCCTGGCGGATATCGATATTGCGGACCCGGCTGCAGTGGCCCTGGTGCACCGATCAATTATGTTGACTCCTGTTGTCGAAGGCATGATCAATGTGTAGAGACATATGGTTCTTGTCGCTATTGTGACGAAAAATTACTCCATTGTATCCAATCAAAATCTAGAGAACGAACTCAAGAAGGGAAGACAGCCAGACTGATCTCTGACTTCATGCGATTTCGACTGGAAATCAATGGCGGATGGAGAGGCAGACGCTTATAAGTTCCTATAACGCGGCATCGGTGATTTTCATTTCTAGATTTAAAAAATGGACATCTTACTTTTCGAATTATTCGTTAGTAAGATGTCCATTTTTTATTGTTTCCATAATACATTTGTCAGTTTGCTGTCGAATAGATTAGTATCTATATTACATGTCTGATCATTAATACCATATTGCCAGCCATAGGCAAGCGACTCTTCCGGTGCATCCACTTTAAATTTGGGAGCATCTTCTTCTGTAGTTATCCCAATATTAGGAGAGGCAGACCATAGAAATGTATTATCTTTTATTTCCTCTTTGTTTTTTACAGCTTCATTAAAGGAAACAGTTAACGCTTCATCTTTATCAAAAATACCATAAATAGCAGGCTTATAGATAGATTTACTAACTTCGGCATACCAACCTTCTATAAAGGCGGCATCCACAGGATAATTGGGTTCTATATCCGCAAAAATGGCTACACCATCTGGGGCTCCAAGCTCCTTAGCCAACTCAATTGCCTTCTTCGCTTCACTTACACCATTATCATACCCTGTTGCGTCTGTAAACCCATTATATATTAGTAAGATATCCGCTTCATTGGAATGAATTAAATCGACTTGATCTGCCGTCAAGCCATGAGAAACACCTTCATTTGTTCCTAGATAGCGTGCAATCACTTTAGGATTTCCAAAGTTATCTCTTACACAAGCAAGAAAATCCTGTGTTGTTTCACTTGCAGAATCAATTCCCCATAAATAGGATGTTTTTTCCTTGTTTTCCTCATTTCCGTTTGTTTCTTTCCCGTCGTTTTCCTCCTTACCATTATCTTCTTTATTATTTCCGTTGTCGTTTGTATCTCCATTATCATTATTGGAAGATTCTTTCTTCCCATTTGTATTAACTTCATTGGAGACATTAACGTCCACATTTAAATCTAAATCATTCAATATATTATTCGCTAGCTCTGCTTTATTACTAGAGAGAATATTATTCGTAATATTATTATTGGTCGTACCATTTACCTGTCCTTTTAACAAGTTTTCAATAGCATTATTAATAGTAACAGATGCTTCGTTTTCTGTCTTATTTTCAATACTATTATCAATTGTTGCTTCTTTATCTTCTAAATCATTTTTCACCTTATTTTCTATTGTTGCTTTAGATTCGCCACTCACTATATTTTGTATATTGTTTGTTACAGAAATATTAACATTGCCTTGACCGCTTTCCGTTGTGACATTACTTTCGGAATTAACTGAATTGCCTTTTTCTTTGTCCGCTTCCACTTTATTTGCTTGAAAAAGCAAAACAGTAACAATTCCAGAAAAAAGAATCAAGAAAGTAGCAGCTGCTATAAGAAGGTATTTCTTCCAATCCATTCTGTCACACCTTTCCTAATTTACTTACTTTATAAAGTATGTAAATTAGGGAATTTGGGTGTGGGCTATTTTTGGAGAGAATATATTATCATTGCAGCTACAGCTAACAGAGGAATTAGATTATTAGCTAAAGTGCGGTTTGAGAATATCTTTTAAAACAGCAGCGCTTTGATGAAATTTTTCTTGTTCATCTGAAGCTAATTCCAACTCAACAACTTCTCGTATTCCCTCTCTATTTATAACAGCAGGAACACCTATATAGACATCCTTTTCCCCATATTGACCATCCAAATAGGCAGAAACCGTTAATACACTATTTTCATTACTTAAGATTGCTTTTGTTATCCGTACAAGTCCCATCGCAATTCCGTAATAGGTTGCCCCTTTTCCTTCAATGATTTTGTATGCCGCATCCCGTACATTCACAAAAATATTATCTAAATCTTCCATTTTATAATGAGCAGCCCTTTTCATTAACTTATAAACCGGGATACCAGCAACATCTGCCGAGCTGTAGGCAGGTAGTTCACTATCCCCATGTTCACCAATAATATAGGCATGTACACTAGTTGGGGCAACTTTAAAATAATCTCCTAGTAAATAGCGAAATCTTGCGGTATCTAATATCGTACCAGAGCCAATGACTTGATTTTTCGGTAAACCACTATAGCGCCAAGTAGCATAGGTTAAAATATCTACTGGGTTTGTGGCAACTAAAAATATTCCATTAAATCCACTTGCCATTACTTGTTCGACAATGGATTTAAAGATTTTTAAATTTTTTTCCACTAAATCAAGACGTGTTTCTCCTGGTTTTTGATTGGCTCCTGCACATATGACAACTAAATCCATTTCAGCACAGTCTTTATATTCCCCATATTTAATACTGATTGGATTAGGGGCAAATACCTTGCCGTGATTCAAATCCATTACATCGCCAAATGCTTTGTTCTTATTTAGATCAATTAATAATAGTTCATCGACAATTCCTTGATTCATTAAAGCAAATGCATAGCTAGATCCAACAAACCCAGTGCCGATTAATGCTACACGACTAACTTTATTACTTAACATTTTCTACTCTCCTTTTAAACCATTTATTAAATAGCGTTTGTCTATCACTTGTGAATTATGTATTTTATACAAAGTGGACTGAAATCATAAAAAAGAAGACATCATGCATATGATATCTCCTTTACAATATCTAACGCTTTCTTTTTTTATTATCTGTTGCAAGTACGGCTTTTTTTACCACCTTTTCAAATTCCACATTTACTTGATATACTTCTTCTTTTAGTTGATTCACGGAAAGGATCTTGCCTTTTCGTCCCTTTATTTTTACTGGTTCATCAATATTCGGTATGTCTTGCCGTAATTGGGTTAATACATTGGTACTATTTTCAAAATAATGGACAGTAATCATTCATTATCGCTCCTTTAAAGGAAGTTTTTTCGGATATTAAAATTAATATGGATAAAGGAAATAATTTAGAACGATAAACATGCTAGGCATTGGAAAGACAAACTTCCATTCATTTAAAAATATTTTCAAACAAACTTACTTGATCTTCGCTTATAATAAGAAAAGAATAAACAAAGGTGAGGGAACCATATATGAACATTTCCTTTAAAAAAATAGATAATCCAACTGATCAATTAGTTTCTTGTTTAAATAAGTGGGAAAATGATCCAAGACTTATCCCATTCATTCATCCTTGCAGAGATAAAGAGGATGCAGAAAACCGCGTACTTGTCACAATAGAGGATATAACAAAACGTTTAACCAATTACCATATGTATGCTATTTATTTAGATGATATACTTGTTGGAGAAATGAATTATACGATTGATCCCGTCCATTTATATAAAAAAGAACAGGGGACCGCCTGGATCGCTATTACAATCGGCGAAGAAGTTGCAAGAGGAAAAGGGATCGGCTCAACATCATTAATCTACTTAGAAGAGCAGATCAAAAAACAAGGATTTAA
Source organism: Niallia sp. M35 (assembly GCF_050971705.1). Classification (NCBI taxonomy): domain Bacteria; kingdom Bacillati; phylum Bacillota; class Bacilli; order Caryophanales; family Bacillaceae; genus Niallia; species Niallia sp. M35. Next base: position 215,016 of record NZ_JBPCEP010000003.1, read on the forward strand.
CAGGATTGAATTAGGCGTATTTGAATTTAATAAAAACGCATATAAATTATATAAAAAGCTTGGATACCAAGAAATCGGCAAAAATAAATTCTTCACTTATTATCAAGATAGAATGTGGGATGATATTCGCATGGAAAAATATATATGAAAAAAAGGAGAGAAATGCTGCATATATGCAAACATTCTCTCCTTTTTTTTAATACTGTCTATATACATAAGGATCATCTGGCTGATTAATGGACTTCCAATCTGTAACTTTAAGAATCGGAATGGTTTTCTTAAATGGTTGATAGTACACTGTTTCAAGCTTACCTGTTACTTGAAGCCATTGGTCATTCTCTCTTTTCAATTCATCCGGAATATCAAGAAGCATTCCAAAAACACCCGCATCTGCAATACAATGGATAATACCAAAACGCAGGAGGAACAGCTGATTATTGGTTAAATCCTCTTCCTTGTAAGTAAAGCCTGTCAATGTAATTTTTCTATCCATAAATTGTCCTGGGTAATTATAAATTGTTTCCAAATCATTTAAAAAATTATCTTCCCCTAATTTAATTTCAGGGAGATTCTTTATTTTATCTAAGCCTTTATCCATCACTTCTGCATAGCCTTCTTTGCCATAATAGCTACTCGTATTCGGCTGCAGGAATTGATGCTGACTATATTCATCTCCTTCATCATATGCAGGGAAGTAGAGTCCTTTTTTCTCCACAATATTCGAATCAAGAGTAGCCACTGGAAGGATTAAACCAGTAAGAATAGGAATAAGCAAGGTTATAATCGTTAATCCACGTTTCCACCAACTATTTTCTTCATGAGCATGATCATGTCCACAATGATTACACGATTCATCATGTGTATGTTTATCTTTTTTTACATAGTTATAGACACATATAATTGTAAAGAGAACAAATATATAGATAGCAGACTCTGAAATATAAGCATATTTCATATTAATATATTTTGAAATATCGCCAGTTGCATGTAAATGTAGAAATAAATAAGTAAAGCCTATTAATACAAATATTCGAAACATGTTTTTTTCACCTCTTTATAGAAAAATTGTTACGAGAAACACGCAAACTGTAATAAGGCCTGTTAATAGAATGACAAACTTGGCTTTAAAAGTGCTTAGCATCATCAATGTATTTTTGATATCCAACATAGGACCAAACACTAGGAAAGCAAGAATAGAACCTTCAGAGAAGCTGTTTCTAAAGCTCGCTGCAACAAAAGCATCTGCTTGGGAACAAAGACTTAGTATGTAAGCAAGTCCCATCATCACAAGATGAGAGGAAGCCTGTCCGGTTCCTATTGAGACTAGGGTGGAAGTCTTGACTAAAGTTTGTACTGCTGCAGCAATAAACGAGCCGATAACTAAGTATTTTCCAACAGAGAAAAATTCATCGATCGAATGTTTGAACATTGCTTCGATTCGGTCTTTAAAAGAATGAAAGTGCACATGTTCAATCACATGACTTTTCAACGGAGATTGCTTTACTGATTTATGCAGAGCAAGTCCAACAAGAATGGAACAAACAAGCGCCAATACAGAACGAAGAATTACCATTCTCCAGCTATTCCCGAAAGCAACATATGTCGAGAACATAACTACTGGATTAATAATCGGTCCGGTAAGCATAAAGGCAATACTGGCAGGAACCGGTACTCCTTTTAAAATTAACCGCCTTGTAATAGGAATAATTCCACATTCGCATGCTGGGATAATGCTTCCAACTAAAGAAGCAAATAAAATGGCCAGTATTGGATTTTTCGGCATCATTTTTGCAATAAGTTCCTCTGAGACAAAAATTTCGATTATTCCCGAAATAAGAACCCCAATTAGAATAAAGGGCAATGCCTCAATGATAATACTGATAAAAATCGTATTTAATTGTAATAAGGTTTCCATATTCATTTTTTAAACACCTACTTTTTTGGTAAAAATCAGAAAGTCATCATTATAAAGAAGATTTATTAAAATCAGATGAAAATAAAAGAGAATCACAACAAATGATAATTATGTATTGCAAACGAATACACGAACCTTTACATTAAATAGTAGGAAAGCAGGAAGGAAGTGAAAAAAGCTGAAGAGAAAGCTTTTGCTCTATTTGGTCGCACTATCACAATCTGTTTTCATTGTGGCATGTAGTGCTCCGTTACCAGAAGACCCAGTAAATCTTAAACAGAGTCATATAAATCCAGAACAAAAGAATTGGCAGTTATCTTCTGACTTTATAACTGTTCTAGTAGAAGCTGCAAAAAAAGGCATGACGGATACAAGTTCCTTTAATGTCTTTACCAGTACCATCGAACAAGTAATTAGCCAATGGGGAGAACCGGATCAAACAGATCAAGTAGGAGATGGATACTATGCCATCTATAAGGAAAAGGATACCGTGTTTGGCTATACTGCCAAAGGCGATATTTATGATGTTCGTTCCAATAAAAAGCGATTAAATAGATTATCTCTATCAGATTTAAAAAAGAAAATAGGGGACCCAGCAGAAATTAGAATAGGGGACGGCGAACAAATAATTGTCTATAACCTTAGTGAAGATATTCAGCTTAAGTTTATTATATTAAATAAAACCAATAGGGTAGAACATTTATCTGTCTATCACAAACCTAGAAGTATACAAGAGGAATATACCTTAACTATCCAAGGCGAATCTAATCAACTTACCAATAAACAATGGGAAATGATGCAAAACTGGAGGAGGGAGATCGTGAAATTCCAAGAGAATAAAGCAAATGTATACCTCAATGGGCGGAATGAAAAGAAAATTTCTTTAACCTTTGATGATGGACCTGATGATAGCATTACACCAAGAATCATTGAAATATTACAGCAATATAAAGTGAAAGGGAATTTTTTCTTTATCGGCAGTGAAGCAGAAAAACATCCGCAAGTTGTAAAAAATGCTTATAAAAATGGGAATTTAGTTTTGAGTCATAGCTATCATCATGTTGACTTATCTGTTTTAGATAAGGAACAGCAATTAGAGGAAATAACACGAGCAGGTAGCGCTCTTCAATCGCTTATTGGAAAAGAACCTGCAATGATTCGCCCACCATATGGAGAAACAAATGAAACGCTAATGAAAAATGCTGAACTAAAAGGATATTCTATTATCATTTGGTCCATCGATACACTTGATTGGTCACAAATGGAGGCAGACAATATTATTAGAAATGTCACCAACCATTTGCGAAACGGCGATATTATTTTAATGCATTCAGATTCAGAAAAAACAGAAACAGCAAAGGCATTACCGAAAATAATTGAAGCTATTCAGGAAAGAGACTTTCAAATAGTCGGACTGGATGAATTACTAGGGATAGAGGCATACCAGTAAATAGGAAGGGAGTTCTCCTTAATAAAAGGAAATTCCCTCTAAAACTTGTTTTCTTCACTCTCTTTCTATATAATCAATTATAGACATTAAAGGTCTTTAATATATCCGTAAAGAGGTAGTATGATGAAATATTCAAGAGCAACGAATTATGCATTACACACAATGGTCTATTTAACCCTTGCAACAAAAGGGAAAACGGTAGGAGTAGATCAATTAGCCAAAATCCAAGATTTATCACCAACATATCTATCGAAAATATTAACCAAACTTGTTAAAGCAGGCTTAATTGAGTCAACACCAGGTGTTAATGGCGGTTATCGTATTATAAAACAGGCCGAGGAAATTTCTTTTTTAGATGTTATTACAGCTATTGAGGGAAAGACATCTTTGTTTACCTGTTCATTGGAACATGATGATAGAAAAAACGGCGAATGCTTAATTGAAAATGTCATGTTAGAGGCTGAAACAAAGATGCGTGAACATTTAAGCCAAAAATATATACGCGATATTGCTAATCAAATTGAACATAATGCTAAGTAAAACATAAAGGTGATAACTCATCTTTATTTTTAGTCTAATTACGGATATTAAGAGTCTTTAATATATGTTATTCTTATTGAGGAGGAAAAAGTATTGTTAGATTGTATTGTAATAGGTGGAGGCCCAGCCGGTTTAAATGCATCACTTGTTCTTGGAAGAGCACGAATGAAAACGATCTTATTCGACGACGATAAACCTAGAAATTCCGTTACCCAAGAATCCCATGGTTTCATAACAAGAGACGGTATTAAGCCTTCCCAATTTAAGCAACTTGGGAAAGAAGAATTAAAAAAATATCCCGATGTATTCTTTAAACACCAACAAGTTACAGAGATTAAAAAGGTAAATAAATACTTCATCATTTTCACTGATCAAAATGAATCATATCAGGCAAAGAAAATTATATTATCTACTGGACTGATTGATATTCTGCCCGATATTGCTGGCTTGCATCATTTTTATGGAAAAAACATATATAGTTGTCCATTTTGTGATGGGTGGGAACTTAAAGATCGAGCTTTAGCAGTATTGGCAGAAAATGATCATGCTTTTCATTTAACTAAATTGCTTTTTAATTGGAGTAAAAACCTTATCGTTTGCACAAACGGCAAGAAGATACTTACAAAAGAGCAACTTGACATGCTAAATAACAAAAATATTAAAGTAATCGAACATGAAATAGACAGGCTGTACGGTGATAAGGGACAATTGCAAAAGATTATCTTTAAAAATGGGGAAGAGGTTGATAGAGAAGGAGGCTTTGTCACAGCCGAACTTCAACAAGCCGTTCCCTTTGCTGAAGCACTTGGATGTACATTAAATAAGATGGGTGGAGTGGAAACCGATGCTCTTGGGCGAACTAATATAGAAGGAGTATACGCAAGTGGAGATAATACTCTACTAACACCACCACAGTTAATAAACGCTGCAAGCCAAGGCAGCAGAGCTGCTTCAGGAGTAATAGCTGACTTAATTAATGAGGAATTTTAAGAAGTAAAAAACAAGAGAATGTAACTCAGCATTAGCTAGATTCTTGTCTTTCTCATTACCAATACCAAGTGGGCAATTTAGAGAATAAAGTTGCCAACTGTTTCAGAGAAAAGTCAGTAGAAAAGGAAGGGGATTACTAGACTTGAAAAAATAAGCGGACAAACAAGGATAAAATCAACTTGTTTGTCCGCTTATTAGTTTTACGGGGATTTCATAGCGGTCTTCCTGATCATTTACTCCGTCTATTTTTTGAATAAGAAGTTCTACACAAAGCTTAGCCAATTCTCCAAGAGGCTGCTTCACTGTAGTTAGTTTAGGGAAGTAATCCTCTATAAAGGAAGTCCCATCATATCCAACTAGTTTAAAATCTTGCGGGGGTGTTAAACCAAGTTTTTCCGCTTCATTTATTACTAAAAGTGCTTTCATATCATCTGAACAAAAGATTCCCTCTGGCTGCTCTGTTTTAAGTATTTTAGCGATTTCAACTGATTTTCTCAAGGGAGTAAAGCTTCCATTTATAGAAAATACTCTTGGTTGTAAACCAGCATTGTTCATTTCATCTATATAGCCCTTTGTTCGTAAATAGGTTGGTGATTTAACATCATTGCTTCCAGTTAACATGATTATTTTTTGGATACCATGGTTGAGCAAGGAGCGTGTTGCTAAAACACCGCCCTGATAATTGTCACTGCTTACAATTGGAATATTAGGAGCAAGGAAACGGTCAAAGCTTATAATAGGTGCCTTGATATTCGTGTAATCATCATGGTTTAAGTTATGCGCACCTGCAATGATTCCTTCTACTTGATTTGCTTGGAGCATTTGAATGTACTCTCGTTCTTTATCTGAATTATGTTCACTATTACATTGGATTGTTTTATACCCTGCACGGAAAAGTTCTCGTTCTAAATGATCAATCAATTCCGCATAGAAGACATTATTTAAAGCAGGAAAAATTAATCCCACTAGCTTTGTGGACTTCCCCTGCAAACTGCGAGCAAGATTATTTGGTTGGTAATGAAGCTCTCTCATTGCATCATGAACCTTAGCAATTGTTTTTTCTGATAGATAGCCTTTTTTATTAATAACACGGCTGACCGTTGTAGGACTCACCCCAGCTAATTTGGCTACATCGGTTAATTTTGCAACCATTTTAATTTACCTCTTCTGATTATTTAGTCTCCATATTGTACCGCTGACATTACGTTTAGAATGCAGGTAAATTAATGTTTGTGAATCATCTGGAAAAACACGTCCTGTAATAACTCGTTCTCCTTCATTTACAAAGCACTCAAAAACGGAGGTATCAGCAAATATATTTACTTTTATATCTGTATTTTTCGAAACATATGCTTCCCGCTGGAAACCATATTCTTGTGCAAAGCGTTCGCCTGCATATTCTCTGTCTACAGAAACTTTACCATTTACCGAATCGAGTGTAAAGGCTAAATAACGCGTTTTATCCACATTTGAAAAGAGCAATATTTTCACAATTTCATTTTCAGGTATGATTACTTCAAGTTCAAATCGATTGGTCTTCGTGTCAAATGACTCATGAAAAGACGTCTCCATTTCCCGCAATTTTTTTGTTTCTATTACTGGATATTGTTTCAGTTTCCCATCTTGTAATGTAAGTTCCTTCACTAAACTTAATACACCTTGATAACCTTCTTGATCTGTCGGATAATTAACTTCCGGTAATCCAATCCAGCTAATCGCAAGGGCCCTGCCATCAGGAGCATTAAATGCTTGTGTTGCATAGACATCGAAGCCTTCATCAAGATTTTGCAAATTTGTAGTTTTAGTGATCGCCGCCTTAACAGGGTCAAACGTATCTCCAATGGTATACATATTTGGATAAATATTTTCATAGGATTGAATTTTCTTAGATAAGCCTTGTGGGCAGAATAAGAGAACAGGCACATCCTCAATAAAGATAAGATTCGGACATTCAATCATAAAGCCAAGTTCTTGATCAGAAAATGCTAATTCACTAACCAATGTCCAATTTTTAATATCATTTTCTAATGCTTTGTAGAGAAAGATCGCCCCTTTTTTATCTGACTGTTTTTGGGCACCAATAATCATATACAGTTGATCTTGATAACAAAAAATTTGCGGATCTCTAAAATGATCTGTTGTTTCATTTGGCTGGTTAATCAATGGTTTAGGAAATTTATGAATGGTTCCGTCTTTATACATAAAGGCCCCATTTTGGAAGCTATAACGATTCCAATCTTTATCCCTAACATTACCAGTGTAAAAGAGGAAGAGCTTGTCTTCATCAATGGGATATGCTGAACCTGAATAAACCCCATGTGAATCAAAATTATTGTCCGATTGTAGGGCAATCCCATTTTCTTGCCAATGTACTAAATCCTTGCTTTCTAAATGGTACCAGCTTTTTAAACCATGGACAGCGCCGAATGGATAGTACTGAAAAAAGAGCTGCCATTTTCCATTGAAGAATGAGAAGCCATTTGGATCATTTAACAAACCTGTTTTGGGCTCAATATGATATCCGGTACGCCACTTGGAGTTTTCCACTGATTTATTTAAAGCATTCTTATAGTCAATGTCCCATTCTGAATAGGGTTTATATCTAAGATCTCGTGTCCAATTGCTAACAATATCTGTCATGTAATTAAAACTCCTTCATTGTAGTTCATAAGTGTACTTAAGGGAATTTTAAAACGTTCTCAAAAATATGTCAAACGTTTTCTCACTTACTATCAGTTCAATTATTACATTTATCTAAATAAAATAAAATTTTATGATAAACGTTTGACATAAAATGAAAACGATGTTAAATTAATCGTGCAAAAGGATTTGAAAGCGATTTAATAGAAAGGGGAATTTACATGAAACACAGAGAAGTAGCTGAACGTGTAGCCAAAGCGTTGGGTGAAGATAACTTAATTGCTGCTACACACTGTGCAACTAGATTAAGACTTGTTTTAAAAGAAACAAAAAAAATTGACCAAGCAGCTTTAGATGATGATCCAGATTTAAAAGGAACATTTGAAGCGAATGGTCAATTTCAAATTATCGTTGGTCCTGGTGACGTAAATGAAGTGTATAAAGAATTAATTAGCATCACAGGTGTTGGGGAAGCAACAAAAGATGATTTAAAAGAAGTAACGGCACAAAAAGAAACGAATCCTGTCATGAAATTAGTAAAGCTCTTATCCGATATCTTCGTTCCGCTAATTCCAGCTTTAGTTGCCGGCGGGCTACTAATGGCTTTAAATAATGTCTTAACAGGAGAGGGTTTATTTGGGCCAAAATCTATTGTTGAAATGGTCCCAGGTATTAAAGGCTTCGCAGAAATTGTCAACTTAATGGCCTCTGCACCATTTGCCTTCTTACCAATTTTAATTGGTTTTTCTGCAACAAAACGTTTTGGCGGAAATCCTTATCTTGGAGCAGCGGCAGGGATGATGCTTGTTATGCCCGAACTGGTAAATGGCTATGGAGTAGCAGAAGCTGTTGCTTCAGGGCAGATGCCGCATTGGGATGTATTCGGCTTACATATCGCTCAAGCCGGCTATCAAGGACAAGTTTTACCTGTAATTGGAGTAGCTTGGATTTTGGCAACACTTGAAAAGTTCTTTCATAAGCATTTAAACAATGCAGTTGATTTTACTTTTACACCATTGTTTTCCGTAATTATTACTGGTTTTGTCACATTTGCATTTGTTGGTCCATTATTACGTGGTGTTTCCAATCAATTAACAGATGGATTACTGTGGTTAATTGATACACTTGGTGGAGTTGGTTATGGTTTATTTGGATTGGGCTACTCTGCAGTTGTATTAACAGGTTTGCATCAATCCTTCCCAGCGATAGAAACACAATTGTTAGCGGATATTGCAAAAACTGGAGGAAGCTTTCTATTTCCAATTGCATCAGCAGCTAACGTAGCACAAGGAGCGGCATGTTTAGCGATCTTCTTCTTATCAAAAAACCAAAAGCAAAAGGGATTAGCATCCTCAGCTTCTTTCTCAGCTATGTTAGGAATAACAGAGCCAGCATTATTTGGGGTTAATTTAAAACTTAAATTCCCATTTTTTATCGGCCTTGTTGCAGCAGGTGTAGGAGCAGCATTTATGGGATTCACTGGAGTGCGCAATGTATCTTTAGGTCCTGCCGGAATAATTGGCTTTATCGCTATAAGCCCTAAAGCAATTCCCATGTTTTTGATTGGAGTTGTTATTAGTTTTGTGCTCGCCTTTGCAGCTACAATGCTTTATGGACGAAAAAAATTGAATGTTCCATCTACTAATTCTCAAGGTACTGAAACAACAGAAAAAGATTCTACGATTAATAGACAAATAGCATTAAGTGAAGAGATTGCGGCACCAGTCGAGGGGAACGCTGTTGATTTAACGAGTGTAAATGATCCGGTTTTCGCTTCTGGTACAATGGGAAAAGGAATTGCCATTATTCCGCGTTTAGGGAAGATTTATGCTCCTATTGATGGAGTTGTGACAGTTACTAGTGATTCTAACCACGCATATGGAATTCAATCGGAAAAAGGTGCAGAAATTCTTCTGCATATCGGTATAGATACAGTAAAAATGGCAGGAGATGGGTTTAAAACCTATATTAAGCAAGGTCAAAAGTTGAAAAAAGGTGATTTGCTAGGAGAATTTGATATGGCGAAAATCAAAGAAGCAGGGTTTGATTCTACTGTGATGATGATTATCACCAATTCTAGTGAATACTTAGAGATTAGTAGCATTAAGGATACAGATATTAAGGTAGGAGAGAAAGCTTTAACCTTAATACAATCAGAAAGGAACTAATGTTCGTCCCTTAATTCTTAATTAGTGAAATAGACTGGTATAGAAAGAAAAACGTATGCAAGGAGGTACTTCATTGCCTATATTTCTTGAAAAAGATGGCAAGACACTTCATTTACAAAACAAGAAAATAAGTTATGTTCTCTCCATAGAAAAAGATAAATATGTCTGTCATCGATATTGGGGAAGAAGACTAGAAAGTTTTAATGGAAGCACTCAGATTCAAATGATAGATCGCGGCTTTGCCACTAATCCGTTTCCTGAGGAGAGAGTGTTTAGCTTAAATGCACTCCCTCTGGAAACAAGTACGCAACAAAGCGGTGATCATCGAATCTCGAATTATACAATACGTTCGCATACCAATCAAACACGCACTGATTTTATTTTTAAGAAATTTGATATCATAACTGGGAAACAGCCACTGGAAGGTTTACCTACATTAGAAGGAGAAGATACCAATGTTACGACATTAATTATAACCCTATATGATGATATTCAGCAGCTGGAAATGAAGCTTTACTATCATCTTTATGAACAACTACCGGTTATAACAAGACATGTTGCTTTTCTCAATCATGGGGAACAAGAGGTATTCCTTGATAATGCCGGAAGTCTTCAAGTAGATATCGCGGCAGCTACTTTTGATTTATTAACTCTTTACGGGTCTCACACAAATGAGGCTAATATAAGTAGAAGGAAATTGCATAACGGAATTCAAAAAATAGAAAGTACTCGTGGTGCAAGCAGTCCGCAGCATCAACCATTTTTAGCCCTTTTAAATCCGAATACAGATGAATTCAGCGGAGAAGTACGTGCATTCCATCTTATTTATAGTGGGAATTTCCAAGCACAAGTTGAAGTAGAACAATATGGTTCATCACGTGTACAACTTGGCATAAATGCGGAAGGATTTTCATGGAAGCTTTCACCTGGAGGCAGCTTTGATACCCCAGAAGCTGTGATGGTTTATTCTAATCTTGGGTTAAATGAGATGAGTCATACTTTCCATACACTTTATCAACAATATCTATGCCCTAAGTCATTTCGAAATCAAGAACGGCCAATCGTATTGAATACATGGGAAGCCAATTATTTTGATATATCAGAAGAAAAAAGTTGGAAATTAGCGGAGACAGCAGCACAAATAGGCATAGAAATGTTTGTATTAGATGATGGCTGGTTCGGAAACCGAAATGACGATACTTCCTCACTTGGTGATTGGATCGAGAACAAAGATAAACTGCCAAACGGAATAGCTGGTTTAGCTGAGATGGTGAAAAATAAAGGAATGAAGTTTGGTTTATGGTTCGAACCAGAAATGACTTCCCCCAATAGTGAGCTATTTAAAGCACACCCAGACTGGATTATCCATACCCATGGATATAAGCCCATAGAAGGAAGAAGACAGTTAGTCCTAGATTTATCTAATGCAGAAGTACAAGACTTTTTAATAAGCGTATTATCGGAATATTTAGTAACAGGCAAAATTGATTATATTAAATGGGATATGAACCGACATATAACCGATATTGGCAGTACCTCTTTTCCTATAGATCAGCAAGGAGAGATTTCCCATCGATATATACTAGGCTTATATCGAATCCTAGATACATTAGTGAATCAATTTCCAAATGTACTATTTGAAAATTGTTCAAGCGGAGGGGGGAGATTTGACCCTGGAATGATGCGTTATATGGCCCAGACTTGGACAAGCGATAATACAGATGCATTATGCAGGACAAAGATTCAATATGGCTACAGTTTGCTTTATCCTCCGATTATGATGGGAGCACATGTTTCTAGCGTACCTAACCATCAGGTGGGAAGAATCACTTCACTTGAAACAAGGGGAAGGGTTGCAATGAGTGGCAATCTTGGATACGAGTTAGATTTAACAGAAGCAGAGGAAGAGGAACTACTAGAAATAGAAAACCAAATATCTTTTTATAAACAACAGAGAAAGCTTTTTCAGTTCGGAAAATTTTACCGATTGAAAGCGCCAGGAGAATATTTCGAAAGTGCATGGATGTTTAAAAATGAAAAAGAAGCGATCGTTGTTTATTTTAACGGGATAGCACGGCCTGCTGTGCCAGTTAACTATCTCCCTGTTTATTATCTGGAAGATCTTGCAATCTATAAGGATGTAGCAACCGGAAGACTATATTCCGGCAGTGAACTTAACTATGCAGGAGTAACCATCCCACGGGTAAAAGAAGATTACAAAACATTGATTTATCACTTTGAGAAAGTAGAAACACAAATTAATTAGAGACCTGAATAGAGAGAGGGATATAAAAGATAAGGAGTAATATATCGAATAACCCCTAATTTTCTATTAATGATTTTGTCTTTTAGACTTCCTAAGGATTACCGGGACTGGTGAGATTAAATAGACGAATTTCACCAGTCGTTCCTTGGAAAACAATAAGAATTAAAAAACGACAGCTAAAATCCTTAACTTCATTGAAAATCTAAAAACCCCCATTTTATTTCATATAATCCATATTTCTTATTGTATCCAGTAATTGATTAACGAGAGGAGAAAGCTCTACGTTTTCATTGCGTCTACAAAGGAATATCGGCCGTTTAATTTCAACTCCTTTCACTTTAACCACACCTACTTCCTTACGAAGCACATGTTCCTTAACTGCAAGTGAAGGAGCTAACATGACTCCATAACCAGCAATAACTGAATGAATAGATTCGTTTAAGCCATGAAATTGCAATCCAATAGGAGGGTGGTTCACACCATGAATTTTACACAAAGAAAATAACATGTCTCTTGTTGAGCTTCCATTTTCTCTTACTAAAAAAGGCTCTTGAACCAACTGTGAAAACGAAACTTCTTCACCAGCAAATTTATGCTTTCGCGGCACGATGAACCAAAAATCAACATCCATTATGTGTGTGACATGCAATTCCGGTTGCTCCCACCGTTCTTTTACAACAAGTGCTAAATCTACTTTATAGCGGAGTAATTTCTCAATCGCTTCGTTTGAATTACCACTATATAACTCTATATGGAGTAAAGGATTATCTATTTTCAATTTTGCTAATAGAGATGGTAATAAAAAATTAGCCGGTAAATGCGTGGATGCTATTTTGATATTATCTAGTATTCCAGCTTTCAGTTTGTTTATTTTCCCCTCAATATCTCTTTCTAAATCAAATAAACGTTCCCCTTGCTTATATAAAAAATCTCCTTCCTTTGTTAATTTAATTCCTCTTCCCGCTGACTCAATTAATGTCAATCCTGTTTCTTTTTCTAAATTTCGGATTTGCATAGTTACCGCAGGCTGACTAATAGAAAGAACTCTTGCTGCATCTGTAACACTTTTTGCAGAGGCAACGGTGATAAATATACGCAGAGCATGAAGGTTCACTAATCTTCACTCCTATAAATATTATTTATATATACACAAGAAATATATATTAGAGTTATCTATTATAATTATATAACCTTTTTATTAGAAATGGTAAAAAGGAGCCTATAATCATGAACTTACCAATGATAAAAGAAGAAAGCGAACAACAAATACAAATAAAACGTCAAAAAATCTTTTTCTGTATTATTCTAATCATACTAGTATCAATCGGACTAACAACAGCATTTTTAGGAAGAAGGGAGGGGAATTATCAACTTTTTACATTAATGCTAATTGGCTTAGGAGCTTCTTTTATTGGAACATTAGCAGGAGGGGGTGGCTTAATTACCGTTCCTGGTATGATGTTAACAGGTATTCCTATTCAAACAAGTATCGCTACAAATAAGTTTTCCTCAGGAATTGCGGCACTTTCTAGTGTTTTCTATTTAATAAGAAATAAACAGCTAAGTGTCCACTTTCTATTAATTACTATCCTAATCGCTGTTTTAGGTGGAATAGGGGGAGCACTAGTAACTACTAATATACAGGAAGAAACGATGAATATCATTGCATTTGCATTACTTTGTTTTGCCTTAATAGTGACAATGAAAAATAAACAATGGACTGCTACTATACAACAAGATAAAAAGCAAAAACAACAAAAAACAATAAAGAAAAGATTATACATTCCTTTCTTTATTGCAGCATATGATGGGGGATTTGGACCAGGATCCGCCACATTTAGTATTTTATTTTATTTAAAAAGTAATTTCACCTATATGAAAGCTGTGCAAATGACAAGAGTTATTATTCTTGGCAGCTGTATGGGAGGATTTATTATTTATTACCAGAACGGTTTTATTAATTGGTATTATGCCATTTGCATGGCAGTTGGTTCCATTATTGGATCACAAATTGGATTGCTCGTATTGCCAAAAGTTTCTCAAAAAGCAGCAAAAACTCTTTTGTTAATTATCATAAGTGCATTGATGGTACAAATGATTGTTAAAATTATTTAATATTTAATAAAGATGATTCTTTATTAGGATCATCTTTATCGTAAAAAAAGGGGAATGATTACTAATTGGATTATAAGGACTTTAATTATTTTTTATTCTAGTTTACATAATATATATTATACACAGTGATTAAAATTTTAATAAATCACATCTCATTCCAAAGTATACTCTAGATAGTGAGACAAAATTAAAAAATTGTTATCTCTTACAATCTATTATTAACTAACTGCATCGTATCTATATGGACATTTGAAATTTATTTAGTTAGCTTATTAAAAATTATTATTAGTTTTTTATATGCTCTATATAATTTTTCATTGAAAACTACTAAAAATTAATTTCATCTTTCGTCAAAAAAAACGATTAAAACTAGTTTTTTTGTTTTTTTGATCTATAAAAAATCATAAATCCGCCACTCACGTATATTGATAAATATTCTATACTTTTAAAAGGATGAAATGTCTTTATACTGCAAGTTGAAATATATTATAGCTAAAATCATTCAAAAAACCAAAGACGTCTATACAAAGAACATCTTTGGTTTTTTGGTCAGTTAATTCTCCCCTAGTTATCTATCAATTTAGGAAAAATATATTATCTATCTCATTATTTTTTCGAATTCTTGCATCATTAATAGATCATTTGTAATTTCATCAGAATGATGTAAAGAGACTTTCGCACCAAGGCTGTTAAAAGCTGCAACTGCCTCATCATATCCTCGTTCAATATGTTCAATTCCAGTAATTGTTGTCGTCCCTTCTGCTATTACTCCAGCTAACATTAGACAAATACCTGCACGGACATCTGAAGCATGCACTAAGGCTCCGTGTAAAGCTGACTTTCCTTTTATATGGGCAATCCCATTTGATACTTCAATAGATGCACCCATTTTGTTTAATTGGTATACATGATTAAATCGGTTCGGATAAACAGTTTCGCGAAGTATACTTTTCCCTTGTGCTTGTGTTAACAAAACGGTTAATGGCTGTTGCAAATCCGTTGGAAATCCAGGGAACATAGCAGTTCTTACCCTCGATGCTTTTAAACTACCATCTAGAAAAGACGTAATATTATTCTCTTTTATTTCCAAACCGACACCGATCTCTTCCAGTTTCGTGAGACAAGATGTTAGGTGTTCTGGGATAATATCATTCACTGTAATCGTTCCACCTGTAATCCCTGATGAAATCAGGAAAGCTCCAGCAATTAGCCTGTCAGGAATTACGGTATAACTACAACCATTCAAGCTTTTTATACCTTTAATTTTGATTGTATCCGTACCAGCACCTTTAATTCTCGCACCCATTTTATTCAAAAATAATGCCGTATCTGTTACTTCTGGATCTCTTGCAGCATTTAATAAAATTGTTTCTCCCTCAGCTAATACAGCTGCTAGCATGCTATTAATAGTGGCACCTGATGTAATCGTATCAAAATAGATTGTTGCCCCTTTTAATTTTTTGGCCTCCACCACATAATAATCTTCATGAAAAGTAAAAGTTGCGCCCATTTTCTCAAACGCCTTTATATGCTGATCAATTGGTCTGCTTACAAAATCATCCCCGCCAGGATAGCCAAGTGATACTTTTCCGAATTTAGCAAGTAATGCTCCAATGAAATAATAAGCTGTTCTAAACTTCCTTGACTTTTCAGGTTCAATTATCGGATTATATATTTTAGTCGGGTCAATATAAACATCCCCGCGGCTATCTCGCTCCATGATACATCCTATTTCTTCTCCAATTTGACGAAGTACTTTGAAATCAGCAATGTTTGGGATGTTCTTTAATGTTACAGGCTCACTAGCTAAGCATGCAGCAGCTAGAATTGCCAAAGAACTATTTTTCGAACCTGGTACTGATAAGGATCCTTCTAGTTTAGAAGGTCCCTCTATATTCATCCATCTCATTTTAAATCTCCTATTCCAATCTATCTAATCAACGTAAATCAGCAAATTTTATTTTTAGTTGTTTCTTTTTCATTTCATCAATCGTTTTTTGCGGTGCACCAAGATCTGTTAGAAGGATATCAATTTCTTCGATTGGTACGGATTGCATAAACATTTCACGACCGATTTTTTCATGGGGTGCTAAACAGACCACTTTTTGAGCAACACTGGCAACTGTCTGAGCAAATGCAGCTGCTTCAGGAGTAGAGGTACTTATACCTTTGGCATTAATTCCTCCACCAGTTAAAAAACAAATGTCTAAGGAAAATTTGCGCATCATTTCCATTGCAATACAATCAATTATACTGCTTGATGAAGCTCCTCTTAATTTCCCTCCGATTAAATAAGAACTTATGTTTTCTTTCATTCTAATAAGCTCGGCAATTTTCAATGAATTTGTAACGATTGTATAAGGGAAATCAGTTGGCAAATATTTTACCATTCCATAATGGATACCTGCTCCTCCAATAAAAACCGTATCATTTTCTTTAATAAATGATACTGCTAATTTTGAAATAGCATTTTCGTGTTGGGCAGCCGTTCCATATCGAATAGATGACGGCGGCGGCATTGTTCTTACTTTAGGTATTGGTTCAGAGAGAATGGCACCACCATATGTTTTTTGCAGCAACCCTTGTTCTTCCATGATTGTTAAGTCTCTTCTAATGGAATCAAGAGACATCTCAAATTTACTTGCTAGATCTTTAGCAATAACTTTCCCATCTCTAGAAATTATTTCTAAAATTAATTTTCTTCTTTCCTCCGCTAGCATACTATTCCCTTTCCCATTAAAATCTAAATTCATCTTATTCCGTTTCATTAAGTTTTGTCAAATATTTTTTCGTTTTCCTTCTGTTTCATTCCGTATTATGCCTTTTTTACCATCACAGAACATATGTTCTACCATTGTTTTTTCTTGTTAGTTTATTTCTCATCTTTCGTTTCATAAAAAAATTGCTATATAAGCAGTTTTTTAAGAAAGTTCCACATCATATTCCATTCTTTTTGCTGTTTCTTTCGCTATTTTCACACCCGCTAAACGTTTGACAAGATGAAAGGACATATTAATACCTGCCGAGATGCCACCTGAAGTAATAATGCGCCCTTCATCGACAAACTTCACCTTCTTTACCACATTCACTTGTGGGTATTCCTCCTTAAGCCTTGTGAGGCTCGCCCAATGTGTTGTCGCGTTCAATCCATCAAGCAGCCCTGCTTCAGCAAGCAATAACGCTCCCGTACATACAGAAGCCATCCATTGAACCTCTCCCATTTGTTCCTTAATCCAATTAATCACCGTTTTATTATGTACTTCTCGTTCTCTTGCACCTAGTCCCCCTGGGATGATTAAAAGATCGAACTTAGGCATTGTTTGGAAACTATAATCCGGATATACCTTTAATCCATTTCTCGCTCGAATCATTTGTCCCGTTTCCGAAATAGTCTGCACGATAAACGGTTTAGACCCATCCTCTCTTGCTGTAACAGAAAACACTTCAAACGGGCCAGCAAAATCTAATACCTCCACATCATTGAATAGAAATATCCCTATTTTCCATTGGTCGGTTTGCATTTTATCTCTCTCCTTCGTTAAAGCCATATTCTAGCTAGTTACTTATTATTATTATACTTAAGAATTTCATCATAGAGAGATAAATTATCTTAAACTTGATTAACTGACTGATTTTTGAAAAAATAAAAATAATAAAAAGGAGAGGCGGTTTTTTTAAGTGAATGGACAAAAGAGGCTTCGAGATTATGGAATAACAATTGGAAAATTAGAAACAGGTAAAAGAAACGCCATTACAGATGTAGAAGGTGTCACAGTTGGCCATGCTACTTTAAATAATAGGGACACTCAGACAGGTGTTACCGCAATAATGCCCCATCCAGGCAATATATTTAAAGAAAAGGTAATCGCTGCAAGCCATGTAATTAATGGGTTTGGTAAAACAATGGGTTTAATGCAAATAACAGAATTAGGAACAATTGAAACACCTATTCTTTTAACCAATACATTAAGTATCGGTGTGACAGCTGATGCATTAATTGAATATATGCTAGAGCATAACGAGGATATTGGTCGAACAACAGGTACTGTTAATCCCATTGTGTGTGAGTGTAACGATATGTTTCTTAATGATGTGAGAGCAAGAAAGATTAAGAAAGACCATGTTTTCGGGGCAATCGCTAATGCTTCTGCGGAATTTGATGAAGGATCAGTTGGTGCTGGCCGCGGCATGCTGTGCTATTCTTTAAAAGGTGGAATTGGAACCTCTTCCCGAATAATACATATGGAACATGGTAGCTATACAATAGGAGTACTGGCTCTGACCAACTTTGGTACGCTGAGTGATCTAGTAATAGCAGGGAATCCAATCGGACAACAGCTCAAAAAAAAGCTTACACAAGCAAATGAAGATAAAGATAAGGGCTCTGTCATCATCATCGTAGCTACTGATCTTCCCGTTTCGGAAAGACAATTAAATCGAATTATTAAGCGCGCAGTAACAGGATTATCACGAACAGGTTCGATTATTACAACTGGAAGCGGTGAAGTAGTCATTGGTTTTTCTACGGCAACAAAAATTCCACATGAAAATCCTTATTCCAGTGTCCCTATTTCAACCATTCATGAAGAGGATATCGATGTTGCATTTAGAGCCGTTGGAGAAGCTACAGAAGAAGCTGTGCTAAATTCCTTGATAACTGCAACCCATGTAATTGGACGAGACGGGAATGAACGACCTGCTCTTATAGATTTATTAAGCGAACATAATATTTGTTTACATTAGAAAAAACAGACGCCTGTATGATACAAAGCGTCTGTTTTCCTTATTTATTTTTTATATTTACCTTGCAAAATCGATTCCTCTAACGGACGGCGGCTAGACGGAATTTCTCTTGCTTGAAAATCTTCCGGCAACGCTTCTTTATCCCCTTGATAACCAATGGCAATAGTTACTTGAATATCAAATTCTTCTGGAATGTTTAATACTTCACGAGCTTTTGCTTTATCAAATCCACCAATAGCATGTGTTTTTAAACCTTCTTTTATAGCCTGCAAGGATAAGAATCCCCATGCAGTTCCGCTGTCAAAGGCATGCATCCCATTTTGTTTATCCGAAATAAGCACTGCTAATACCGGTGCATTTTTACACCACTCTAAATTTCTTTCAAAAATAAAAGAATGAAATAATGATCGTTCCTCTACCGTTCGAGCAATAATAAAACGCCATGGCTGCAAATTATTTGCAGAAGGCGCCCAGCGAGCAGCCTCAAACAGGCGCATTAAGACTTCTTCAGAAACTTCTTTATCTAAAAAAGAACGGGGTGACCAACGATTTAAAAAAATAGGATCAATCTCGTGGTCTGCTTGACGAAATGTATGTATTTCATTTTCCTTCATAAATATTCCACCCTCAAAATTTATTTCACTTCTATTCCATTTTAATTATAAAAAAATGACAATTCAACTAATTGATTCTAAAGAATAGAAAGAAAGAATCAATCAAAATAAACAGGCTCCAACGGATTAGCCATATGTTTAAAAACTAGTAATATTTGTGATTCTGTATTTCTTGGAATGGATAAAGGCGGGAGATCATCTTTTGCAAAAAAACCGACAGAGCTAGTTTCTACTCCTTCCTGCGCCTCTCCTCCTACAATCTCACACTGGATGAACATTTTATATACATGGTAAGGAGATGGAGGATGCGGGTGGCATTTCTTATCCATAACCGCAATTAATTTTACTGCTTTCACCTTAAATCCTGATTCTTCTTGTACTTCTTTTACTGCGACTTCAGCTGGAGTTAAGCCAATATCGCCCCAACCTCCTGGCAAGGCCCAGGAATTATCTGTCTTCTCTTTCACCATTAGTATTTTATTACCTTGAAAAACTACTGCCCTAATATCTACTTTCGGCGTAGCATACCCTGTTTCATTTGCAAAAAGATCACGAATTCTTGTTTCATTCACCTTGGTATATTCCGACATAATTTCTAAGCTGATCTTTCTGATATCTTCAAACCTTTCCAAATCAAAAGTATCCTTTGAATAGGTTAATCCGGCTTGGGCGATTGCTTGCAGCTGTTTCGCCCATTGTAACCATTTCGGTTCCATCTAATGACCTCCTTTACAAATTGCTTTGACTTACCTTCCAATGATAAAACCAAAAACACAAGTTAAAAAAAGTACCAGCACTAACGCAAAGCTTAGCATACCTCTTACAGCTTTTTTCCTTGCTGAAAAATAAGCATCACTTTCCATATATTTTTTCATCAACGGATGGTAGTGGCACACTTTATTCCATAGGGTCGTAAGCCACCCATTCATGATAATAGAAAACCCTACAAAAATAAGAATCTTTAACCATAGGGGCGGTACTATAATCATGGCACCGGTTGTGCTATTAATTAACATCAAATACCCATATATATAACTAGAATTACGTATAACTATCTTAATAAATAATTCGATAAAGCCGTTAACTGGTGTGCGATTTTGAAAGATCCGTTTAGAGTTTTTGAAAATACGCGGTTTCTTTCTTCTCACAATGACCGGCTTTTCTATTTCAGGAGCTGCTAAATAGATGGCCTGAACGATACTAGTTTTACGCTCTTGCTCTAATTCAATATGGAGATCAATAGATGCGATCTTTTGTAAAGCTGTCAAACTAAAGAAGATCGACAACAAGAGGATAATTAGTGACAGAGCATATACTGGAATAGTCATTCCCATATCCACTATATGATAAATCCATTGACTAAACCAATTAAATACAAGAAACAAGAAAACCACCAGCAAGCTTTTTGCCCACATAGAACCTATTTTTCGGATATGGTACTTCCATAACATGAAGCAAGATTGTAAAGCAGTGAAATAGACAAATAAGACAAGGATTACTGACCAATTTAACAAATAATAATGGAGTAAAAATGGTAGTAAGCATAAGAAGCCTGCTGAAAGCACCATTGTTTGAAAGAACAGAGAATAGAAATAGCTCAGTGCTTTTAACCTTCCAATCAAATGAAGCTGTTTGACTAAAAATACTTTATCAGCTTCCACAATAAGGGTTCTGATATTGCCAATCCATGCCAGAAAGTAAAGGCAGAAAAAAGGAACAATAAAAGGGATCTTATGTATCCAGACAGGTATCTCCAGCCACCAAGAACGATAGATAGCTACACAGAAAACACCTAGAGGGACTAAGATATATACAATTACCGTCCAATCAGCAATCGATCGAAGCACTTTCCATTGATAGTGCCAATTCCTAATTAAACGTGAAAAAAACAACTTTCTACTATTCATTACCATGATCCTCTGCTAACAAATGAAAACAATCATACAAAGATCCAGCGGGCAACTGACATTGATCCCTTATCTCCTCTAATGTTCCTTTTGCCACTAGCTGGCCATTATGGATCATAAGAAATCGATCACAAATCTTTTCTGCTGTATCTAATACATGGGTAGACATTAATATGCCAGCACCATGTTTTTGCTCTATTTCCATCGATCCGAGAAAAAGCTTCATGGCATTTGGGTCAAGTCCCATAAACGGTTCATCAATAATATATAAGGATGGATTTGTAATCATCGCAAGTATAAGCATCGCTTTCTGCTGCATTCCCTTTGAATATTTAGTTGGGTTTTCATGCGCGTGTTCCGCTAACTTGTACACATTTAGCAATTCATTAGCCTTTTGCTTATATTCCTTTTCTTCTAACCCCTCTACTGCTGCAACAAAGTCTAGGTGTTCCCATAATGTTAATTCATCATAGAAAATAGGTCGTTCTGGTAAATAGGAATAAGTTATGCCATCTATGTAGGAAACCGTTCCTTCTAAATGTTCGATTAAACCTAATAAACTTTTGATTGTCGTACTTTTGCCAGCACCATTTGGCCCAATTAAACCAACCAATTCTCCTTTTTCAATAGTAAAATTAATTTCTCTAATAATTTCTTTCTTTTGCTCGTATCCAGCTGATTGAATCTTTACTTCTAAAAGAGACATTTACACACCCTCCCTATCACGTTCTTCTTTCATACGGACAAATCTGTAAGAAAGTTTCTAAATTAGAAAAAATTTTTGGAGATAAAAAAATCGGACCACTGGTGCAGGCCTAAAACAGTTGCTTTATTTCTGATTTAATTCGTTTTATAAATATAGGAGCATCATGAAGAAAGCAACAAAAAAATAGATGCAGTCAGATAATCTTACCTTCCTGCATCTATTCTATCGTTTAATCGATTAACTATCTTTTACACAGCTTGACTATCCATTTTCACACGCAACTTGCTTCCAACAAGCTTTACCAATTCAACCACTCGATTAGAATAGCCCCATTCATTATCATACCAAGCTAGTATTTTCACTTTATTTTGCCCGATGACCATTGTTGATAAAGCATCAATAGTTGCAGACTCGGTTGTTGTATTAAAATCAACAGATACTAAAGGTTCCTCTGTAATGCTTAGAATCCCTTTCAGTTTTCCGTTTGAGGCCTCTTCAAAAGCTTGATTAACAACTTCACTTGTCACATTTTTTTCTAAATCGACGACTAAATCGACTAAAGAAACATTTTGTGTTGGCACTCTTAACGCCATTCCATGAAGTTTTCCTTCCAAATGTGGAAGGATCTGTTTTAAGGCCTTAGCTGCTCCAGTCGAAGTGGGAATAATATTTTGCCCACATGACCTTGCCCGCCGTAAATCATGATGGGGATTATCTATATTGTTTTGATCATTGGTATAGGAGTGAATTGTTGTCATTAATCCATTCTTTATCGTAAAATGTTCGTCTATAACCATAGCAACCGGTCCTAAGCAATTGGTCGTACATGATGCATTCGAAATAACATGATGTTTATCAATATTTAATATACTATCATTCACACCCATGACGATGGTTGCATCAGCATTTACACCAGGAGCGGTAAGCACTACTTTATGCGCACCAGCTTTTAAATGCATTGCTGCTTTGTCTCTCGCGTTAAATTTCCCTGTAGCTTCTACTACGATATCTATTCCCAATTCACGCCACGGAAGTTTTTCTGGATTACGGTTATTCACTAATAGAATCTCTTGGTCATTTATAAAAATCGAATGTTCTTTAGCCACAACCTTACCTGGAAACTTACCGTGAATTGTGTCATACTTTATTAAATGTGCTATCGTTTCAGAAGGATAACTGGCATTAATAGCAGTAATATGTATACTTTGATCATTAATAGCATTTCTAAGCACCATTCTTCCAATTCTCCCAAAGCCATTTATTGCAACTGATATTGTCATAGACTTCGCTCCTTTTTAAATATGTTATACTATTAAATTAATACTCTATAATAAGTATAACATATTTAAAATAAAATACATCTTATTTGATTTAAAATAAAATACATCTTATTTGATTAAAAATAAGATGTATTCTTATAGCGCCTTGAACTTTATCTCACTCCTTTTAAAAAATCACTTGGCATCGTATCTTCTTTGTTATTATGAACAATCCAAGATATTATCGTTGTGCTGTCACGGACATTTTTCTTTTTTATTTCTTTTAATAAATAATAGACGCTCTCTTGATTAGAAAACGTATCAAATCCTTGAAAAATGGCTTCCATCCTATGATAATCCGTGTTGGGACACTCAATCAGTCCATCTGTAGTGAGAAAGATATGTGTTTTACCCTTTCTTAATTCTTTCACTCCTTGATTATAGGAGGGTACTTCTTGATGGAAAGTACTATTTACCCCAATCCATTCATAGAAGCTTCGGTGATTTTGCTGGTATTCTCCTAATCTTGAAAGTTCTGGATGATGGAGTGCAAGTATACAGTCGCCAATTGATAACCACCATAAATAGTGTGCTTTTCTTACAACGATTAAGCATGCAGTTTCTCCTTGAATCATCTTGCATTGCTCCAGAAATTCCTTGCTTGCGAAATGGTTTAAGAAAAAGTAAGTAATTTCTTGGAACACTCTTTTTAACGGTAATTGGAGAATTGTTTTGATCTCCTCTTTCTTTGTCGCTATACTTTTTATTACTAATTCTGCACTTTGTGCTGAATCATGTGCATCCAAGAGGATGACAAGCTCCCATTCACGTTCTATCCAAATGAAACAGCCGTCTTCATTTTTATATTGACCTGCAGAGGAGTTTCCTCCAAAGCGTCCAAGTACTAAATTATTTCTTAGATGGAGGATATTAATTTCATCTACATAATTCTTATCAGAACCTACCCATTTATATTCCATTACGCTTCCTCAAAAACTTCATTTGCTAAGTAATTTTTTATTCTTTTACATAAAGAGCTCATTTCCTCTGCGTTTGCAATCGGAGCCTCTGGCCAATCATATAACTCCGTTGGTCCCCAATATCTTTCAGGAGTATTCGGATATCTTGCATTTAGATGAAGGTGAAGATGAGGAACCGAATTTCCTGAGACGAGAGCATAAATATGTTCCGCGTTTTCTGTTTCCTTTAATGCCTTGCTGACTCTTGAAATAATAAGTCCAAACGCCTTTGCTTCATCATTTGTCATCTCAGCAAGTGTAGGAATATGTCTTTTTAAATCGATCATAAGATGTCCTAGGTAACTGCCCTTGCCTTTTCTGTCAATATGACCAACATAAACATATTCATTTTCATAGATTGGTATTCCTGCTGTTTTAATAATCCCTTTATGTTTATCGCATATGAAACAATTGGTTTCCATTTCCCTTTCCCCCTAAAATAGTATAAAAAAATCCTATTGTCTCTTAAAAGAGACGATAGGATTTATCGTGGTACCACTCTTCTTCATTCGTTAGAAAACGAACCTTCTTAAGCTCAATGACGAGAGCCAACCGTCTAGATATACATTTCTACCTAACCACTCCTAGGCGAGTTGGGAAGTGATATGCGCTATCTTTCACCAAACGACAGCTCTCTCTAGCATACTTACTTCTTAATACTCCTAATCATCGTGTTTATCTTATGGAACTAATTGAAACTTTCTGTCATTTTAGGAAAAACTTCAAAAAATGTCAATCGTTATTTTTAAATAGGTCCGATAATTCATTTTCATTTTTTATCACAAAAATTTTGTTCTGATACTGTTTGTATGTATGAAAGAAAGAAGGTTTACCTACTTGCTCGAAATGCTTATTCCATTTAAACATTTTAAAGAAAATCGTTAAGTTTGGCTGGTAATGGGCCTTTTCTTGACCAAGCTTCTGTTTAACGTATCGTTTTATTATACGATAGGTACGTTTAGAATAATTGGTGTCCAAAAAAACAATGACATCTGCTTGTTGGAAGCTGCCACGTACCCATTCCTCACTATGCACACCTTCTACAATCCATCTATCTGTTTGGGTTATGGATTGTAAATTTGCTTTTCTCTCTTCTTCCGATCTTCTAACATCTCCACGATCTGATCGCTTCCAAACAACATTATCTAATTCATAATAGGGAATTTGTAATTTCATTGATAAATCTTTTGCTAATGTCGTTTTTCCACTAGCTACAGAACCAATGATATGAATCTTATTAGGAGTAGCTTTCACTATCGCCCCCTCCTTTATATAAGTTTTCACATAAGTGTTGGGGGAAATATCTAATCTATACTTAAAGATAAAGATAGCTTTCCATTATCACGAAACGAAGGATCTGCTACTTTTTCGACCATTAATACACCATCTTTTACATTAATTACAGAAACACAGCAATTATCATGGTGTGGGTAATCAGCCATATTTAGCAGAGATTTAATGAAAAATCCAATCGTAACACCATGAGAGAAAACCAAAATATTGCCGCCTGTATCTTTATGCTTAGCAATAATATCGTCAACAGCCGCTCTTGTTCGCGTTAATAATTCAGTAAAGGATTCTCCATCTTGAACTTTGCTTTCCATATCTGTAAAGGAGAAGAGTCTTTCCACTATATCTCCATGCTGTGCGATAATGTCTGTCTGCAGCATTGCTTCCAACACTCCAAAATTCATTTCTTTTAATCTTGCATCTTTTGTTAGTTGAATATTTCTATTACCAATAGCAAATTTTGCCGTATCTAACACTCTCTGACTATCACTGGCATAAGCAGCCTCAAAAGGTATATCTGTTAAACCAGCACCAACTGACCTTGCTTGTAATATCCCATTTTCTGTTAAAGGAGAATCACAAAACCCTTGCATTCTCTTTTCGATATTATATTGAGTCTCTCCATGTCTGATAAAATACAGTCTCAATTCCTTCTTCATTTGAAACTCCCTTCCTTTGCTTTATTTTTCGCAAGATACTATCAAGAAAAGCGGAATCCTCATTCGTCTTTCATATTCTTCTTTACGCAAAAAATTTTCTCGTTTCGGCATTCCTTCTCGTAAATCGGTTATTTTAAAGCCTGCTTCTTTTAACAGCCGAAAATACTCCTCAATCGTGCGATGATATTTTACTACTTCCTCATCTATCCATCGCTCTATTCTTTCTCCTATAGAAAAATAATCATCGACAATCCAATTCGTTCTTTTTTTCGAGGAAACGGAACTGTCAAATGTAGAAAGGCATAGAGGATGTTGCACACTAAAGATAAACTTACCATTATCATTTAACTGATCATATACACCCTGAAAAATTGGCTGTAAGTCTTTAATATAGTGAAATACTAGCCTTGAGACAACGATATCCATTTTGCTATTGCTAAATTTCCAATCCTCTAGTGTAGAATGATACACAGAAGCAGTTGTGCCATTTAAAATATGGGAAGCTTCGTCAAACATTCTCTTCGAACCTTCTATTCCTGTATAACTTGCTGCACCTTTTTCTAAAAGTTCTATACCAAAACTTGCATCTCCACAACCTAAATCAAGGATAGACTTACCGTCTATTTTCCCTAATAATTCAGATAAAATAGGGCTTTCTATACTATTATTGGGGCTTGTTTCTCGATTTCTTCTAGCCCGATAATTTTCAAAGAACTGTTCCTGATCGTATACAGAAGAACCTGTATATGCCATATCTCCACCTACCAAATTTTATCTATTTTTTTCACAAGCAAATCTACTAAAATAGCATAACCTGCTTCCCCAAAATGAAGACCATCATTATGTATACCTTTTAGTTTCTTCTGATAATCTTTTAAAGAGAGCATTTCAGTATAAAAATCAATAAAGTATGCTCCTGTTTCATTAGCAACTTCCTTAACTGCATTTGCATACCTAGCTAAAACCTCATTTGTCCTTGCAAACTGCAACGTTTCATCGACTGGAGCTGGCGTAATCAGAATAGCCTTGTCTGGACCAATCAATTGGACGATTCTCTTCATATTTTTTCGATAGGTGGGTAAGTCAATCATCTTATGAAAGGCTGCATCATTTGCACCAAATAGAATCGTTACTAAATCAGGCTGCTTCTGGATAACATCTGCTTGTATTCTTTTTAATGCATCAACTGTGTTATTCCCATTTATTCCTGCATTGATTATTTCATAATGATCGATTTTATCTGCCAGCATGGCTGTCAAAACAGGTTCATTTCTAGTTTCTCTCCCTGCAGTAATACTATCTCCAAAGCAAATTAAAAGCGGTATTTTTTCTCCCTCCTTCCTGTAAGAATATTCAAACCACTTGCTTCTATCCTATTTTATACTAATTGGAATGATTCGTCTTTTTCTTTTCGGAAATAAAACTTAAAAGTAGCAATTAGATTGTTGCACAAATTAATCCTATTGAAATTAACCTTTTCGCTCTGCTAATCTTTTTTCTACACGCTGAAAACCCCATTTCATAATAATTGGGACACAAAATAAGATAAACAACAATCGAAATAACTGGTACGTTGTGATAATCGGCAAGTTAGCATGAACGGATTGCCCCAGTACGGCCATTTCCGCCATTCCTCCTGGAGCTAATCCAATAAAAGCAGTCAATAATGAAATATCCTGATCTACTCTTACTAAAATATAGCCAAGTACTAAAGAAAAAAGGACTAGTAAGGCAGAAGTTACTGTAACAACACTTAAAAACCTTGCTTTGTTTTCGATATTACCAAATTTAATTTGTAAACCAAGATCAATTCCAATCAATGTTTGTGCCACACATGCAAGAGAAGTCGGAATTTCGGGTACATCCATCCCAGCAATCGATATGGTTGCAACAAAAATCATTGGACCAATCATAAACGGCGCTGGAAACTTCCACTTTTTCACTTTGCTTGCAATTAGAGAGCAAAAGAATAAGATTAGGAAAATCATCCAATGATAGCTCGGGCTTCCGCTAGTGGTTGTTACTGCTGCAACTGCTTGATTGCCATACAAAATAGGACTATATACGAGGAGTGGAACAAGAATCATGACAGATAAAATTCTACTTATTTGAATAACTGTAACGACAGTGAGATCAATTCCTTTTATTTCTGAACTAATCGCCACCATTTGAGATAGTCCTCCTGGGATGCTACCGGCAACAGTTGATTTTAAATTACTATGCGTTAATTTTGAAGTTGTAAAGGCAAGAAGGAAACTAAAGGCAAGCATAACAACCGTCATCAAAAGCATGGAGGGGAGGTGGGTTCCCATTTCAATAAGTGTCTGATTGGTAAATTGTCTTCCAATGAGGTAGCCAATAACAAGGAGTCCGATATCTCGAAAGGAGAAAGGTAAATTCGGAGAATTTTTGGCAAGTCGAACATAAAGGATGGTACTGAACATGGGGCCAAGCAGCCAAGACAGAGGAAGCTGGCATACTTGAAACAACCATCCCCCAAATACAGCACTTAAACATAAGAAAAGTAATGACATAAATTCGATCCTTTCATAAAAGAAATAAGTACTTTCATTATACTACTTATTTCTCCTTAAAATGAAGAATCTCTTTTTTTAATGGTGCTGCGATCCTTTATAACTAATTTCCTTCACTTTTACTTTTTCTAATATCCATTCTTCCTTTTTCCATATCCACCAAGTTTCCAAGTAACCAATCGTATCAACTGTCGCCAGCCCACTAATTCTTTGTTTCCCTTTCATCGCCGTTTGATTGTTGAATCTTGTTACTTTTAATTCGGAAAAGGGGGATAAAATTAATTCAGTTGGTTCATTTAATCTTGCTTTATGATAAAGACCAAGTTTCTCATAATGATTTCTCCGATCATATAAATCGAATATATATGTTTTTTCATTATTTATTTTTATTTCCGCTTTATAGGCATCTTTAAACTGACTTTCAACCGATGCCAGCTCTGGTTTTTGCAATTCTATTAAATGATTGCCTTGTAGTTGAAAGAAATAAAAGTTTTTTTCTGACCCTCTTTCATTCGCAGAAACAGTAAGTAATATTTCTTTTTGATGATCATCATTTATATCGATTATATGTAATACAGGATCAAATCCACCTTCCACTGTTAGAGTGGCGCTCTTATCTTTTCCTTTCGTTACCTTTAAAAAAAATTCCTTAAAGAAATTGCTATTTTCAGGCTGATCGGATGCATCTCCTTTTAATTGCACGGTTTCTTCCTGTTCATCATTTGTTATATCGATTTTTTCTTCCAAAATTAATTTGTTTGTTTTATCTTCTTTCTCCATTGCATATACACCAGTAATAGCAGTTAAAGTCATCAAAAAGAAAGCACATAAAGCCACAAGCATTTCCCTTCTCATGCTAAAACCTCCCTATGTCTTATTACTTTTAGGATGTCCTTTTTTGGTAAAATCATGTAAGAAAGGAAAAGAAATTTTAATTGGAGGTTTTGCATAAAGTAAACTGGCATTATTAGAAGGTAAATGAACTCCATTGTTTATGATTTTCGTATTTAAAAAAGCGGGGTTTGCTCGGATAAAGACTGCCTTTTTCAGTGGTATTATAAAAAGTAGTATTCATTTGTTTGATGAACGCTATTTTCTTCTGCGTTCTCCTTCAAAGTGGTTTTCATTTTCTTCATGAACACTATTTTTTCCTGCATTCTCTTCCAAAGTTGCTTTCATTCACTCGATGAACGCTATTTTCTCCTGCGTTCTCCTTCAAAGTGGTTTTCATTTATTCGATGAACGCTATTTTCTCTTACGTTCTCCTTCAAAGTGGTTTTCATTTATTCGATGAACGCTATTTTCTCTTACGTTCTACTCCAATGTGGCTTTCATTTTCTTCATGAACGCTATTTTCTCCTGCGTTCTAGTCCAATGTGGCTTTCATTTTCTTCATGAACGCTATTTTCTCCTGCGTTCTCCTTCAAAGTGGTTTTCATTCATTCGATGAAAGCTATTTTCTCTTACGTTCTACTCCAATGTGGCTTTCATTTTCTTCATGAACGCTATTTTTTCCTGCGTTCTCCTTCAAAGTGGTTTTCATTTATTCGATGAACGCTATTTTCTCCTGCGTTCTCCTTCAAAGTGGTTTTCATTCACTCGATGAACACCTTTTTCTTCGACATTCTCTTCCAAAGTGGTTTTCATCGCTTTACCTTCCCTATATCCAAAACAATTTCATTCTAATTAAAAGAGGTTCCCAATTCGCAATTGACCTTACGAATCGGGAACCTCTTAAACTAATATTATTTATACTTGCTCATCGGTAATTTTTTCTTCCCATAATTCAACAATTTTACCTGCCTCTGTTTCATCGATAACAAAGGATCCATTGGAATAGCGATCATTAAAGCGAAGATCTGCCGTTTTCAGCGATTCAATATCGCCTTTCTCGGTTTGAAGATAAATGATATCTTGTGCCCCTGCTATTGTCATCCCAACAATACGGTGAGGATTTGCTTTTAATTCTCGAAGCATAATCAAGCCTCGTTTTGCTCTTCCAGAAAACTCAAATTCAGTGAGTTTCATTTTTTTTATGGAACCACGTTGCGTAACAATTACGACGCTTTCCTGCAGAGGATTTGTTATAACTTTACCAGCAACAACATAATCATTGTCTTTAAGATTAATACCTTTGACACCAGCTGCTCTTGCACCAACAATATTGATTTCTTCCTCATGGAATCGTAAGGCATAACCTATATGAGTTGCTATTAAAACTTCTTGTTTACCGTTTGTTAGGAAAACATCTACTACTTCGTCGTCTCCTTTTAGGTTAATAGCAACTAATGGTTTAGAGTAACGCTGTGCTTTATAGTTAATCAACTCTGTTTTCTTCGCCATACCATTTTTTGTAAAGAAAAGCAGATATTGATTTTGTTCAAAGTCCTTTATAGGCATTGCCTTAATAATCGATTCATCTCGGTCAATTGGTATGATATTGGAAATATGCTGACCTAGATCCTTCCAGCGTATATCTGGCAACTCGTGTACCGGTAAATAGAGATAATTGCCTTTGTCTGTAAACAATAACAAGACTTCGGTTGTGTTTACATCTATTTTGGCAAGTATTCGATCTGTATCTTTCATACCAAAATCTTGGCCATTGCTTGCTGCATATGAACGCTGGCTTGTGCGCTTAATATATCCATCTTTCGTTACAGTGACAATTACATCTTCACTCGCGATTAAGACTTCAAGATTGATTTTAATTTCTTCAATTTCATCTTGTATTAATGTACGTCTTTCACTAACAAAGCGTTTTTTTACATCTTTAAGTTCTTTTTTGATAACCGATAGCAATTTCTTTTCACTTGCTAGGATTGCCGTCCACTCTTCAATTTTTTGGGCCAACTCTGCCGCCTCTGCTTCTAATGCCGTTATATCTGTATTGGTTAAGCGGTATAACTGTAAAGACACAATTGCTTCTGCTTGAGGCTCAGTAAATTGAAAAGCAGCCATCAAGTTATTTTTCGCATCTCGTTTATCCTTTGATGCGCGGATCGTTGCTATAACCTCATCAAGAATAGATAATGCTTTTATTAATCCATCCACAATATGCTCGCGATCTTTAGCTTTTTGCAAGTCGAATTCAGTACGTCGTTTAATCGTTTCTTTTTGATGCTCGATATAAGCATCAAGTAAAGCGATAATTCCCATTAATTTTGGACGTTTATTATGAATGGCTACCATATTAAAGCTGTAAGTAATCTGTAGATCGGTATTTTTAAATAAGAAATTTAGAATTCCGTTTGCATCGACTTCTTTTTTCAACTCGATTACAATTCGCAATCCTGTACGATCCGTTTCATCTCTTACTTCTGCGATTCCCTCTACTTTACGATCCAAACGCAATTCATCAATCTTTTTCACCAGATTGCTTTTATTTAGCTCATAAGGAACCTCTGTAATGACAATTTGCTGCTTGCCGCCTCGTAATGTTTCAATTTCTGTTTTTCCACGAACAATGATTTTCCCTTTACCAGTCTCATATGCCTTTTTAATGCCTTCTACTCCTTGGATAATACCACCAGTCGGGAAATCTGGACCTTTAATATGTTTCATAATGTCTTCCACCGTACAATTTGGTGAATCCATACGCTCAATCACACCATCGATAACTTCTCCCAAGTGATGTGGTGGTATATCTGTTGCATATCCAGCCGAGATACCTGTAGAACCATTGACTAACAAATTCGGGAATTTCGCTGGTAACACCGTTGGTTCATTGGATGTATCATCAAAGTTTGGAATGAAATCCACAGTTCTTTTTTCAATATCACGAAGTAACTCTGCAGAAATAGCCGATAATCTAGCCTCTGTGTAACGCATAGCCGCCGGTGGATCCCCGTCAATACTCCCGTTATTTCCGTGCATTTCAATTAGGACATTACGAACCTTCCATTCTTGACTCATTCTTACCATCGCGTCATATACAGAAGAATCGCCGTGGGGATGGTAATTACCAATAACATTCCCGACTGTTTTTGCTGATTTGCGGAAATGTTTATCATGTGTATTTCCTTCTTCATGCATCGCATAAAGAATACGACGCTGAACAGGCTTTAATCCATCTCTCGCATCCGGTAATGCCCGTTCTTGAATAATGTA
Source organism: Niallia sp. M35 (assembly GCF_050971705.1). Classification (NCBI taxonomy): domain Bacteria; kingdom Bacillati; phylum Bacillota; class Bacilli; order Caryophanales; family Bacillaceae; genus Niallia; species Niallia sp. M35. Next base: position 247,941 of record NZ_JBPCEP010000003.1, read on the forward strand.
TTTACTATACCGTCCAAAACGATCACCGAGAACATCCTCTAAAGGTAAATCACGGTATTGCTCTAATGAACTCATGATGGACTCTCCTCCTCAGTGACCATAATATTTTCATTTTCGAGAATATTGCCTTCTTCTTCTAATCCGAATGCAACATTTGATTCAATCCATTTTCTACGTGGTTCCACCTTATCACCCATTAATGTTGTGACACGACGTTCAGCACGAGCAAGATCATCTATCTTAACTCGTATTAACGTTCTTGTTTCAGGATTCATTGTTGTTTCCCAAAGTTGATCGGCATTCATCTCGCCAAGACCTTTATATCTCTGCAAAATATAGCCTTTCCCCACTTTTTTAATGGTATCTTGCAAGTCATCATCGCTCCAAGAGTATTCGATGACTTCTTTTTTTCCAGAACCTTTACTAACCTTATACAATGGCGGTAAAGCGATATATACCTTACCTGCTTCCACAAGAGGTTTCATATAACGATAGAAAAACGTTAATAGAAGTACTTGAATATGTGCTCCATCTGTATCAGCATCTGTCATGATAATGACTTTATCATAGTTAGAATCCTCTACTTTAAAGTCGGCTCCCACTCCAGCCCCAATTGCATGGATAATTGTGTTTATCTCTTCATTTTTAAAGATATCTGCAAGCTTTGCTTTTTCCGTATTGATTACTTTTCCGCGCAATGGAAGAACAGCTTGAAAGCGACGATCTCTCCCCTGTTTTGCGGAACCGCCAGCAGAATCTCCTTCCACTAAATATAATTCATTTCTTTGTGGGTTTTTCGATTGAGCAGGAGTTAGCTTACCAGAAAGAACTGCCTCTCCACGCTTACGTTTTTTCCCACTTCTTGCTTCTTCTCTTGCCTTTCGAGCAGCTTCTCTAGCTTGTGCCGCTTTAATCGATTTCTTAATTAAAAGAGAGCTGACTTCAGGATTTTCCTCAAAGAAATAGGCTAAGTGTTCAGAGACAACAGCATCCACCGCTGATCTTGCCTCACTGGTCCCTAATTTTCCTTTTGTTTGCCCTTCAAATTGTAATAAATCTTCTGGTACACGTACAGAAACGATAGCAGATAAGCCTTCACGGATATCCGAACCATCCAAGTTTTTATCCTTTTCTTTCAGAAGGTTAACTTTTCGCGCATATTCGTTAAACATACGTGTCATGGCTGTTTTGGCCCCAGCTTCATGTGTCCCGCCATCCTTTGTGCGGACATTATTAACAAAGGACAAAACATTCTCTGAATAGCCATCATTGAATTGAAAAGCATATTCCACTTCAATCCCGTTACTTTCGCCTTCAAGGCTTACGACTGGATGCAGGGTATCTTTCTCTTCATTTAAATATTCAACAAAAGCTTCTATTCCATTTTCATAATGGAAAACACCGTGCTCATTATTTCTTTCATCGATAATTTCAATTCTTAGCCCTTTTAATAAAAAGGCAGATTCTCTTAAACGTTCACAAAGCGTTTCATAATTATAAGTGGTTGTTGAAAATATCGCTGGATCTGGCTTAAAGTGAATCGTTGTTCCAGTTTGATTTGTTTTCCCGACTTTTTCTAGTGTGGTGACAGGTTTTCCGCCGTTTTCAAAACGTTGTTCATAAATAAAACCATCGCGTTTGATCTTTACAACAACCCATTCTGATAATGCGTTAACAACAGAAGCACCTACACCATGTAAGCCGCCACTAGTTTTGTAACCGCCTTGTCCAAATTTTCCTCCAGCATGAAGAATGGTAAAGATAACTTCAGGAGTTGGCTTTCCAATCTTATGCATTCCAGTCGGCATTCCACGTCCTCTATCTTTGACACTAATGGAATTGTCACGATGAATTTTTACAATAATCGCATCTCCATATCCAGCCAGTGCTTCATCGACTGCGTTATCTACAATTTCATATACAAGATGATGCAATCCTCTAGAATCTGTACTCCCGATATACATTCCCGGACGTTTTCTGACAGCTTCTAAACCTTCTAACACCTGAATGGCATCATCATTATATTCGAATGCTTGCTGATCTTTTGCCACTGACATACCCCTTTCACTTCTACAAATCCGACATAGTATCTTTCTATGTATCATGTCGAACAATTGTTTATGTATTCGTCTAAAAAACGAATTATCCTCTAAGTTCCAAAATATTTATCGGGTAATTGTTTTTTAGGCAGTTAAGAATTTTTGTCACTTTCTTATATAAAGCTGTAATTTCTATCGTTAACAAAAATTCTAAAACAGCCCTACTTTTATTAGACGAGTTTAAAAGAAGGCTTTTCTACTAACCTTCTTTTTTTCAAATTATCGAATTTTAATAAACAGTTGTTGATACCTGTCCAACAAAGAACATTTGTTCTTATATCGTATTGTAGCACATAATCTCATTTTTCACGTTCATTTTCCATTTTATCTTTCGATTTTTTCCTGACAAAACCAATATTATACCAATAATCGCAAAAGCAAAAGATTTTTTTAAGAGGATTTCCTCTTTTTATCTATATTATGTTAACACAGATTCTTTGGAAAAACGAATAAGTTTATAAATACCGCGTTCATTTTTTTTTAAATGATATCGTTTTATCCACTCAAACAAACAGTTTTTTTAGGATAAATGCTATTCTATTACAAAAGAAAAAACAGAATGATTAGTGACAACCATTCTGCTTTTTCTTTTTCTATTTTGTCATCGCGTGCTCTACTTTAATACAGCGATCCATGATTACCGTATAGCCTTTTTCTGTTAGATCATGAAATGTTTCTTCATGTACAAGTCCCAATTGAGCCCAAAATATATCTGCATCTATTTTTTCAAACTCAGCTGCAACCTCTGGTAAGAATTCCGATCTTCTAAACACATTAACAATATCAACATGTCCCTTGATATCTGTTAATTGCTTAACTGCTTTCACACCTAACACTTCATCTACCGTTGGATTTACGGGGATAATTTCATATCCTGCCTTTTGCATCGCCTCTGAAACCATATAGGATGTTCTAGAAGGATTATCGCTTAAACCAACTACCGCAATTTTTTTCGCTTTTTTTAAAATTTTGCCAATCTCTTCTCGACTTGGATTTTCAATTGTCATTAAAATCGCTCCTATTCCAATTCATTTCTAGTATATTTCCCCAAAGAGGGAAGAAAAAACGATGGAAAGCATAATAGAACACACTCTAACAATAGCAAATTTTGCCACACTTCAAAAGAAAATTGCATTATTTGCATAGATTTATGCCTACATAAAGTTTTTGGCAATAAAATTCTCTAACTAAACAATTTATAAATGTAAGGGGTTATTTTTCATAGAGACCCTTAAATTCCCCACTTTTTGCTCTAAGAATTGCTCGCCGTAAGCATAACTCTCCCAGAGAGACCCTTTCAATTGTTTTATATAAACACTTCAACAATATTATTAATGCTCCTTCCACTTATCCTTTTAAAAATAGTTGCTCTAAAAACAGCATGCTTCGATAAAACGAAATTTGATATATAGTACTATCCATTTTCTTTTGATTCTTTTAAAAAAAGGAAAAAATTCAGCTGCAAAAATATTTTTTAAAAATTACTTATGTACTGCCATATCCTTGCCGATATAGTAGTGTAAATATTATTTTAATTTAAAGGAGAAATCTGCTTGAAACTACTGAAAAATCTAAATATTACTCGGAAGCTTTTTATCATTATTTTAGTAAGTGCCCTTTCTCTGGGAACTATTGGCTACACGGGATTGCACTACATTAAAGATATGGCAAAAGATTCACAAGAAATGTATGAGAAAAGTTTAATACCAATATCCAATCTTATGCAGATGAGAATTAACACAAGAGCTAGTAACGGCTACACTTTAGAACTCTTGCTTACTACTGAATCAGCCAAAAACAAAGAATTAAATGATCAGTTAACAGCTACATCTCAAGAAACAGATCAGCTATTGTCTGAATTTTTAAAAGACAACACAACAACCGAGGAAAAAGAGCTAGTTACCGTATATAACGAAGAAATGCAAAAATTAAATGATGCGCGAAAAGATGTAATTTCCCTTGCTTTACAGAATAAAAATGAAGAAGCTTACCGTATTTTCACAACAGATGTCGAGGAATATAGAGTCAAAGTAAATGACACTCTGACATCGCTTCAAAACTTAAAGGCTTCCTCCGCAGAAGCTACTTATAAAAAAAACATAGAGAGTGTACAAACAGTTACTATTATTGTCTTTATCATTAGCGTTGCTGCTCTCATCCTTTTATTATTTATTAGTCTTATTATCAGTCGTATGATTGTAAGACCAGTAAAACAAATAAAAGATTTATTATTTAAAGCAGAACAAGGGGACTTTACGGTAAAGGGAACCTATCAATCAAAAGATGAAATCGGCGAACTTACTACCTCTTTCAACCGAATGACGGAGAAACTTCGCAATGTATTTAGTACTGTACAGGAATCCTCGCAGCATGTAGCGTCCGCATCGGAAGAACTTAGTGCAAGTGCAGAACAAAATAGCAGTGCAAGTGAGCATATAAGTCTAACCATTCAAGAATTAGCAACTGGATCTGAAACACAAGTAATGAAAGTAAAAGAAAGCAACCAAGTCATCACAACAATCTCGGAACATACAAATTCAATTGCTGCTCATACGGAAAAAATGTCTGAAAACGTAAAGCATGCATCTGATATGTCGACAGAAGGTAACAAAGCTATTCAACAAGTAAATAAGCAAATGAATTCGATTTATTCTAATGTTAATAGTCTTTCAGATGCAATAAGTATTTTAAATGAACGTTCAGCGGAAATTGGCCAGATAACGGATGTTATTACTGGAATTTCAGCCCAAACAAACCTTTTAGCTTTAAATGCCGCTATAGAAGCTGCTAGAGCTGGTGAGCACGGAAAAGGATTTGCCGTTGTTGCTGACGAAGTAAGAAAACTTGCAGAAGAATCAACGGCCTCTACCGAAAATATTGCGAAGTTAATCCATATGATCCAAAAGGATACTGAGCAAACCATTGAAACAATGAAAAAAGCTTCTAACGAAGTACAATCTGGACTAGATATTGTCCAGATTGCCGGAAGCTCTTTTCAAAAAATAGAGATAGCTGTAAAGAACGTTGTAGGTCAAATCGAAGAAATATCGAATGCCTTAGTTAAATTTACAGAAGGTACAGACATTATTAGTCATACGATTTATGAAGTAAGCGATGTTGCGATTGAATCTGCAAATAGAACCCAGAATATATCAGCAGCAACACAGCAACAACTAGCTTCCATGGAGGAAATTTCTTCTTCTTCCTTATCTCTTGCGAAATTAGCTGAAGAGTTACAAACGATAGTTAAATTATTTAAAATATAAAATGATAGCAAAAACCACTTTCCTTTGTATGGGAAAGTGGTTTTAAAGCATTACTTATTGTTCTTTTTTCTCTAAAGATAAAGCAGACCATGCTGCTTCATTAGCAAAAGTACGCGACCAACTTGCAAGTCCAGCTAAGTTATACTTTTCGACTAATTCTGCTCTCTTTGTTAAAGATAATTCATCTTCCAGCCAAATTTTAAAGGTTGATTTCGTTTTTTCATCATAATATTCCCCATAATTTTGACCGCTCGCTTCATCATAGGTAGGGGTAACTTTATGTTCTTTTAACCATTCCTCCACACTTTCCATCGAAAGTGATTTAGAGGATAATTCTCCATTTTCTTTTTCTTCCCATAGTCGAGCATATAATGGTACTCCGAGGACAAGCTTATCACTTGGAACAATATCAAGTAATGTTTCTAAATTCGCTTCAACCCATGGAAAACTTGCCACACTTCCAGGATTCGGGCTTGTTGCCCAATGCTCATCATATGCCATCACAACAAGATAATCGACAATCTCGGCTAAATGGTCTCGCTGTAAGAATGCAGAATAATTCCCGCCAGCTATAAACGTTATATCCATTGATACAGTCAGACCCGCATCATGTAAATAAGGTGTAGCTTCTCTCACAAATTGGGTGATATATTTGCCATCTTCTTCCCGAACATTTTCAATATCAATGTTGATTCCATCTAAATCGTACATTTCGCTATAAACTAAAAGTTGTCTAATCACTGTTTGCCTTTTTTGATAATCCTTGAATACTTCGTGTGTTTTATCCGGATCAAAAGCATTAGAAAATAATCCCCATACTTGATAGTCTTGTTTATGCGCCCACTCAACATAAGCTTTTGAGCCTAAATTACTGACATTACCGTCAGTTCCCTTCAGTTTAAACCAAGTTGGGGAAACAACATTTACACCGTGCATTTTTGATATCTTTGAAGTATCTGGATTTCTAGAATAAACAGCTTCCCATGTTAATTGGATTGGCCCATTGATCTTCTTCAATTTAGGTTCTTTCTGTTCTAATTCAACTTCAACAACCTCTGATTTCCCTTTATCTACATATTTCTTTTTTACAAACCCGGCAATTCCATTCGCTTTTCTTACAAAATAAAAACCATCTACTTCTTTTTCAATTGTTACATGCTCACCAGGTACTAATTCCCCTGTATAAGGAGATCGCAATGCAGCCTCCGAACGCAATCTGGTGAAATCGTTTTTAACTTTTTTCGTAGTAAATATTCCGCTTGCTCTTTCTTGTCCATTTTCCTCTAAAAGCACCACATGGTTATCCTCTACTATAGAGTATTGGATTGGATAAAAGCTCGCTAATGGATCTAAAGCCAAGTAAACTGTTCCATTCTCATCTCTTAATGGATGAAAGGAAAGTTTAGTGTTTTTATTATTTACATAATAGGAAACAGAATCAGACGGAAATTGGATCACCTTATCTTTAGTCGTGACAATAACGGAATTACTATTCTCATCATAAGTGATACTTTCATCTATTTTTTCCTGCCAAATATTTAGAGGCAAATAAACCGTGCCCTTGTCTATAATAGCATTGCCGACTTGTTCTCCATTTAATAATACAGGATTTTTTCCTTTGAAATACTCCACCTTATCCTTATTGGCAAATGGGTAGAACATTAGCATAATGAAAGATATAACGACTAATAATGCCGCTATGATAATGCCGCCAATTAATTTTCTCTTTGTTGGCTTTTTTTGAAATGAATACTTTATTTCTGTCATTTGTACCTCCTTGAAGTAGTCCTTGCAAAACAGATTCTCTCAAAATCTAGACGATTTTCGAATGATAATAGTTTCATATTATCACAGAATTCGACAAAAAAAGAACCATCCAAACGAAAAGATGGCTCCCTTTCTTAAGGAATAGCTATACCTCTATTCTTTTTTCGATTTCTCAACTCGTATGTCTTTTCTATTATAAATCTTTTAAATTTATCTTTTTAAAAGTAAAAGAAAAGAAAACACTGCTAATCACATAGTAAATACCTAAAATAGCAAAGCAGTCTGTTGCAACTACCATTAACTCTTTCTGTTGCAAGATATATCTCCAACCGAAAGAACTAATCAAAAATATTAATGGGAAAAATAAAAATAAAAGGATGAATATAAAATTACTCTTATTGTTCATTACTAACTCTCCTCTCACTTCTGGAAGTGCGTCTTAATTCGCTCATAAATACCTTACTAATTATACTCAAGGAACGTTTTCCTAAATCCATAAAATGACCGGAAGCCTTTGCTTTCATAGTAAGTATTAGAAGTACTGCTAGCCAGCATTTCTACTCTTGTTGAGGGGTATTTACTATGTACATAGTATAAGAGTTTTTCCCCAAGACCAATCCCTCTATAGTCCGGAGCAATGAGTAACTCACAAATAAACAAAGTAATCGATCGATCGGTAATGCCTCTAATATAGCCTATTAATTGATCATTAAGAGTGGCAACATAGGCTGCATTCGAATGATTCCAGGCAGACTTAGTATCTTCTTTCTTCTCTACTAAGTTAGTCCATTGTTCTCGTTTATTTAATTCATGAATTGATTGGAAATCGTCCTCTTTATATGGACGAATTTGAATACCTAACCCATTTTTTAAATTAATCATTTTCGCACACCTACTTTTCTAATTTTTGAATATCTTAGTAGTTATTGGTGTATTGCAATCATTTCTTATAAAAAATATGATTTTCCCCTTTGGAATATTGTACCATATGATAAGAAAAGACGCTCCTCAAGGAACGCCTTCTTTTGTACTCTTTAATTTTTAGAAGCTCCATTTACCGGTCGATCAAGGACAATGCGCGGAGCAGAAACTAATAAAAGAACTAGAATAATCGAACATAAAATAGTTGCTCCTACGTAGGAACCGCCGTTTACAATCAAGGAGTTGATAAATGGTGACATTCCTTTTGGTGCATAGCTCGCCCAAATAGTTACACCTGCAATGAAATGCCAAATATAGCGAGTAAACCCACCAACTACCACTGCTAATATTATTAAGCCAGTCGCTATTCCTTTTTGTTCCGTTTTTAACGCTTTTTGAATAGAGGAAGCAAATAATCCAGCAAAGCCAATACAAGCAAATGCAACTAAATATTCTAAAATTACTTGCCAGAATGTTAAAGCTTGTAAATCAAAAACTATTTGCAGTAGTCCCCATAAAAATCCTGCACTTGCACTAGCTTTAAAGCCCCAGCGAAATGCGACGATAAAAATAGGTACCATGGCAAAAGAAATCGAAGTATTAAATATTGGAATAGAAGGTAATAAATCAAGGATAAGTGCAACGGCCGCCATGATTGCCACTTCTATCATGACAACTAATTTCATATTTCTCATAAAAAAATCTCCTTTTTTTGCAGACCAAAAGGAGAACTAACGCGCGAAATGAATAATATAGCTATACTATATAAACTCTTCCCACATTCCTACGTTAGAATTAACTAACAGGTTCGAAGGGTCAGATCGATTGATCACTCTCAGCATTACGCTCCCCTTGTGGTTTGCTTTTTATCAAATTACATTCATTATAACATAGATTCTTATTATAAATAGGCGTTTTCTTTAAATAAATAAAATTCAGACGTTAATGTTTATAGCATCAATAATGAGATTTTTAAACTGTTTGGGTTATGTTCATTTGTTTTTTAGAATTTGTTTCCTTTTTAACAACATAACCCATTAATAACAAACCTAATATCCCAAATGAGAATAATCCTAAAGACATGGTTAAGGCAGAAATTTGAGTGCTTATCGTAATTGCTAAGCCAGCTACTATCATCTGTCCTTGACCAATCAATCCATTCAGAGCTAAATAAGAGCTGCGGTAATTTTCATTCACTAAATCTGCAAGGATGCTTTGATTAATCGGAACATACATCAATTCGCCTATTGAAATAAACAGCATCATCATAATAAGCCATAATGGTGACGAGATATAGGTTAGGATACAATAACTAACCACAAATAAACACATTCCTATAAAATATTGCTTATTGTCCGATATTTTTTTCATCATCCATGTAACAATACCTACACAAAAAACTACCAGTATAGTATTTTCCGCATGAAGAATCCCCACCATATTGATACCATTTACAGGAAGGATTCCAAAAAGGTTAGTATCTTGCATTGTATCTCTTAAGTGAATGGCAATATAATTTGTTAAGTGGCTCTCAAGAGAGAAGATAAGGAAGCAGGAAAGTAAGTAAATCATAAAAGTCCGGTCTTTCCAGACATGAAGATAATTAGACCAAATAGTAAATTTAGATTTATTGTCGCTCCTTAAAAATTTATTTTTCATAAGAGATTCTTTAATAAATAAATAGGTAACTAAGCTTGATCCAAGTGACACAATACCAACTGATAGGAAGAAATAGAAATGATAGTCAATAAAGAAAAATGCTCCTGTGATAGTACCAAGTGCGGTTGCTAAATTTGCTAGCCAATACATCGCTGTAAAAACAAATTTCCGTTGCTCTGCCAATACTAAATCATGAATCATTGCTGTAGATGCAGGGAAAAACATGCCATTAAAAAATAAATTAATCATAAATAAACCTGCGCTTATATATGGTAGATTAATCCGTGGTGAATTAAAGACTGCAATAAAAAGATAGGTTATTCCTATGCCCGCTTCTGCTATTATCATCATTTTTCTTCTCCCGATTCTATCTGCCAAGTAGCCGCCGATTAATGCGCCAACTATACCAGAGAGAATGACTATGATGACAATTACTCCTGTTACCGTTGTTCCGATTAGTGAGCTAAAATAAACAGATATATAAGGGATGATTGCACTTGATGTTAAAGAAGTAACAAACTGTAAATACATGCGGATACGAAGGGAAATATGTAATTGGCTAAATGTTTTCATCGGCATATTCCCCTTCCATACCAAATAAACGGTAAGCTTGATTTGTAAATGTGCTTGTAAACATAGCATGCGCATGATCTGAATAGGTTAACCGAGCTCCCATTAGGAAAGCCAGATATCCATACCCCACCTCTTTGGAGTTACTTTTTGGCAAGAAGCCTTTTTCCATTCCTATATGAACAATTTCTTGAATATAAACTAAAAATAGTTCAACAAATTCATCTAATGCATGAATTTCAGCGAATCTATCTGGCTGCCCAATCACATATTGCACAATACGAAGTTCTTTTTCGGACTCCATGAATAAATTCAGATGTTTTCGAATGATATATTTAAGTTTTTCTTCAGTTAAATCAGTAAGTTCATTTTTGGTTTCATTTATTATCTCCTTAAATAATTGGAGAGGTCTATTTACACATTCTGTAAACAAAGTTTCTTTATTTTCATAATAAGTAAATACCGTTCCAAAACTAACACCTGCTTCTGCAGCAATATCCTTAATGGTTGTTTTACTAAAACCGTTATGTGAAAACAACTTTAAAGCAGCTTGGTAAATATCTTCTTTTTTTTGTTCAGATCTTGGTTTAGCCATTTGAATTCCTCATTTCTTAAATGATTGATTAATCAATCATATTATATAAAAGAAAATATTGGTAGTCAAACTCTTTTTGTGAAATTTTCAAACTATTTATCCCCTTACTAAAAACTCCCTTATTAAGGGAGTGAAGTAAATGTATGTCGTTCGTTGCTGTCACTTATATCGTAAACAAATCCTTCATCTGTAATTTATCTCTTCTTATTGAATGATATTCACAAGAGAACGGCTTTGTTACATAGTCCTTTTTCCATTCATCTTGATAATTTAGAATCTTTTTAATAGCATCCACTATATAATATACTTCTGCGTTACTCATAGTAGGATGTAAGGATATTCGCACCCACCCTGGTTTATGCGAGAAATTTCCTTCTTGTATTTCTTTGCTTATTTCTTTTGAATATGCCTTTGTAATTGGTAGTAAATAATGTCCGTATGGACCAGCACACGAACAGCCACCCCTTACTTGTATACCAAAGCGATCATTCAATAATAGTACAACTAAATCATAATGAATATCTTCACAAATAATCGAGATAATCCCTAACCTATCTTCATTTTCGCTTTCTAGTATTCGAACTCTATTGATTTTCTTCAGTTCTGTCATAGCTAATTGAATTAATTCCTTCTCTCTAGCTGCTATTCTTTCTATTCCCATTTCTTCTTTTAGTTGTATACATAATGCTATTTTAATCGCTTGTAAAAATCCTGGTGTTCCCCCATCTTCTCGTTCTTCCTCCTCTTTTTTGTAAAGGATATCTCCCCACTCATTCGTAAAATCAACGGTTCCCCCTCCTGGCTGATCCGGTATACTGGAATAAATAAGCTTCTTTGACATCACTAGCACTCCGCTCGTTCCCGGTCCACCTAGAAATTTATGAGGTGAAAAATAAATAGCATCTAATCGTTCCTCTTTATCATCAGGATGCATATTCATTTCTACATAAGGAGCTGATGCAGCAAAGTCAACAAAGCAATAGCCTTTATACTTATGCATTATTTTTGCCAGCTCGTGGTAATTTGTTTTCCTTCCAGTAACATTGGAGCATGCTGTAAATGCCCCTATTTTTAATGGGATGTCCTTATATTGCTCTAGCAGAGATTTTAAATGTTCCATGCTGACATCCCCACTGTCATTTGGCTTAATCATTATGACATCTGCATTTGTTTCCAACCATGATAAATAATTAGAATGATGTTCCATATGAGTGACAAATATTACAGCGATTTTCTCTTTTTTCGCACAGGCACAGCCATTCTTTAAACCTATTATTCTTTGTAATTTATTAACAACCCCTGTCATACCAAATCCATCGAATAAAATAATGTCATTTTCGTCTGCATGAACATGTTTTTTGATGATTCGCTTTGCTTCCTTATATGCCTTAGTCATATAAGTACCCGTAACATTTGACTCTGTATGTGTATTAGCAACATACGGTCCTAATTTATGGATGATCTTCTCTTCAATAGTCTTATATAATCTGCCACTTGCCGTCCAATCCGCATATAGCAGCTGTTGCGTTCCATAAGGTGTAGAAAAGGTTAAATTATTGCCAATGATATTATGCTTAATTTTTGAAAAATATTGCTCTAATTTAGTATGATATTGGTAGACAGACTCACCAACTTTAATTCTAATCAATTTAAAATCCCCTTTCTCTCTCCTTCTTTAACCTATGTCAAAATAAGAAGAGAGGTTATTGCATTTCGGATAGTTTGAAAAAAATTCATAAGAAGGATGGAACATATATGATGATTACCTTGCCTGATTATGCACTTGATTATATGGAGAACTTAAATCAATCTGGACGAAGCAAACTTACATTAAAACAATATGAATCTGATTTAAAGAAATTTTTCAGCTGGCTCTCTACATACAAGGAAAATACTAAATTTGAAACAATAAAGGCATTAGGTGCTGATGATATTCGCGCTTACTTTCATTATTTAAAGGAAAAGCAACTGTCACAAGCAACTATACGCCGACTTGCATCTGTCCTTAGCCGACTATTGATGTACCACCAATGTGTTTGCGCCCATGAAATTCATAAACTAGCTGAAGCTGCCCCATTGCGTTCCCTAACTACAAAAGATTTTATTACAAGTGAAGAATCTAATAAATTATTGCAAAACCTGCTGACAAAGGATTTTGAAGGAACTAAAAAATCGGCTCGAAACTATCTGCTGGCAAGAAATTGGACAATTGTGACTTTATTAAAAACCTTTGGCCTGACACCTCTCGATATACACAGTATTAAAATGAAAGATGTGAACTTTGCACAAGGAGAACTAACTCTTCATAGAGAAGAATCTGGGTTCCTTCTCACCATTCCAAATGATATTCTGACAAAATTACGAGCATACTACTTTTCCATTCCGGAAGTCTTGCGGCCAAAATATTATTCTAATGATCCCGTCTTTGTTGCTTTTAACAATATTTCTTATTCTTTTCAATATGATTATGATCGACAAAAACCAAAAGCTCTGTCTGTCCGCGCTATTCAAGAAATGATTAAAGATGAAGTAAAAAGAGCAGGTTTGCGTAAAATTTCTGCAGTCAATTTTCGCAATGCTGCTATATTAAAAGAACTAGCATTAGGCGTAAGCGATGAGAAGGTAATGCATCAATTTCATTTAACAAGTGAAGCTGCCCTTAGAAGGTATAAACAATATTTGCAAAATAAAATCAATAGATAAATAGAAAAAAGCTGGATCTCCAATATAAAAGTTGGTCCAGCTTTTTCTTAGTTATTGCTGTGTCGCGTCATTTTCTTCCCAATACACCTTTGAGAATACGTCAGCAAATGCTTCAATGCTGCGATTCAGTTCTCCTTGCGTATTGTCTATCCCACCTACTTCAAGTAGAATAGCACGATCAGAAAAGTTCTGATTGTATACTCCGTTTCCTTCTTCTTTTCCCTTCAAGAATACGCCTCTCGATATTCCAGGGTATTTTTTTTGCAGTTCTGCATGAAGCTTTTTGGCAAATTCTTGATTTTTTTCATAGCCTTTATTCGCATTGCCTATAATAAATAGTAATTTGGCATAGCTTTTACCATCAATCGTAGCACTAGTAGTTTTTTTCCTTGCTGAATCTCGGTGTATATCAATTAAATAGTTTAAATGTTTATTTTCGCTAACTGCTGTCTCCACCACCTCTTTAGAAACGGCATAAGATGAGAAGAAATTCCAGCCTCTATCAAGAAGCTTTTGGTTAATATTTGTTTTATCTAATTGCACGCCAATTCCTTCATCTTGCAATATACTACTTAATTTATTACTTAGCCCAACTACATTGGCCCGTTCATCTGAGCTGACTGCTTCATTTTCATTTGCATTCTTTAAAAGTGGTAGATATGCTTCTAGATTATGAGTATTGTAAACCAAAACTGTTTTATTTTTAGGAGTAGTTACTGGAGCTTTATTCTCTGAAGGCTTATCTTCCTTCTCCACTTTTTCTTCATCTACTTCTTTAGGGTTCTTCATAAGCTCCTTAGAAGGAGTTGACTCAAATGGTAGATTAGCAAGACTTGTCCCTTCTTCTGCGACAACTATTTCAGTATGAAAAAAAGTCAGAGCAGGTAGTTCTCTTCCTAAAAGAGTGCGTGTGTCATCTAAACGAATATTAGTGGCAATTTGAAAAAGAATATTTCCGATTGAAAGTCCCTTTCCATCTGATTTTGGAAAAAGATGATTTTCACTATGAAATATTTCTGTATAAATTTCCGTTGTATTTACTGATTTTAAAATATTGGCAACATTATCAGAAGTTAATTTAAAGGAAAAAATAGAGGTCGTGATTCCCGCAATAAGGATAAACATTAGGATGATTCCTAATATTGTTGTATTCAAATATTGGATTAATGTACGTGTTTTGGAGGTTTGCATATAGGTACATCCCCTTTCTCCTTATAGATATATGTCTATTTACTAGAAAATAGTCTTGTAATCTATGAAATATTTGATAGGGAAATGTAATTATTTTAAAGATGATTGAGAAATTTTTTTATTATGTTGATTGCGTAAAATTTATTATAAAGACTATAGGAAGCTGCTATTTTTAGCTATCCAGTCTTCCATAAAAATAAAAATCACCTTCTAGAAAGATTGTCCTTTTCTAGAAAGTGACCAAGTAACTACTTTGCTTATTGAAAGGAAAAAAGAAACTCTGCTTCACAAATCAATTCACCAGCTACTGTTGCTTTCCCACTTGCTTTAGCAAAGCTATTTTTCACCTTTTCAACCATTACTTCCATACAAAGTTCATCTCCAGGAAAAACTGGCTTTCGAATTTTGGAATGATTAATGCCTGCTAATAAGGCGAATTTATTCCTATGTTTTTCTTCGCTATGAATAGCTACTGCTGTAACTTGCGCAATCGCTTCAATTATAAGGACGCCTGGCATAATCGGATTATTGGGGTTTTGCCCCGTCGCAAATGTGTCTTCCTTGTTAATCTGCTTTACTCCAACTGCCATTTTGCCTTCTTTTAACTCTAATATTTCATCTACTAGAGGCAGAGGATACCGACTTAGTATATCCTTCACTTTCTGTAGATTCATCATTGCTTACCGCCTCTTTTATCTAATTCATTTTGTAATTGTGCCATTACATCGCTTAATTCTCTTGTAATATCAGCTGGATCTTTTTTCGTACCATCTTCATTTTTCAAAAAAATTGGATCACCAAATATAACACGGATTTTCCTTCCCCTTAACAGCCCCTTTAAATCCGTAGGACCACTATAAGCTGCTGGAACGATAGGTACTCTCGCCAAGTTTGCAATCGTAGCAGCTCCCTTTTTTAATGGCACATCCTCAGAAGTTCTTGTTCCACTAGGAAAAATTCCTACTATCTTTTTTTCCTTTAAAAGTTTTACTGGCGTTTTAATACTGCTTGGGCCTGGATTTTCTCGATCCACTGGAAAAGCATTAATACTATGCAAAAATTTCGCTGCATTTGGTTTATTAAATAACTCTTTCTTAGCCATAAAGTGAATTTCATTTGGTAATAAAGAAGTACCAAGCGCAACCACATCCACCCATCCAATATGAGAACATGCAACCACATAACCAGTATCTTGCGGTAATTTATCTTTATTGATTACCTTTGTTCTGCCGAAAATTTTTAAGACAACATTTGCAAATCTGCTCGTAAATGCATACATTTTTTCTTTCTCCTTTATGTGAAAATTACTTATTATTTATGTGTAGCTATACTATATGTAAGATTTTTAAAATGGCCAAATACAAATATTCCGCTGTTAAAAACCGCTATCAAAAATAATATCATCTGCTATTAGTACTAGATACTATTTTTTTACTACCTACTTATTATATCTCATTCTCCTTAAAAAAAATAGTATCAAACAACTACAAAATAGGCGTCTTCCACATAATGGATCAACTGTAATTAAAGCAGTAATTTATCGAACTAATTTTCAAACAAGTTGGTGATCAAAGAATGGCCACAACCTTTATTTATCCAAATAATAAAAAAAACCTAAACGATCATACGAAATTCTAATGGCCTCTCCGTATAATTGTTTAGGTTTATATTTGATTCTAAGTCTTATATCCATGCAGGGTTCCTATATTATACGGTTATCGAAGACAATACTAATCGTTTAATCGTATTTGCGACTCCATCCTGGTCATTCGTTTCAGCAACCTCTAGTGAAGCTTCTATTACATCCTGCCTTGCATTTCCCATCGCCACAGGATATCCGACCTTTGTCAGCATCGAAAGATCATTCATACTGTCACCCATTGCTAACACATCCTTTAAGTGAATTCCTAAGTGATTTGCTAATTTTGCCAGTGCATTTCCTTTGGAGGCATCCTTATGTTCAAATTCAAAATTATAGGTACCAGATGTCACAATGGTGATGCTGGAATCATCTTCGAACGTTTTCCATCCAGTGTCTAGCTTCTCCTTATCAAAGGAAAATGCCAAAATATTATAGACATCAATTGCTGGATTTTCTATTTCTTTATAGCTATCAATATAAGAAAATCCTGTTTGCGCAAATTGAATAGTCGCATGTTTTTCAAGCTCTTCTCTGCTAATTTGAGGATTTGCCGTACATAAACGATCTAGTTCAATGGCAATTAATTGTCTACCACGCTGTGGCGAGTATAGATAATCGTTGCTAAAAACTTCATAATAGTAATCTCTCTCATCTAACCATTGCAATAGATTCATTGCTTTTGTCTTATCCATCGGAAGATGATCAAATAGTTTTCCTTCTGGATCATGGATAGTCGCACCATTTGCGCCAATAACCCATGTTTTTAGTCCGGTTTCTTTGAAAATCTCCATAACATCTGGATAGTTTCGCCCTGTTGCTACAATTACTTCTATTCCTTTTTCTTGTGCACTTTTCAAACTGGCTGCATTTTCTGGACTAATCTTACTTTCATGATTTAAAAGAGTTCCATCTAAATCGGTTACAATACATGTAATCATCCTTCTCCATCCTTCCTGTCTGCCACTAATAATTCCACACCATTTTCCTTTAATAATTGAATAAACCATTCTTCCGGTTCTTTATCAGTGATAAAGAGATCAATATCGGAAAGATTCGCGAATTGGTAAAAGTCAGTGATGCCAATCTTGCTATTATCGGCAACTACAATAACCTGCTTTGCTTGCTGCATCATCTTCTTTTTAACATCGCCGTCTTCTTCGTCAACAATTGTTAGTCCCTTTTCAGATATACCGACAATACCAATAAACACTTTATCTACATAATATTTATCCAATCGTTGAATAACAGAATTCCCATATAAATAGCGATGTTCTTTTTGCATTACTCCACCTAATAAGTGGATTTTCGGCAATTGTTTATCTGATAAAATATCTGCCAAATTAATAGAATTTGTTATCACTGTACATTCTTGATTAATAAAACTTCCGATTGCCTGTACAGTGGTAGAAGCATCTAAAATTATATGATCATTCTCACGAACAAAGGATGCAGCTAATTTTCCAATTGCTTTCTTTTCTTCTGAGACAGCTTTCAATCGATTATGATAATTATCTACTTTGCGATGAGTTTTTGGTAAAAGCGCACCCCCCCTTGTTCGAATAATTGCTTGTTCCTCTTCTAGTTTTACTAAATCCCTTCTAGCTGTATCTCTGGAAACATGAAAGAGAGAACAAATTTCTTCCACCGTTATTTTTTCATGCTCATTTAAGTGCTGTATAATCTCCACTAATCTTTGCTCTTGTGCCATATTATCCCCTCAAATTCATTTCATCTATTTACATTTTAAGTTATTTACTTATAAATTTCCATTATAATAAGCAAAATAATTATTTTTACTTAAAAAAACGCAAACGGATATCTATTTCATCCATTTGCGTTTTTAATTATTTCCTTTCTAACCAGTCAACCGTTCCATTAATCAGCTTCAAAAATTGCCTTCCAGATGAGAATGTATGTACACCATCTTCAATAAGTATGGAATCAACTGTTCCTGTATTTCTAGTTAAATATTCATTTTTATATTTATTCAAATAGTGATAAGGAATATCCTCATCAGCTGTACCGTGCACTAGAAGCACATCTCCTGAAAATTTATGACAGCTAGTTAATGGTTGATAATCTGTTAAAGAATCAAAATAAGTTTGAAAAAAAGAATAACCATAAAAATCAACAACTTCCCTCTCTGCTAATTCAGATAATCTAGCTTTACCAAATATTCGTTTAATATCAACCGCTGGATCTCCGACAGCAGCCCACTGAATTAACCGGCTGACCCGTGAATCTTTGATAGCTGTCAATACCGCGACAGCTCCTCCCAGACTATGACCAAGTAAAATAAGTTCCGTTATCGAGAATCCATCATAAGCAAATTGAATAATTGCTTCTGTCTGTTCTATTAAATCAGACAATTGCGTGCTGCCATACTCACCACTTGATTCACCACATCCCCTATAATCAAAACGAATCACTAAATAACCCAATTCAGTCAGTACATTACTTGCCTTTACAAACAAGCGATCAACGCCAATTCTACTGCCAATTAACCCATGACACATTATCACTACTTTATATTCACTCTGTATTTTCTTTGGATAATCAACAGACAAAACAATAGTATCGTCTTTCCAGTTGATTGTTCTTACCTCGGTCATTATTTCTTCCTCCTAAATACTTCATATATCTATTATACATTATTCCTACCTGTTTAGTAAGTTTAAAAGAAGAATTTTCTGAAATCTTTTTCCTCATAAAATAATAGAACCTCTTTCCAACTTCAAGTTTGTTATTAAAATATGGTAGAATAAACAAGCAATATTTCATTAATTAAAGCGCGTCATTAAAGGAGATTCTTATGTATTATATTGATTATCATTATCATCATCATTCCAACCATTCATTTGATTCTAAGGCAATAATGATGGATATTTGTGAAAATGCCATAAGTAAAGGGGTAAACGAAATTTGTTTTACCGAACACTTTTCTGTCAATCCGAATGCTCCTACTTACGGTCATATGATTTGGCCAACATATCTAGAAGACATTAACAAATGTAGAATTCGTTATCAGGATCAATTAATAATTAAATTAGGAATTGAACTATGTGAACCCCATTTATTACGTGAACAATATAAAGCAGTGTTAGCACCGATTCCTTTTGATTATATCCTTGGTTCTGTTCACAATTTACATGGGCTTACACTTCGTAAATATATGAATACTCACCCTGATGAGGATATTTATCTTACTTATTTTAAAGAGGTTCTTGAATTAGTTACATACGCAGATATTGATGTCCTCGCTCATTTTGATTTAATGAAGCGCTATGCCCATCCCATACGAGGTATCTATCACTTCCCTGACTATCAGGAGATTATCACTACTATCTTAACAACAGCAATCAAAAGAAACATTGGTTTAGAAATTAATACTTCTGGCTGGCGAACAAGCTTAAATGAATCATTACCTTCTATAGAAGTTTTGGCATTATATAAAAAGTTAGGTGGCGAAATACTTACAATTGGTTCTGATTCCCATAGAAAAGACGATGTTGGCGCCGGTTTCATGCAAGCTCTTAATCTAGCAAAGAAAGCAGGTTTTACAGCATATTACAAATATGAAAAAAGAAAACCTATTCGAATAGATATGTAGAAATCTTAACAGCTTCTTATAAGCATTAGAGCTATACTAGCAGAGACTCTTCTATTGTAATGAGAAAGTAGAAGGATTTCCGACCATTCCGTTAGGATAGGATGAAAAAATTATCAATTAAAAGGATAATACAGCACTACTCAATAATCATCCCAAACTAAATAAAAAAAGAGTGCATAGGTAGTTACCGATAAAAGTTAGTATTGTTATTCTAACTTTTGGAGATCAGTATCCAAATGACACTCTTTTTTTATTTTTGCAAATTCGTTTTAGATATAGGAAACAATCAGCTCTGCTTTCCCAGCCAATTCAAATTCACCAAATTTATATGGCAGTATGAAATGATCCCCTTTTTGGAAAGTGAATTCTTTGCCATCCTTTTGCAGAGATCCATCTCCTTCAATTACGCTACATAGTAAAAAAGCTTGGTCTTGTTCTCTAGTAGACTGTCCGTCCAACACCCATTTTTCTACTGTAAAATAATCACATGTAACAAATTTAGTAATCTCCATGTTTCCTTGTTGTTTAACAAGTGGAGTAGTTGCCGCTAATTGATGTGGAACAGTTGTAACGTTAATTGACTGTTCAATATGCAGCTCTCGCTTATTGCCGTCGCTATCTGTACGATCATAGTCATATACGCGATATGTGGTATCCGAATTTTGTTGCGTTTCAAGGATGATAATCCCTTCACCAATAGCGTGAATCGTTCCGCTAGGTACAAAGAAGAAATCACCTTTTTTCACTGGTACCTTGTTTAGTAATTCATCCCATTTATTTTCCGCTATCATCGTTGTTAATTCATCTTTTGTGTTCGCGTGATGCCCAAAAATGATTTCTGCTCCATCCTGACAGTCAATAATATACCAACATTCCGTTTTACCAAGTTCTCCATTTTCATGAACTTTTGCATAGTCATCATTTGGATGCACTTGCACAGATAAATCTTGATTAGCATCTAATATTTTTGTTAATAAAGGAAAACGGTCACCTTCCATATTTCCAAAAAGCTCACGATGATTCTCCCATAACTCTTCTAAGTTTTTACCCGCTAATGATCCGTTCTTCACCATACTTTGACCATGAGGATGTGCTGAAAACGCCCAGCACTCTCCTGTTACTTCACTGGGAATATCATACCCAAAGCTACGTAGTGCTGTACCGCCCCAAATTCTTTCTTTAAATACTGGTTTAAAAAATAATGGCTCGTTCATGTGATTTGGAACTCCTTCTTTACAATATTTACTAGACTATTCTATCATATTCCAAAGTAAATTGGTTTTTATTTTCATAAAACGAAAATGTCGATCTGCTTTCTATATTATTAAATGAAATTGATAACATACATTTTTTTCTAAAAATACAAAAAATATGAGGACAAAGAGGTAGAAAGGTGTTTTAATAGATTTGTAATATATTACTAATAGGAGGAGAATTATGTATAAAAAGCGTAAATGGAAAACCTTATTTGCTTTGTTATTAACGGTGACATTAGTATTAAGCGCCATGCCATCGAAAGAGATTCTAGCATCAGAAGGAGAAATTTCAGCTGATACTCTTTCAATCGGAAAAGAGTTATCCTCGAGCTTTCAGCCAGATGAATATGTTAAATGGTTTAAGATTGATCCAAAATCTGTCGTGACTAAAGCAACTCACCTGGAGGTCGAATTGAATTCGACGGAAGAAATGAATATTAGCGTATATTCAAGTAAAGATAATGCTATGTCAGACAACACCTTCGATCGATATAACGCCGTTAGCTTTATGGATAATAAGGGCGTCATTTACTTCCCGATTGCTTGGGAAGGGCCATACTATATTAAGGTTGAGTATTATTCCAACACAGATGACGAGGAATACATAGAAGAAGAGGAAGTACCTGAACCGAATAGTCAATTTTCCTTAAAAGTAACGGATACAAAGCAAGCTCCTACTGTTGAAACAGAAGAAGCATGTCCAGTTGAATTAAGTACTAAGGAGACAAAGGACAATCAACCACTCCTTACACAATTACGTACCATTAGAGATACCATTTTGTCTTCAACCGCAAATGGGAAAAAACTATCTTCTTTATACTATCAAGTATCTCCATTTTTATCAGCGAAAATGATATTTAATAAGCAGCTAAGACAAGATGTATTAACAAATTTAAATACATTAAAACCGATTTTCGCTAATCTGCTTGATAATGGTACAAGTAGCACCTATAAGATAGGGAAAAACGAAGCAAAAGCAATAAATAATTTGTATGAAATCGCCTTAGAAGCTTCTCCTACCGCTTTACAAACTAAGATTTCAACCCTCGCTAACAAAGTAGAATTATCTAATATTGAAGGAAAAACGCTTGATGACATTTTTACTTTATTAGGAGCTTCCAGTTCAAGTATTACGAACAAAGAGATAAATAATAAATATATTGTAAAAATGAAAGCTGGTAAAACAGTTTCTTCTTTAAAAAACAGCTTGGGTAAGGCTTCTGCTCAAACGATTAAAGGTTTAGAAGGAAGCGAAAAAATTGCTGACGGCATGTTTACCCTTGAATTAAAGGAAGGAAAATACACAACGAAAAGTGCTAATACTCTTATTAACAAGATTCAAAAAGCAAAAGAAGTAGAATATATAGAGCCTGTACAGCAGTATACCTTACTATCCTTGCCAAGTGATGTTTCTGCACCTTACCAATGGTCATTAAAAAACACTGCCCAAACAAATGGGAAAAATGGTGCTGATATTCAATTTGAAAAGCTTTATCAGCTTCAACAATCTACTGATGTTAAACAAATGAAAATTGCTGTCTTAGATACTGGTGTGGATGCTTCATTAGCCGATTTAAAAAATAAAATCACAGCGGGTTATAATTTTATTAACGAATCAGACAATGTATATGATGACAATAATCATGGCACACATGTAAGTGGCATTATTGCAGCGGGCATAAATAATGGCTATTCAATGTCTGGCATCCATACAAACGCAAAAATTATGCCAGTCAAAATATTAGATGCATCTGGCTCTGGTGACACGGAACAAATTGCAAAAGGAATTAAATATGCAGTAGATCATGGTGCAAAAGTTATCAACATGAGTTTGGGTGGTGGTTATAGTAGAGTAATTGAGTCCATGCTGCAATATGCCAACAGCAAAAATGTCACTATTATTGCCGCAAGCGGAAATAATGGTTATGAAGGCCTTGATTATCCGGGCTCTTCCAAATATGTAACGGCTGTTGGGGCTTCCAACGATTTAGATATCGTTGCTGATTATTCAAGTTATGGAAAAGAGCTTAAGCTTGTTGCACCAGGTTCCAACATTCCAAGTCTGGTTCCCAATGGAAATCTCGTGTTATACAGTGGTACTTCAATGGCTACTCCACATGTATCTGCTGTAGCTGGATTATTGCTTTCTTTAAATGGAAAGCTGAAGCCTAAAGAAGTAGAAAAATATTTAATTGAAACAACAACATCTATTGTTTTTAAGGAAAATGACAATCCTGAAAATGAATTTTCGGAAGAATATCCAGAAGATTTACCTGCTAGTAGTAATCCCATCGGTTTTGATAAAGTATCTGGCTGGGGGCGATTAAACGCATTTTCTGCTTTTAGTGCTCTAAAATTAAACGCAAAAATTAATCCTGTTTATAATAGTACTCGATTACTTACCGGGACAGCTGAACAAGGAAGCAAAGTAAGTGTAAAACTTGGCAGTAAAACCTATTCTTCGTCAGCAGACAAAAATGGCAAGTTTACAGTAGAAATACCTTTACAAAAACCGGATAAGCTTATGTATATCCAACTTTCAAGCAAAAATGGAAATGCAAGTACTTCCCTCAGAACGACTGTTCAAAGAGACACGAAAGCTCCAAATTTACCAACGATTCAAAAACTTGGCGATAATGATAGTTTGATGAAAGGTACAAGTGAACCTTTTGCTTATATTAATGCAAAGGTTAAGGGGAAATTGATTGGTAAAGGAAATGCAGATAAAAATGGGAAATTCGCTATTAAAATCAAAAAACAGAAAGCTAATACAATTGTATCTGTAACAGCTGCAGATGGTGCAAAAAATACAAGTAAACCAGCAACCGTAAAAGTTGTGGATAACACTCCACCTCCCATGCCAACGATAACGGGAACAATCAGTAATAAATCAGATAAAATCACTGGTAAAGCGGAAGCTAATTCTACTGTTACTGCCAAAGCAGGCAAAAAGAAGCTCGGTTCTGCAGTTGCTGATAAAAAAGGAAAGTATACGATTAAAATTAAAAAGCAAAAAGAAAATACGAAAATCAGTGTTACAGCTACAGATAAGGCAAAAAATATAAGTAAAGCGAAGACTATTACAGTAGTAGATAAAATAGCTCCTGCTAAGCCAAAAGTAAATACGATCACGACGAAAACAACAAAAGTGACAGGAACTTCTGAAAAAAATGCGACCATTATCATTAAAAGAAACAACAAAGTATTAGCAGAAGGAAAAACAAATAAAAAAGGAGCTTTTTCTATCAAAATTAAAAAGCAAAAAGAAAAAACCTCTTTAACTATTACGGCAAAAGATACATCTGGTAATGTCAGCAAACCTGTTAAAAAAGTGGTCACAAAGGCAAAATAATAAAAAGGCTCTCCTTTTTAGAAAAATTCCATTTCTAAAAGGAGAGTCTTTTTTTAAGCACTTGTATTTAATTGTTCTTCCTTAGCTACTGTCGTTTCATTTCTAATCGTTTTACCATGCAAATAGTAATAAACAGCAATGCCGATTAAAATATAAATGCTGCTTAATGAATAGAATGAATTCAACCCAATAGCATCACCAATAATTCCTACAATATAGGAGCCGAACCCTATTCCTATATCAAATATGGATAAAAATGTAGCTGTTGCAAGCCCTCTTCGATGTGGCGCTGCTTTCTGAATCGCAATGGTTTGTAGACATGGAAACATTGATCCATATCCTAAGCCGATTAATGCAGCAGAAAGTAAGAACATCCATTCTGTTTGTGCAGTCCCCAGGATAATCATCCCAATGGAAAATAAGATGATACACGGATAAACAATTTTATTTGCACCATAGCGGTCAAACCACTTACCAGCAAAAGGTCTTGCTATTAACATAAAGATAGCGTAAACCACAAAGAAATATCCTGAAACACTTATAAATCCTTTGTTTTCAGCGTAAACCGAAACAAATGAAAGAATCGATGAATAAACAATCCCAAATATCGCTGCTACGATACTAATTTTTACTGCCGTACTCTCTATAATTCTATCAAATTGAAATCCTTTTTTCGCCTCTGCTTCTTTGTCTACTCTCTCTGTCTCCATATCTGACTCTAGTTTCATAAATCCACCTGTTAGAATCGCAAAGAAAGCAAAAATTAGCGCCAATGTAAACAAGGTAGAAGTTCCCCATGAGTTAATTGCTTGCAGTCCGATAAATGGACCGACTACCATTGCTAAATTCATACTCATCGAATAATACCCCATGCCCTCTCCTCTTCTAGAACTTGGCAAAATATCTGCAACAATCGTTCCTGTTGCAGTTGTAGCCATACCAAATCCAATGCCGTGTATTGCGCGAACGATGAGCAAACTAGTAATTGAATCAGTAAATAAATAAAAAACCGCTGCCACTAAGAAAATAAGTAATGAAGTAACAAATATAGCTTTTTTGCCAAACTTCTGCATCAAGTTACCAGCTACTGGGCGGATGAGAATAGCTGTTATAATAAATACCGTAACAATTAAGCCTGCTGTAGACTGCTTTCCATTCAATTCTCGAATCGCATAAATTGGTAATGAAACTAATAAAAAATAAAACGTCATAAATAAAAAAAAGTTACTTATCCATATTTGGATAAATCCCTTTGTCCATAATGGTTCTTTATTCAATTCTTTTCCTCCTTGATTGTTAATGAATGAGTCCATTCAAAAATTATGTGTTGTAAAGTCTTTCGAGATTCGATTGGCAATTGTTCAAGTAACTCCTGATTTGCTTGCAGAACAGCTGCTTCCCATTTCGCATACTGCTGTATAGCAAAATCTGTTAGAAAAACTCTATTTGTCCTCTTGTCTTCTCCCTTTATTTGCAGAACATATTTTTTCTCCACGAGCTTCTTTATGGTACGTGTTACTGGAGGGGGTTCTATGGATAGATAATCGGCGATTTCCTTTTGGGTAAGGGGACCATTCTTTTTTAATACATACAAAATTGCCCATTCAGAACTATAAATATCAAATGGCTCAAGTGCTGTATTTAATTGTTTGGTTAATTGTCGTGCGAGCTGCTGGATAGAATGGAATAAATCATGAGTCGTGTTCATTGCTTTCTCCGATCTAAAAATAATTACCTAGGTAACTATATCATATCTTTGTGGGAGATGGCAATATAATATTTCATTTAAACAAACGTTTGATTAAACATAATACAAACATACTAAGATTAATAGCACAAACCATGGCCTTGGTTTGTGCTATTAATCTTAGTATGTTTCTGCTGCTTTATTCGGTAGTGTATCTCAGACATCTTCCCCAAAACTTGAATGAAGCAATGTTTCTGGATGACAAGCTGCTATAGTCTTTTAATTTGTAACTAATTAAACATCAACTAACTATTTACCAAATGCTACTAATTAAACGAAATACCATTCTTGGTATAAACAGTACAATATTCCAGACTACTTCCCCTACTACCTCAAATAATACCTCTTTAAAAAAACTGTTACGCTTTCTTGTTTTAATTTTCATCTTCTAACTTCCCGTTATAAAATTTAGGTACCTATTCTGGGTTAATAACTATAAATTGACTGCCTGAATAGATATTTCGCTATCCTACCATTTTTCTATAAGCAGGCAGCTTAATAGCAGCAGTGTTTAAATATGGCCACCAGCGTTATTCTATTCCCCACTTGCACACATATCTATTATTACAGCTTAAATCCGCAATGGTATTATTATTTACCGCGAGTAAAAATCTTTATTATCGCACTTATTATTCCGGGCACAAGAAAAAAGACGACAAAAAAGACAGTAAGTAAATTATACTGTGGTGTTTCATAGAAATTAAACCATTCAGTGATAATATAACTGTCAAGAAGCCTCCCAAATATTGTTCCATCCATATCTCTGTATTTAAGTATCCATCCTGTGGCTTCTGAAGTAAAAAAGAATATTTGTGACAATACAAATACGCTAATAGAAGATACCCAATATTTTTCCAGAAATGTTGAAGCTTTTTGTTTCCTAACCAATGTAAATCCCATCCTTTACGAATACTCTTGTCTATATATTCATAAATTCATACGGATAGTTAGGAATTAAGTTTCAAAATTTTTCTGTTTTATTGGAAAAAATTAAATTGAATATATACCATTTCTACTAACTTGTTATTTAAATCATCAATAGCCATTAAATCAGAAGGAAATGGCGGGTGGATACTCGTAATTATAGATTGTTCAACTTTAAATAATTTACTTTTATGTTTCTACCATCCGTATTTATCCATTTCTTTATAAAATAGCTATCTCATCACCAATATGAATAATTCCAGTATGAATCACACTTGCATATAAACCAAAATGGTTATTTCGCTCTTTAACTATCTGTTTTAATAGCTTCGGCTGTCGGATGCCTGTTTCTGGATCTACAGTTATGATCATACATCTTTCACAAAACTTATTAATTTTCAGAATTACGTCTGAACCGATTTTTATTTTTTTCCCTAGTAGATCTTGTTCGTTTATACCACTTTCTTGGAGATCATAGACAATATTTCCTCTGAATCTTCTCTCATCAATTGATTCACCAAATGATGTAGATAATTCTGATAGGGCCTTTGTGGAAATTAATAAAAGATTGCCTTCTTCAATTGCTGGAAAGGGAACAAAGGTCGGAGCATAGGTAATTGAATCTAGTGTCCGATTCGTTTCTTGTTCTAATCTTTCTAGTAATGCTGTTTCCCCCCAAATATATTCCGAGCCATCATTTGCAGTTATAGTTAAATCAGGAAATTTTTCTATTGACTCTTCTCCTGAAAAGCCTGCTCTATATGTAACCATTTTAGGGTATTGTGTTATTGTTAGATGTTTATTATTTGCTTTATCGATAAAAGCATGACTACGATCGCCGTATATTCCATAAGACATAATCCGTGCCTTTTCCAAGCTTTCTCCAGTAAATGATTTTATTGGATAGCGCATAATCTTTTGTATATTCCCTATCATAATTTCTCCCCTTTTACTTCTCTTTCTTCTATTAAAACAAAAAAACTCTCTAAAACCAATTCTTTTAGAGAGTTTTTCGAAAATTAAGGCTTTGTTTCCTGCATATCTACCGACAATAGTCGTTCTGTGCGGGTGTCAAAAGTTAAATGAACAAATACACCAATTTCCTTTTGATCTTTGTTTACAATTAGTTTAAACTTTTCCACAGATGTTCCTTTCTTATCTTCCTTGCCTACATGAAGATAATCAGTAACTTCACTATTAGGATATTTTTCTTGCGTTTTTGTTATGGCAATTCTCCCCCATTTTACATAGGAAGGCAGCTCTTCCGCACCTGTATGTAAAGGACCGTTAAGCTGCATAAGGAATAAGCTTACCAAAAAGATGCTTATGAATGGATATTTTAATTTTTTCATGCAAACATCTCCTTTCTTGTTATTTCTAGTATGAACAGAGAAACAAAATATATGTATTTTTATATGTTAACCAATTAAAATTATAAGTTGACACAAATTAATTAGAGAAGTATATTTATTACAGAAATTAAACAAAAGGGAGTGGCCATTTTGAAACAGTGGAAGCCAATAGATATAACAATGATTGCCTTATTTGTTGCTTTTATGGCGGTGGGAGCAAATGTTACAAGTTTTCTTATAATTGGAGGTGTTCCCGTAACTCTTCAGACTTTCTTTTCTATTCTTGCAGGGTTGATTCTTGGGAAAAGGTTAGGCGGTGTGGCGATGTTTGTATATATGCTTGTTGGACTTATTGGAATACCTATCTTTGCGGGGATATCTGGCGGTCTTATGGTGATTACTAGGCCATCGTTTGGATTTATTTTAGCTTTTATTATGACAGCATTTCTTGTGGGTTCCTTAATCGAAAAAAAGCAAACCGTCCCATTCTATATTTTTAGCGCCTTCATTGGATTATTGATTAATTACATCATTGGGACTAGTTGGATGTATATGTCCTACAAACTTTGGTATGCTGCACCAGAAGGGTTTACCTACCAACTAATGTGGAGTTGGATGGCTCTACCTTTAATAAAAGACATTATCCTAACTTTTATCGCTGGTATTATAGGACATCGCTTATATTATTCCGTCATCAAAAAAAGTTCCTTTCGCGTGCATTAGCATGAAAATTTTTCTCGATAAGAAAGACTGGCACATTTTAAAGGACAATCTCTCATTTAGCTAATAAAAAAGACTATAGACAAACCCCATAATTATTTTAGGTATTTGCCTATAGTCTGAAAATCCTCGGTAATAGCGAACAAGTTTGTTACTAAAACCGATTGCTTTCTATGTTATTCGCTATTATACGACGTTCTCTTCTAAAAATCCTGTCTGATTATGCGCTTTCCCGAGAAATAATTATCCTCTTCTCTATTTCCCATTGCCCTCTATATGAAACTTTATCTTATGTCAATAGAATAAGAATAATCCAGTGATTCTAATTTATCGGTTAACACATGTATTTCTACATCCCATTTTCCCGGCTGATTTAATTGAAGATTCTCTGCAAAATAATGTCCTTCCTTTTCCTTCGTTAATGGAAACGCCATTTCTTTGTCTCCCTGTTTTAAACTAATTGTAATTTGTTCCACGGGATCAATTGGCTTACGATTATTATCAAATACAAATACTTCATACTGATTTTGCACACCCGTTTTCTTAGGTGTGATCGATAAACTGATATTTTCATTATACCCAAGTTCTGCTTCTTCATAAAATGGCAGGTCGATAGGCAAGGTCGGTGTCTGTATTTGAGTAAATGCTGTAGTTACTATCAGTATTAATATGCCAAGTGTAATTTCCACTTTTATTGATTTTTTATAAAAGTCTTTCTTTCTTAATAGAAGTCTGCTAACGAGGTGATATGCACCAAAAATCAACATTAATACAAGTAAACCAATTTTAATAAGCAAAACCTTTCCATATGCCGTACTTACTAATGACTGAAAATCAGGAATTAATAAGGAAGCATTTACTGCACCAGAAATGGCTAAAACCGCAACAGTAAAAAGGGCCCATAATGAATAATTCTCCATAGTTCCCCAATATAAATCATGCCCTTCCCCTTCTTTAGCAAATATGCCTTCTCGTAAAAAGAGAATAATAACAATCATTCCGCCAAGCCAAATAGATGCTGCTATTAAGTGAAAGAAATCAAGTACAATAGCTACAGTCTCATAAGGTGAACTGGAAGGATGGCCAAGAAATGCTTTTGAAAGCATGATGCCTATAAATGCTAATCCAGGAATTATCCAATGTTTTCTATCTAAATAAGCTTCTTTTGCCCAAATAAATCGTTGTCCAAGGAATAAAATAGCTAAAAGGATCATTTGTACAATCCAAATAATTCCTTCCTTTGTACTTGTCAATGTTTCCATTAAATTACTTGGCTTCAAACTAGCTAATAGACTTACACCAGCATAGCTTTGTGTTTGAATAACTAATGCACTAATAATACTAATAGCAAGTAATAAGACAGCAATAATAGAAATTCTTTTCGTTCTTTTTACTAGCTTAGCGGATAATTTATTATTTCTATACCAAAATGTATAGAATAACAATAATCCCATAAAGACAGAAAAACCTATATAAAGAAAGCCTTTATTGATCATCGTGCTTATAAAACTTACTAGATTACCACTGTCCTGTTGAGTTGGAAAATCTGCACCATCCGGTAATTCCCCAATGCTGAAAGGAATCATCCCAGACACAGAATGGCCATCAGCAGAAACAACTCTCCACTCTACCGTATATATATCATTCGGTAAATCTGACTTTAGATCAACTTCCATTGATTTTTCTGTATCAGGATTAATGACTACATTTTTCTTGTCTACTCTTTCTCCCGATGAATTTAAAACATTTAATATTTTAAAACCAGTTTGGATCTTTTCATTGAACTCTATGTATACTCTCTCTGGCGCTGACTCTAATATTTCATTCTCACTAGGGTTTGAATTTGTAATATAAGCATGTGCAGAAACATTATTAATCCCTAAAAGACTAAACATTAATACAACGAAAGGAAGAATCATAAGCAACTTTTTGCTATTCACTTTTAAAATCACGTCCTTCTATTTTCTCATTCCCCTCCCAATTATAGCGAAAGAATAGACATTCGTACAATGAAGTGCTGCCTTCCTAAAAGAGTTCGACATTAAACTAGGTAGAGAAGTCAACATTTGTCTTTATAGCGCATTTTTTGCGCTTTCCCAAGAAATATTTACGGAAAAAGCGAATAAAATATGTTGAACTGGTAAATAATATGAATAAAT
Source organism: Niallia sp. M35 (assembly GCF_050971705.1). Lineage (NCBI taxonomy): Bacteria > Bacillati > Bacillota > Bacilli > Caryophanales > Bacillaceae > Niallia > Niallia sp. M35. The sequence goes on from NZ_JBPCEP010000003.1 coordinate 279,474, forward strand.
TTAAAAGGAGGTAGGTCCATGGATATTAGCATGAATGCTGATGAAGTATTGTTGGCCATTCAACAATTACGCTCAAATGGCATGAATATGAATAAAAAGAAGATAAAACAAAGCCATCCAGATTTAATGCGCCATGCGCTCCATTATTTTCCTGATTGGAACAGTGCGGTTGAAAAAAGCGAATCAGCTTAAAAATGCCGGATTTACTACTTCTTAGACATACATATTCAACGATTGTCTGATAACACCATAGACTTACGAAAAAAATTTAATGAACACGTTTTTTTCAGTATCAATTAGAAGTTAATAGAGGCTTCCCTTACAATGTAACCACTTAAACTTTAATTGGTTACAAACGGGAAGTTCTCTTTTTATTTGTATACGACCTTTACTGAGGAAGAAGGGTATTAGATAGGATGAAGGAATTCTTATTATTATTAAAGAATGGAAACCGTTCAGCTCTGCTTGCTGCTTTAGTAAATACCGTTATCTCCTTATTAAAAGGAGTTGCTTACTTTCTCACCGGCAATGTGGCGATGTTTGCTGAAACAATGCACTCCCTTGGTGATGCAGCCAATCAATTTTTTGTGTTTATTGGATCTGCATTAAGTAAAAAAGCTCCAACAAAACGCTTTCCAGGAGGATTTGGCAGACTTGTCAATGTTGTTTTATTATTTGCGGTTTTAATTGTTGGAATTATGGCTTATGAAACAATTCGCGAAGGGCTTGATCATGTTTTTAAGCCACAAGAATCAACAGGCTTTTTACTCATTATCATTATCCTCTCCATATCTGTTTGCTTAGAATTTACCGTTTTAATTAAAGCAATGAAAGAAATTGTTGCAACAGCAGGTTTAAAAACAAGAGGTTTACAATTGTTTTCTGCCAGCATTGCCTATTTAAAATCTGCCAAGCCTGCAACAAAATTGGTATTTTTAGAAGATTCCGTAGCAACAGCAGGAGGAATCTTAGCAATTGCGGCAGTAATAGTAAGTGAATATACAAACTTTAAACAAGCTGAAGGCGTTGTATCCATTATCATCGGCATTTTTATGTTTATTGTTGTTGGGAGAGTTTTTTTAGATAACGCTGCAGGAGCTATAGGAGAAGCAGATTTAGAAATGCAAGATACAATTGGCAATATCGCGATAAAAGATCCTGATGTACGCGATATCCAAGATCTAGCAGTCTACAAAGAAGGGGAAGATTTTCATGTAGAACTCAGTATCGAAATCGATAGTAAATTAACCGTTGAGCAAGTAGATAAAATAAGACAACGAATTGAAAAGCAGATTTTATCAGAAAAAGGCGTATCTGATGTGATTATCGAATTTGATAAAGATGATGGTATTTTAAAATGGCCCCATTTTATTTCCGAATTGGATAAGCATAAAAAGATGGCTGAAAAGCATACAAATTAAAATCAAAGATTATAAGGTTCATTCTTGAATAGGTGAATTAAAAATCAACTATTCTTCTATGCTAAAGGCCAGGAATACATAAAAAATCCCTGGCCTTTAAAATTAACAAAGAATCTATTTAATTACCGCGTCTTCAAACGGCGCATAAAATACTCCTTTAGGTGCCAGAACATTGGTTTCTGACTCCTCTTCTCTCCCATCGACTTTATATGTGCCTGCTGGAAAATAATCATAATAGCCAGACTTCACATGTAAATCCACATAGTATTCATCGAGTTCCCTCATTAATATGTGGTATGCTTCTCTATCCATAATTTCACCTAAATCATCAAGTTCAAAGTTTACTTTCACTGCCTCTATAAATGGTTCGCAAGATTCTGCCGCAACGTATAAATCTACGTCACAACATTCCATACAAAGTAAAACCTCTTCTCCTTTTATATTAGCATAAGCATCATCGACCATTTGTTTTAAAATCTGTTTGATTTTTTCTTGATTAACCAACTTCATAGTTGTTTTCACAACAGTTCCCTCCAAGTATTTACAGCTGACAAAATATCTATAGCTTTATCATACACAAAAACAAGTACAAAATGAAATAATATCATTTTGTACTTGCTACAGCCTTTTTATTTTAAAATATTTTTTACAATTTCATATGAACGAAGACGTTCAGATTGAGAATACACTTGTGTGTTGATTATTATTTCGTCCGCTTGGGTTTCCTCTAAAAATGTTTGTAATTTCTGAGTAACTGTATCTTTGGAGCCGATAATAGATGCTTTCAATTGCTTGTGAACAATAGCTTTCTCATAAGTACTCCACATCTCCTCCATATTGGAAACTGGGGGCTGCAGTTGTGTCGGCTTGTTCCGGATAAGACTTAAAAACTGCTGCTGAGAAGATGAAGCAAGATAGGCCGCTTTTTCATCCGTGTCTGCTGCAATAATATTCACTCCAACCATCACATATGGCTTCGTTAAAATTTCTGATGGACAGAATGATTGATAATAAGTATTAAGTGCAGGAATCGTATAGTCTGGCGAAAAATGACTAGCAAATGCAAAAGGCAGACCAAGTTGACCAGCCAATCTAGCACTAAAGTCACTAGAGCCTAACAGCCAAATCGGTATCGTTACCCCTTCCCCTGGTATAGCCCTTACTGGTAAATTCGTCTCTTCATATGGTTTAAAATACGTTCTTAATTCCTCTAGCAATTCAGGAAAATCACTTCCATCACTTTGATGGTAACGTCTTAATGCCCTTGCCGTCAGTTGATCACTGCCAGGCGCTCTTCCAAGACCTAAATCAATACGATTGGGGTACATAGATTCTAATGTACCAAATTGCTCAGCAATAACTAAAGGCGAATGATTCGGTAACATAATTCCGCCTGCTCCGACTCTAATCTTGCTTGTACCCCCAGCTAAATAGCCAACTAATACCGAAGTAGCACTACTAGCAATTCCAGGCATACTATGATGCTCAGCTACCCAATAGCGGTTATAACCCCACTGTTCAGCATGTTGAATAAGTTCTAAACTATTTTTAAAACTTTCAGCAGCATTGCTTCCTTCTCTAATCGGTGCTAAATCAAGAACGGAATATTTTATTTCCTGTAATGTTTTTCCCATATATCCAACCCCTTCTCTCTACTTACTATAAAGCTGTTCCGTTCTTCCCTTCAACTTTATTGCCTGTATATTGAAATTTCTGCGAATATATTAATCAAAATGATTTAGTAATTGCTTACTGTTTATATACTCTAATGTATCTTGATGATATCGCGAAAGAATATATTCCAATTGCGGCATTGGGGAAACAATCGGTATTTTTTTGTTTTTTATAATCCTAATAATTGGTTTTGCAGTTGATTTTGAATCAACAATTGCCCATTTTCCTTTTTTCTTCTTAAGCGTTAAATCAATTATTCCAAGGTGATTTCCCCAGTTTCCTGCCTGGACCGTCGGTTTTCCATTAATTATACCTTTTTCATGGTTAACACCTTTTGGTCCTTTTTCTCCTTTAACTGGAAAGATACCATGCGAGTGACCATAAAGAATAACATCTATTCCTTTGACTTTGCTAATATCTCTGACATTATTCCCTTGTTTTGGCCAATATTGATCAGAATATAAACCGGCATGCACTAAAGCAACAATTATATCTGCGCCAGCTTTTTTCATTTGTGGGACAATTTCTTCTGCTGTTTTTTGCATATTTTTTATGATAAGTTTATCTTCCAAATGCTCCTTGTCCCATACCCCGGTTATTGGAGTAATTAATCCTATGACACCCACCTTAATATTTTCCGTTTTTCCTTGATCATTTACTAATATTTTATCTAATAGTAGAAAAGGTTGAAAAAAATGAATATCATCTTGTTCATAACCATTATGATCATCTACATAAATATTGGCATTCGTATAGGGAAAATCTGCCCCTATTAGTGTATTTAACAAAAAATCTAATCCGAAATTGAACTCATGATTCCCTACCGTTGCCGCGTCATATCCCATTAAATTCATGCTCTTATAGGCTGGATGAATATCACTAGAATAAAACATCGGCGAACTTGCTACATATTCAGCAAGTGGACTTCCTTTTATTACATCCCCTACATCAAACAACATTGTATTTCTTTGTTCTTTTTTTGCCTGCAATATTAAACTTGCAACACGATTGTATCCATATTCAATCGTTTTCTTTTTCTCTTCGTAATTATAATCTAAAAGATAGGAATGAATATCCGTTGTTTCTAAAATTCGAAGTGGAAAGATAGATTCCTTGTGATTTTCATCAGAAGCTTTTGTAAGTAGAGGGTTGGCATGTATAAAAAGGATAAAAGTAATACAAATACTAACAAAGAATTTCTTTTTCATATGTAAGTCTCCCCTTTTCTCCGAGCACACCTTTCGATTGTCTTAGTTTATACATTTATGAACATACCTACACATAAATGAAGAAAGGAATTAATAATATCGTTTCCTAAATTAGAAAAAGTGGGAAATTTGTCAACTAATCAGAAGTTTTGATAGCTTTTGTCTTGTTGCAGGAAATTAATTCCCGCTTCTCTAAATACATACAGTAAAGATGGTCAATTAAATTGATTATTCAAAAGGAGAGAGAAAAAATGAAAGCATATACGATAGGTGAAGCATCAAAAAAACTGACGACAACGCCAACAATGCTAAAACAATGGGAAAAGGAATTTCAAGGAATTATCGTGATACCTAGAACCAAAACAGGAGCACGTATTTATACCGAAAAAGAAATAACCCTCCTACATGAGGTGAAAAATTTATATAAAGAGAAACGAAAAACAGCTGAAGTAAAAGAAACATTAACAATGCTCCTTAACAGACCTAAGAAAGAAAAGATTGTGGAAATAAAAGAAAAAAGCGAAAACACAATCATCGAATTGCTTCCTAAAAAGGGAGCTTTAGAACCTGTTGAGACGGCGAAATCACAAATTACAGAACAAAACTTTCACCTATTACTTTCTTCCTTGGAAAATTATAAACAAGATTTTCTTGAAGAAGTGAAAGATGAAATTAGAAATGGGATTAAAACAGAGGTATTAGAAACGATCTCAAAGGAAATAAAAGCTGGTCATGAAGAAACAATTTCCCATATTACTAATACAGTAAAGGAAACGCAGACACAAACATCCGAACATTTAGATGAATTTTCCGAACTTTTACATAAAAACGCAGAAACTACGACAACAAAATATGAAGAAATTCAAACGAAAATCAAAAAACTTTCCCAAATTTCGAAAGCTGAAAGAAAAACCTACTCGAAACAATGGACATCTAATGTTTCTTCCGCAAAAGAAATTAAATCAATGATTGAGCATCTCTCGAAATCAAATGAAGAGCTAAACAAAACAGTCGAGCAATTAAATGAAAATGATCAATATTTTATGGAAACATTGCAGCTAGAAAGAGAACAACTGAATAAAGAAATTAAACAAAGAGAAAGAAGTTTTCAAGAACTTGTACAAACATTTCGTCATGCCGCAGCTGCTCAAGAAAAAAGGAGATCCTGGTGGAAAATTTTCAAATAATGGATAACATTTAAATTCTGCTGAAAGAGTAGCCAAATAATTTCCCTTTTTGGTTACTCTTTTTCATTTGTCCTTTTTATATGGTAGTATGGTATTGAAGAAATGTAAATTTAATGGAGGTAAAAATGTCAATTACTTATAAAGTTTTGTTCCTAGATATTGATGGAACTATCTTAACACCAGAAGATACGATCCAAGATTCCACAAAAAAAGCAGTGCAATTAATGAAAGAAAAAGGATTAGAGGTCTTTTTAGCAACTGGAAGACCACTGCATGAAATATCACATATTGGAGAGACACTCGCCATAGAATCGTTTATCGGTTATAATGGCGCATATGCAATACATAATGGAAAAGATGTTTTTAGACAACCGATGAGTCCTGACTTGGTCACGAAATACTTAGATATTGCCAATGAAAAAGGAAATGAACTAATTTTATATACAAATACTCATAATTTACTTTCCCACCCTGAAGGGAAAATGACAAAACAATTTAGTGCAAAATTCCACTTAAAGCAAAATAGAGCTTTTACTCTAGATGAAAAAGCGAATATTCTAGGAATTACTATAATCAATTTAAGAGAGGAAGATATTTCACTATACGAAGATTTCCCTGATATCCACTTATCACAAGTTAATATCGATGGATTTAGACATTCCTATGATGTTATTAGTGATAAAGTAAATAAAGGGTTTGCTGTCTCCCTTATTTTAAAAAGATTAGGAATCGAGAAAGAAGCTTCTATTGCTTTTGGAGATGGCCTAAATGACAAAGAAATGCTCCAAGTAGTTGGAGAAGGATTCGCGATGGGGAATGCACATGAGTTGTTGTTTTCCTATGCTAAGCATACAACCACATCTGTTACCGATTCAGGTATTTACAATGGCTTAAAATGGCTTGGATTAATCGAAGAATAAGTAATCATTCCTTAACAAAAAGGATCAGTCTCCTAAAACGGAAACTGATCCTTTTTTGTTAAACTTCTGTACTTTCCTCATTTGCTTCTTTGTTCAGATGCTGTAATATTTTCTTATCAAAATATTCTTCATTCATTTTGTAGGAGATTTCAAATGCTGGAGTGCTGGCAAATTCTTTTTTTATCCAGAAAAAATTCTCTTCTTTTATTGGCTCTGTTAAATCAAGCATAATAGTGATTTCAAGAGAGATAAGATGTTTATTTTTTGTAATATTTACAGTTGGATTCGTACTTCTTGCTACTTTGTTTATCAACTTTTTGTTAAAAAGCATGGAAAAGTGAAGTTCGTTACCGCTTTTATTTTTCTTATTGACTTTTAGTAAATAGGAATCACCTAGATCTACTAATTTCTCTTTATCCATATTCTCTATTGCTAATATTAAGCGTATGTACGTATTTTCCACTGGTGAGATGTTTATTTTTGTTGAACTCATTTGTTACCTCCTCTTACTTGAAACCGCAAAATGAACCCTCTTTATCATATGACAACATTTCATTTATTATAACGAAATAAGGGGTCAAAAAATAACTGCATAAATATAAATTATAATGGCAATATCATATTGTTTGCATCCTTCATCTCCTACCTTGTATATTCTTATCTTTCTAACGTTATAATGCAAATAAAATGCTTAGAGAAAAGAATGCATTTTGGAGGAAAGAAATACGTTTCATGTGTATAATAAAAATTGTAGTAACTTTTCATAGTTATTTGGAATTTATTTAATGAGGAGCTTAAAGATATGAATGAAATTAAAACAGTAGAAACATTTGAGGAAATTATTAACAATGGTGATACAAATATTGTGAAGTTTTTTACCACTTGGTGTCCTGATTGTACAAGAATGGATATGTTCATTGGGGAAATCATGGAAGCAAATAATGACAAAAAATGGTATAGTTTAAATAAAGATGAGCTTCCTGAAATAGCTGAAAAGTATGATGTCATGGGAATTCCAAGTCTGTTAGTTTTTAAAGACGGTGAAAAAATTGGACACTTACACAGCGCCAATGCCAAAACACCTGAACAGGTAGAAGAATTTTTAGCATCATATAAATAATTTTGGGAAATAAAAAGAGGAGTAATATTAATTTGTCCTCTCAGTTTATCAACAAAAGGGGAATCAGAATGTTTTCATTCTGATCCCCTTTTGTCATATATGAAAGCAAAACCCTGTAGCGGAAACACCACTCCATTAGAAGAGGTTATACAAAAAAACCATAGACAAAACCTCGAATTTCAAGGAGTTTGTCTACAGTCTGAGATTAGACTCATCTTTTTTTCAGGCTATCCTCAAATCAGCCTGTATTTCGTAAACCAGCAGCGATACCATTAATGGTCAATAGAACTTGATTCAGTAATTCCTTGTCAAGAACTTCTTGTTCACGAAGCTGTTTAATTAAATCAACTTGGAAGAAATTCAATGGATCTACATATGGATTTCTTCTATAAACAGACTCTTGAATAGAAGGTGTGTGATCAAGTAATTCTTCTATACCAGTGATTTCTAATAAAATAGCTCTTGTCTTATCATATTCTTCTTTAATATTTTGATAAATCCGATTGCCGATTGCTTCATTTTCCACAAGAGAAGAATATTCTCTAGCAGTTGTTAAATCTGCCTTCATCAAGGCCATTTGTAAATTATCAATTGTCGAGTGGAAAAATGGCCACTTTGCATACATTTGTTTTAAAATTTCAATATTAGCTGGCTTTTGCTGAGCAAACTCTGTTAATCCAGTACCAGCAGCATACCAAGCGGGCAGAAGCTGTCTACTTTGAGTCCATGCAAAAACCCATGGAATAGCACGAAGATTCTCAAAAGTTGTTGTATTTTTTCTGCTCATTGGCCGTGAACCAATTTTTAAATTTCCTATTTCATTTAAAGGAGTTGCCTCTTTAAAATAAGTCATAAAATCAGGGTCATTAAAAACTAATGATTGATATTTTGCAAGCGCGATAGCAGATATTTCTTCCATGCAATCTTCCCAAAGATTTCTCTCTTCTTTATGTTCGCTAATATCCTTTGAAATATGAGCAATTGCCATGAGCAATGTAGAAGTTGCTTGCTCCAAGCTTCTAAAAGCAATATCTTCTAATAAATAGCGCGAGGATAATACTTCCCCTTGTTCCGTAATTTTTACGCCATCCCCTAATGTTTCACCTGGTTGAGATAGGATACTCTTATTCAACGGACCGCCGCCGCGACCAAGTGAACCACCACGACCATGGAAAAACTTCAAGCCGATTTGATAGTTACTAGCCATTTCGTGAATTTCACGCTGAGCTTTAAATAATTTCCAGTTTGCTGTTAATGTGCCACCGTCTTTACTGCCATCAGAATATCCTAGCATGATTTCCTGCTGGTCATTATGTTGTCTTAAATGTTCTCGATAAACCGGCATGCGGAATAATGTTTCAATAATCTTAGGTCCCGCGATTAAATCATCAATTGTTTCTAATAATGGTGCTACATTTAAGTGACTTTCTACGGTTCCATCCGCATGCAGTCGATAAATTCCAGCTTCTTTTGCTAATACAAGTACTTCAAGAATATCGCTTGGCGACTGGGTCATACTGATTAAATAAACATTAATAGCTCGTTCTCCAAATTTCTTATGTGCTTCTCTAATCATGTTAAATGTGCTAATCATTTCCTGTGTTTCATTTGAATAATCTTCGTTTAATAAAAGAATAGGACGAGGGTCATTCAAAACAGATTCAAGAATTCTTATTTTTTCATTTTCTGGTAAATTTTTATAATTATCTGTTATGCCAACTTTACGCAGAATCTCATCTATAGCTGCCTCATGCTCTCCACTATGATTACGAATATCCAGAGTTGCTAAATGAAAACCGAACAATTGCACTTGTCGAATTAATTTTTGTAAATCTTTTTGCTGATGGGCTTTTGGTTGATGCAAGGCGAAGCTTTCTTGAATTAAATATAAATCTTCAAGTAGCTCTTCTGCCTTCACATAGCCTTTTTCAGATTTGCCATATTCTTTTAATCTTTCTAAAATAATTGAAAATTTCCGGCGATAAACTTCTTTTTCAACTGGCCATTTCTTTTCTGGTGTAAGATATAGTTGTTCTTCCTCCATAATTGTCTGAATAAGCTTTGAACTAACCTTAACACGATTAGTAGAATGACTGAATCTCTTCATCAATTCATCTACTGCATGAATGTATTTTTGGATGACTAATTCATTTTGTTTATGCAGTGTTTGCCATGTAACATCAGGTGTTACATTTGGGTTACCATCTCGGTCTCCACCAATCCAAGAACCAAACCATAAGAAATTAGGTACTTTCCATTCGAAATTAGGATAGTTTTCATCCAGTGCATCCTGAACCTCTTGATGGATTTCTGGCAATACATCAAATAATGTTTGCTCAAAATAATAAAGACCATTTCTAACTTCATCCATTACGGTAGGACGCTCTTGCCGTAATTCATCTGTCTGCCACATGATCGTTATCTCTTCAAAGAGATCATCGTTTAAATGCTGTCTCTCTTTCTTCGTCAACATTGGGTTATCAAGTTGTTTTAAGATATTAGCAATTCTCTTTTGCGATTCTAAAATCGTACGTTTTGTTGATTCTGTTGGATGTGCTGTAATAATAAGTTCAAGTGAAAGAGTATTTAAGACTTCTTGAATGGTCTCTTCAGATAAATTCTTTTGTTTAAATGCCATGATTGCACGATCAATGGAATATGGCTGTACACCTTTTTCTTGACTTAGCTGATATTCTCTTCTACGACGTATACGGTGATTTAACTCAGCAACATTCACCAAATGAAAATATTTCGAAAATGCTCGAATAACTTGTCTGCGAACTGGCTTATCTAGTCTTTCCATTTCGAACTTTAATTGGTTATATGTATGTTCATTATTCGTTTCCCGCAGTTCTTTTGCTAATTTACGAATTATTTCTACCTTGTCTAATAATTCTTGGCCACCATGGTGGATAAGTACCTCACCAAGAATATTACCAAGGTGTTTCACATCTTTTCGTAAAGGTAAACTGCTCTCATTTCCTTTTATCGTTGTTGTCATTAGATTACCATCCCTTAATCTAAATTTTTTAACATAAATACTTTATTACCATTAATCCTATCATTATTCTTTTAAAAATTCATTAACAAAAATCGATAATTAATAGATAGATAAGATAGATCTTTAAGAAATCATCTATTTTTTATATTAATCATACAACAATTAACTTCCTTTGGATTTTTATGTAAATTTTCTGGTAGATTTATGGGAACATATGAGACCTAAATATTATTTTTTCTTGATTCTCATCATTTATGTCATTTAAAGTATATAGCCTAAAAAATGAAATATGTAAACCTAAATGCTCTGTTACGCTTAAAAGTGACGGATTAAATACAGAACAACTTTCATTTAGGAGTTAATTATAACATATAACAATCAGTATGGAAATATCTCATTTAAAATGAGGACAAAAGCAAATATAAAAAAACAGGAAGTGTTTCCACTTCCTGTTTTTTTAATGATGATGTTGTTCTTTTGATGGATTATAAATAGTGAATCCTGGCTGTGGAACATGGAAATATTGAATCCAAACACCATCCAAGAAATCTGCATCTCTTGTATCTAATAAAATAGGAATATCTTTATCAGACTGCACCACTTCATCATGTTCTGTCTTCTTGTCCAATTTTAAATCGTAATGTGCATGGTTTCCATGATTCTCTGTTATGTATACACGAATCATTTCTCCTTCTTCAGCCTTTTCTAACATTTGATTAAGTACTTTAACAGCGTGTCTGTTTATTTTGACTTTCATCTAATAATCCTCCTAAGCGAACATTTGCCTTCTTCATAATACTATCCCATTGTAATCTTCTAGAAAGACGTTTGCAAATATTCAAGACTTTATGTTTGAATTAATTCATTTTTTCTGTTTCTTTTGTAAAAAATCTCCTTGGCTCTTTCATAGGATTTACTAGATTGTTTCGCTATCCGTTTATAAAAATAAAAAAGCAATCCAATTTATCTACATGGATTACTCTTGAAAATTTATATAATCAAATCAACGCAAGCTCATTTTGAATGGATTTTAAATCATTAAGCTCCTTGGCAAAAAGCTCAAATTGCTCTTTATTTAAGCCATCTAACGATTCATTTACTTTATATTCTAAATAATTCATTCTTAATTCCATATCCATTAAGGAAGTAATCTTTTTATTCGCAATAAACTCTTCTATTTCATCGATAAACATGAAGAAACTATAGTCATTTACCATAACAAGCAGTAGCCAGCCAAGCGAATCAACGTATTTTTTTTCTTCAGTAATGGTAATGATATCCCCTTTATGTAAATCAAGAATGAATGTATGTTCAGGTCTAGGACAGGTACATTCGATCATATATTGAAATGGAGCTAAAACAATGAAATCATTTTTCATTATATCTTACACCTTCCTATTCATTTCGTTATTTGTTTACATTTTAAATGAAAATGATTATCACTGTCAATTATTTTTCCTTATTATAATATTGAATATAAAGAATATCCTTTTTATTATAACAAAAAACAACCCTCTAACTCCCCTCTTTCATATGAAGGAGGGGAGTTAGGGGTTCCTATTGTTAAACAGATTGTGTTTCAACCACAGAGTTAACTTTTTCGATATTAGCATTACTCGTATTTCTTTTAGCTATTTTTTCCTTAAACGTACTCATCATAAACGAAATGATAAATACTGACACAATGCTGTAAAGACCTCTAATTAATCCTACACTGTACAAGCCAATTAAAATAACAATTGAATCAAAAATAAAATTTGTTTTTCCCATATTCCAATTTAATTGTTTTTGAAGCGTAATAGACAGAATTTGTGCTCCCCCTAAAGACGAACCATTCATAAACAAAATAATAGTTCCTATTCCAATAATAAAGCCACCGATGATAGACCCTAGTAGGGAATATAGAGCGAGCGGCGGTAGAATGATGGATAATAAATAGGAAAATAAAGTAACTAAGGATACAGCTAAGATGGTGGATAACGTAAATTTCTTCCCCATTTTAAAGTAGGATAAAATATAAAACGGTATGTTTATTAAAGTAAATAAGATGGAAAATGAAATAGGTAATAAGTAAGAGATACTTAATGCGAGTCCTGCTGTTCCACCAGTAACAATTGCTGACCCTTTTAATAAAAACAGACCGAATGATGTAATTAAACAACCAAACATCATTACAATTATTTTTCTCAATGCCACACACTCCTATAGTAATCATGATAAGCGGAAGATAAACGAGGATTTATCGGTGAAATCCTAAAAATTTGTGATTTTAGGGTGGAATTCTTACATATATAATGATAGAATATATCGAAGTGTTTTTACATACCAATATGAATGTAATTACCTTGTACTTCCTCTATTTCGCATAAATATATGCATCATTACATTCATTTTGCAAAAAGGAGTATTCATTAAAATGGATAAGGTTGACATACAACTACTAAAAATTTTACAAGAAGATGCCAGAATTACGGTTAGTGATTTATCCAAAAAATTAGCTTTGAGTCGCCCGAGTGTTTCGGAAAGATTATTAAGATTGCAAGAAAAGGGGATAATTTTAGAATTCAGCGCCCGAATTTCACCTGCAAAGTTGGGGAGAGAAACGCTTTTATACATTCAAATCAGTGAACTAAAAGAAGAACCACATGCATTTGAGGAATTTATTAAAACAGAAGCAGACATTATTGAATGCCATCGTGTAACCGGTACTGTCAGTTATATTATTAAAGCAGCTGTTTCTGGAATTGACGGAATGAGAAACTTGGTCGACCGCTTAATTCCTTATGGCACTATTAATACTTCCGTCATCTTAGCTTCACCTGTTCCTTTTAGACATATATTACCTAACGAACAATCACAATGAACAATCACAATAATGAATTAAAAAATGAAAAGACTAGTCGTCATAAGAGGCAAAATGTCTCCAATGATCACTAGTCTTTTCTTCTTTCTTAATCTAATAAAGCGAATAATTCTTCAAGGTGATGTATTTCATATGTGGGCAGTACATCCTGCTTTGCAGCCTTTTCGCGATTAATCCAAACGGACTTTATTCCCGCCCGATTAGCCCCTAAAATATCTGTCATTAAATTATCTCCCACCATTAAGCATTCAGTTTTATCTACACCTATTAAAGAAACAGCATGCTCAAAGATAGAAGGATCAGGCTTACCTTTGCCAAAATCGCCAGAAATTACAATATGATCAAAATAAGGAGAAATTTCTGGTGTAATAGATAGCTTAGTATTTTGCAAATGAGGCGATCCATTTGTTAATAATAACAATGAGTATTTACCCTTTAATTGATTAAGGACAGAAAATGTTTCTTCATATACGTAAGGAGATGTCTTTCTGTTTTCTGGAAAAGCTTCCGCTAATTCTTCGCCAAATTCGGGATCATCAATTCCGAGTGCTAGTAATCCTTTTGTCCATGCATCTTTCCTGTAAACCGGGATAATCTCTCTCATTATTGGAAAAGAAGCATGTTCTTCAAGAAATTCTCCCCAAAGTCCTTCAAAGGGATTAATCCCGATCATTTTCGTAAATTCATATGTATCATAACCTTCATATAAAGCTCTGGCTTCCTTCCGCACAGCTTCTTCTAAACGTACAGGAGAAATTTTATATTTTTCTTCTGCCAATTTACATGTTTTAAAAAAAGCTTCTTGTACACTTTTTTTATCCCATAGTAGTGTATCATCCAAATCAAAAATAATTGCTTTAATTGTCATTTTTCCGTTCTCCTTTTAAACAAAAAATATTTTATTCAAAGCATAGCCAAGCAAAAGGAATCTTTCTCTATAAGATTACAAGTGTTTTTAAACCACGTAAACCCTTCTTTTTCATAAAAAAGGACTTTGCTATTGAACAGCAAAATCCTTCTTTGATATTTCAAATCGAAAATAATATTCTAAGATATCACTTTAGTTTTTTTATAAAAACAACTTTTAAATAATTACTTTCTGTTACTTCTTTAATATTCGCAAAATCGGCAGGTAAACCAAATTGTTCAACTATTTGATATGTTTCTTTCTGATGATGAAAGGCAGCATCAATAAATCCCTTAAACTTCTTTATATCAAAGGTTGCACAATTAGTGGAAGCGACAATAATTCCGCCATTATTGGTTATGGCAATTGCTTCTTTAAGTAAATTAGTATAGTCTTTTGCTGCGCGAAAAGTATGCTTTTTTGAACGTGCGAAACTAGGAGGATCTAGAATGACCATATCAAAGCTTAGTTGTTTCTTCACTGCGTATTTAAAATAGTGAAAAACATCTTCTACGATAATTTTTTGACTCGATAAGTCAATATCATTTAACAGAAAATTATCTGCCGTTTTCTGCTTGCTTCTATTTGCCAAATCAACACTAGTAGTCGATAAACTACCACCAACAGCTGCCGCAACCGAAAAAGCCCCTGTATAAGAAAAAGTATTTAGAACATTTTTCCCTTTTGCATATTGATCTCGAATTGTTTTACGGACATCTTTTTGATCTAAAAAGATTCCTGTCATCGCACCTTCATTCAAGTTTACTGCGTATTTAATCCCATTTTCTAAAATAGTAAGGGGGAAATCAGCTTTTTTACCAACCACAAAATCATCGTCTTCCATATATGTTCCATTATCATCGAATCTTTTTTTCTCATAGATTCCGTCTATTTCTAATAATCGCTGCAACGATTCAACAATCCAGCTTTTATATTTATAAATGCCAATACTGTACCATTGGATTAACAGATAATTTTGGTAAAGATCAACAGAAAAGCCTCCGATTCCATCGCCTTCCCCATTAAAGATCCGAAATGCTGTCGTTTCAGGATCCTTAAAATAGGCTGCTCTTTTATCAATTGCTTTTTTTAATCGATTTTCAAAAAAAGAATCATCAATAGGAATGTTTCTTTCTCTTGTCAAAATCCAACCAATTCCTTTATTTTGAATGGCATAATATCCTCTGCCAATAAATTTGTTTTTCTTTGTTACAACATCTATTATTTGCCCTTCTTCAAGAGAAATATTAGCTTTTATAGCTTCTTTATAAATTAAGGGATTTCCATTTAATAAATTTTTCTCAAATGGTGTTTCAATTTGTACTGTTACGATTTCCATTTTGCCACCTTTAACTTTCCGACCTAATATTTTCATATGCCCTTTCTATTATACATGAAATGAAGCTAGACGCTAATCTTCTCTATCGTTATGTGACTTAATCGTAAATTACATTTTTTCCTGCTTCGCTTAATTTTTTTAAAGATTCAAGCATATGATTTATTTCTTCATCAGAATGTCTTTCCCACGCGCCTAACTCCGCTATTATTTTCAAAGGAGACTTAGAACGATAGGAACGAGTTGGGTTTCCCGGAAATCTCTTGTCCGTTACGTTCGGGTCGTTTTCAAACTCACCTAATGGTTCTACAATATAAATACGTTCTTTTGAAGTAGACCTTGCTAATTCAGCACCCCATTTAGCAGCATTAATCGTTGCAGTAAAATATATATGGTTCGATTTTTTATCTTGGTAATTTGATAGGTGATTAGGTTCTAATAAATCGCCAATTTTCAGTTCTGCTTTCGTACCATGAAAAAACGGGCCATTGTCTAAAGCGTTTGTTTTAATATTCATTCAATGCACTCCTAAATTATTATTTTCATTTTTGTAGAACAATATTAGTATAGTGGGAAATTATAAAAAAACTAGTCTATAAATAGTACTGTTAGTAATAGTATAATGTAAGTAGAGAGAGAAAGAAAGAAAGAAAGAATTTAACTAAAAGGGAGAAGTCTAGATACTCTCTTAAGAAAGCCGCGAGAATTCCTAGATCCTGCTTCGGAGATCACAATGGAATAGGCCGCTACTACAATACTTTTACCAAAAAACAAATAACCAAACGAAATATACGCTACCCTTTAACTATCGCCGTATATTCGTTCGGTTTTATATTCGGTTAGACTCCTTTTGCTCCGCCTCTTTTTATTTCACGCTAATTATTTCATCGACAATGCCATATTCTTTTGCTTCTTCAGCACTCATGAAATAATCCCTTTCTGTATCATTTGCTATTTTCTCAAAAGACTGGCCCGTTTTCTCTGCCATAATACGATTAATATGTTCTTTAAGTTTTAATATTCGTTTCGCAGATATTTCAATTTCTGTTGCCTGCCCTCTCGTTCCACCTAATGGTTGATGAATCATAATTTCGCTATTCGGTAAGGCATATCTTTTTCCTTTCGTACCAGCAAGAAGTAATAACGCACCAAAGGATCCTGCCATTCCTGTACAAATCGTCCGAACATCTGGCTTAATATAGTGCATCGTATCATAAATAGCAAAACCAGCAGAGGTGGAACCGCCAGGACTATTGATATATATAGAAATATCTTTCTCTGGATCTTCTGCTGAAAGAAATAGCAGCTGAGCCACGATATTATTAGCAACTTGGTCATTGATCTCATCCCCAATCATAATAATTCTATCCTTCAAAAGTCTTGAATATATGTCATAGGATCTTTCTCCATTTGCTGATTGTTCAATAACATAAGGAATAGTACTCATTGTTATTAACCTCCTGTATTCTATTATTATGCGGCTATAAGCATAGGCTGTTGAGACAAATATTTTTTATCTTCTTTAGCTAAAAGGATGTTTTTATAGATTGAATTAATTAGAATAGCGGGATCTTCTCTCTTAAGTACTTCATAGTACATCCTTTGCATGTTTTCCTTATCTTCATCATGCTGATTTTTAACGATCATCGCCTCTTTTTTCACTTGATTCCTGGCTCGGAACAATACTGATTTCACAGCAGTTTCTGTTATATTTAATAATTCTCCAACTTCTTTTAAGCGAAATTGAAACCCCTCTACGAGCAGATAGACAATCCCTTGCTTAAAGGTTAATTTTTCAGATAGAAATTCTGCCAGCATCATAGAGGTTAAATTTTTTTCTTCTGCTCTTGGTTCCTTTACTTGGATACCAATAATATCTTGTTTTTTTCTTATTTTATCAATCCATTGATTATCAGCTATTTTTTTAAGCAAAGCAGGTGTAATATCTTTATCTTGATAATTTTCCATCGCTTTTAAAATGGCTTCTTGAATTAAATCCTCTCGTTCCCATTTATCTAAGGAAAGATACCGACAATAGGAATCGAGTTTTTGATACAGATTTTTTATATTTTGCATTTCCATCCTCATTGATAAATCCCTCCTTTTACTGTTTATATATAGAACGTTTCAGGTAGCGAAAAAGATACGGGGTCAAAAAAATTATTCTTCTAATCGATATTTATTCTCTTCATGATTTTCAGGCACTTTCTTAGGCAACTCCATTGCATTAAGTAACTTTCTTGCACGGTCTTCCACGATATTATAGCTCTGCCATTTTTGATCTGTCTGCTGAAGGCGTTCCTTTTTAGCAAGCAATAATTGTTTTACGCTCTCCATATCAGGATTTTTTTCGTAATAATCTACTAGAACCGGAATAGCTGAATAAGATAAAGAATCTATATAGAGAAAATCAATTAAGTTTGTTTCCTCAAACCGCTGCAAATTTTTGCTAACGATTATGCGATCGATATCCATGACATTCAGGCTGCAGTAATATAACAGGGAAAATAATAAGAAAAAACGCATAAGTTGAATTTTCTTCATCCAAATTTTTATCAATGTGAAGGAGAAAAATACCGCTAAGAGTAAAATAAAGGAATGAGAAAATAAACGTAAATATGTATATCCATACGCCTGTTCATATAAAGATAATCGTAAATGAGCAGACAAAAGAATGATAAAGCTAAAAGCAATTAAACAGGATAAAAATATTTTTAAAAAAAGAGTGCGTTTTTTAGCAAAGCTATTTACTAACAAAATAATTGATATGTTAATCACAGTCACGATAATAAGTTCAAAGAATCCTCTTCTCGCATAGGTAGCATATGTAAAACCATTCAATAATACATCATTGAAAAAGTATTGGAACTGTACGATGGTATAAAATATATACAGCCCATTAATGAAAAGTAAAATGGTTAATAAAGTTGTTTGCTCCCATCTTCCTTGTTTTCCTTTTCTTTCGCTTGGAATAATAATCGACCTTTTACTAATTGTCTTCATGAATAGTAATAGAAAAACAAATATTAAACCTATTCTTAGCAATGTACTTATTCCATCTATATGGAATGAAAAAAGCCGGGTGATTATGGTTACCATCATATTATTAAAATGCTGATCTGAGGAACTAAGCAGGAAAATTAATAACATTAAAATCGGCATTACAATTACCATTCCTAATACTATTCTTTTTATAGCGATATAATTCCTTTCATCAGAACGTACATTTACTGATTTCCATACTAGAAAGGTTAAATATTTTCCTAATTTAAAAAAGGAAGAGACTTTCTTTCTTAAATAAAAGAAAACATCGGTATTGCACCAACTAAGAAAAGAAGGACTTGTTAATAACGTGGTATGAAAACCAATTAAACTAAAAATAACAATAAAATTAAAGAAATAAAAAGAAGGATTAGCTATGAAAACAAAAGACAATGATAATAGCCATATGCACACAAATAGATATATACCAATTAAACGATGTGTGTGCGTTTGTTTCCTCGTTAGATAAAAATAAAAAACATAAAAAACAACAACAAAAATACTAAGGGAAATTCCAATTGTCTCTGTAAATAGCGTTATTTCTGCAATAATTGCCAGTAAAAAACAGCTTATAAAATAAATGAAATTTTTCTTGTTCAAGTTATTTTCCCTCCCTTTACATAGTTTATCTATATAGTGAAATAAAAAGAAATTCGTTGCACAGTAATACTAGGTAGTATACAAAAGAACAACTTATACCGATCTTGTTGTTCCATAGCGAAAGGCAAGATAACATATTGGATATAACATTATCGTAAAAGAAATACAGATAAGGACAAATTCCGGTGTTAATAATGGATCAAAGAGTGTTAATGGAATAATCTTAAAGACAACGGAACACATAAGCAATAGATTAGGAACTAATGAAATACAAAATGTCTTCAGTAAAAGTTTTTTTCCGCCAAGGCCAAATTCCTTGCCTACTTCATATCCAAGTAAAAGCCAAAAGAATAAGTAAAGAACAATAAGAAAAAATGGAATACTGGTTAAGAGTGACCATAATTTACTGATTGTTGGATTAGATAGGCGATGATAAATGATCGTCAAACCAATTCCGCCGACAAAGAAAAACAAATTAGCGAAAAAGAAATTCCATTGCGTTTTTTTCGCAGTCATGTTTAACTCTTCTTGATACATGGCAACAACCTCTAGTGGTGTTCCTAATCTTTGGATTGCCATAATTAACGCTTCTTCTTCTGAACATTGTTTTTCAAAAGCAATCTCTTCCAATATGTCTATTAGATGAAGTTCATACTCCATGCATATTTCTTCAGATTGCTCATGATCTTTGAGTAAATCCCGCAGCTGTTTCATGTAGGATTCTTTTGAAGAAATCATATTCCCTTTCTCCCAATCACTTTATCAATCGTTTGCACAAAGTTTTTCCATTCTGCTGTTTTTTGCTCCAATATTTGCTGACCAGAATCGGTAATTCGGTAATATTTTCTTGCTGGTCCTTTTTCTGATTCTTTCCAAAAAGATTCTACATATTCTTGTTTTTCTAATTTATGTAGAGCGGGATATAAGGTCCCTTCTTTTACTTGCAAAGAATAATCACTTCTTTTTTCCATTTCTTTGACTAGTTCATAACCATACATTTCTTTCTCTGCTAATAGCTGTAGAAGTATTAAAGATGTACTCCCTTTTACTAGCTCTCTATTGAACATATTTTCACCTACCTAGAAATAAAATGTACTTTGTTAGTATTGTATCGTTCCTATCGCTATAATGCAATATGAAATATGACTCTCCAATCTAATTTTTTGCTCAAATCTACGCCTTTAAAGACTAGCATTCTTCATTTAGCCATTGTATATAGTTTAACGTATGAATTGGTTCTTTCATTCCAGTTCTTTTTTCAAATGCTATTTTCTTCTAAAAAAACGAGTAAAAACCCGAATAATTATCCGAACATGTCTTAGCATACTCACATAATTTTCAGGTTTAAAATAAAATGGAATATTTCTCCCCCATCTCTGATCTTAAACAGAAAAACTGATATCCCCTGTCAATTTTACAATAATGATTAAATCAGAGACAAAATAACAGGCAATGTTATTAAACTAGCTAATGTGCTAAAAAAGGTTGCACTTGATACAAAATCAGGTTCTGTTCCATATTGGACAGCATAAAGGGTTGTGTTTGCTGCTGCTGGCATTCCAGCAAGCAGAATCATTATTTGTTTTAATATCTCATCTACTGGCAATACAAGCGTTAGCAGCCATGCAATCACTGGTGATACTATAAGTTTAAGTAACAATGAAACAGATAGAGGGCGATAAGAAATATTTTTTAGACGGACATTAGCAAGCTGTATTCCTAAAACAAGCATGACGGTTGGAATCGCCGCATTGCCAACTAGCTTAATAGCCTCAAGCATCGTTGCTCCAATCGGTAGATGAAGAGAATGCAAGACTGCTCCTAGAATTGCTCCATACATAACTGGTACTTTTAATACTTTTTTTAAAGTATCTTTCCCATTTCCATCATCAACAGAGCCTTTGGCTGCATAATAAACACCGATCGTAACCATAATTAATTGCTGAATAACCATTAAGATAACTGCATAGTGCAAGCCTGGCTCTCCGAAAACAAATAAAACAAGCGGAGTTCCATAATTACCGTTGTTCATAAATGCCGAGGATAGTATCATTCCGCATGTCTTTCTAACCGAATAACCTCTAAAAAATCCAATAATGTAAACGATCGCGACAATACTTAATACTAACGTTAATGCGTACAGTGTCATATACAAATAGTCTATTGTAAAAGTTGTTTCATAAAAAACGCTAAAAGACAACAACGGCGTCATCAAATAAACAGATACAGCTGAAACAGATTTTATATCAATATGAAGCATCTTTTGTCCAATGAAACCAACGGAAAAAATAAAGAAAATAGGTAATAAAATACTTAAATATTCCAATAACATCATCCAATCTTCGTGAACTATGACATACCCTGGTGTAAACTGCCAGCAATTAATTTCTAACTTGACCTTCTCCATAAATAAAATATTTAAAGGATGTTAAAGCATTTAATCCCATTGGACCTCTAGCATGCAGTTTTTGCGTACTGATTCCAATCTCCGCCCCATAACCAAATTCAAATCCATCTGTAAATCTTGTACTAGCATTATGATAGACTGCTGCTGCATCTACTCCTGATAAAAAAGTTTCGGCATTTTCAATATTTTCTGTAATAATCGCTTCTGAATGCTTAGTACCATAAGTATTAATATGGTTAATTGCTTCTGTCACTCCATCTACTGTTTTTATACTTACTTTCAAAGCAGAGTATTCTGTATACCAATCTTCTTCTGTCGCTTTTTTTGCAAAAGAAAAAGTAGTGCAGACAGTTTCATCTCCATAAATCTCCACACCATTATGATGTAGTGCTTCTAATAGTGCTAATCCATGTTGAGCAAACCATTTTGTTTCTATTAAAATAGTCTCTAAGGCATTGCATACTGATGGACGTTGCGTTTTGCCGTTCAAACTAATCGCAAGGGCCATAGTTAACTCTGCGGTTTCATCAATAAATAAATGGCAATTGCCAGCTCCTGTTTCAATGACCGGAACGGTTGCTTCATTTACTACCGTATCAATTAACCCTTTGCCGCCACGAGGGATCAATACATCTAAAAATTCTTTCAAATGAAATAGTTCTTTCGCTGTTTCTCTGCTTGTATCTTCAATTAGCTGGACTGCTTCTTTTGGAATTGCGGATTTCTCCAGCGCGCGATGGATTGTGTCAACAAGAGCCAGATTTGATTGCTTAGCAGATGAACTTCCTCTTAAGACAATACTGTTCCCTGTTTTCAGAGCAAGACTTGCTGCATCAATCGTTACATTTGGTCTCGCCTCATAAATCATTCCCATTACGCCAATTGGCACAGTTTTCTTGATAATTTTTAAGCCATTTTCTTTTTCGATTTCTTCCACCACTACACCAACTGGATCATTCAGTTTAATTAACTCTTTTAGTGCTAAGGCCATATTATTAATCCGCTTTTCATCCAGCATAATTCGATCTAAAACAGAAGAAGATAGACCATTTTCTTTCCCGTTTTCCAGATCTATTTTATTTGCTTTTATTATTAATTCTTGATCTTCTATTAATTGTTTACTAATAAAAGATAAAGCTGCATTTTTCTGTTCCGTTGTCTTATTTAATAATTGATAACTTGCATTCTTTGCTAATTTACCTTTTTGATATACTTCGCCCATTTTCCATCTCTCCTTTTTATAATTTCACCCATTTGTCACGGTGAATAACTTCGATTTTAGGATGTTTTATCATTGTTTTTTCTTCTGCTCTTTGTGTAATAATCGCTTTTAGCTCTTCAGAAGAATAGAGTACTTCCCCTTTACCGATAACTCCTTTTTCACCATAGACTTCGACAACATTTCCTTTTTCAAAGAGCCCTTCAACTTTATAAATACCGGCTGGAAGCAAGCTCCCACCTTTATTTAGCAACGCCATTTCTGCTCCTTCATCCACATACAGACTTCCTTCTACTGTAGAATGAAGGGATATCCATTGACGATTACTGTTTATAGATGATAAAGCATCTGAACCAATATAGGTTCCGTCTCCTTTCCCCTCTATAATATCGATGAGCTTCTTCTCCCCCTCGCCTTTTCCGATAAAAACCTTTACTCCTAAGGAATTTGCTGTTTCTGCTGCAATCAACTTTGATTTCATGCCACCAGTTCCAACCTTTGACCCAGATCCTTTCGCAGCATCCTTCCATTCCACCGTTATTTCAGGCAAATAATCAATCCGTTTTGCTGAGGCATCTTCCTTTGGATTTTTGTCATATAAGCCATTAATATCTGTGAGAATTATTAATTGATCGGCATGGACAAGTCCACTAACAAGGGCTGATAACATATCGTTGTCTCCAAACGTTAATTCTTCTACAGATACAGTGTCATTCTCATTTATAATTGGTAAGATATTTCTTTCTAATAATTCTGTTAATGTAGAATAAGCATTTCGGTAGCGATCACGTTTGGAAAAATCATTTCTTGTTAGTAATACTTGAGCGGGAACAATCCCAAACTTACTTAATTGTTCATTATAGCTTTGAATTAGCAAGCTTTGACCTACTGCTGCTGCTGCCTGTTTCCCTTTCAATGTAACTGGTCTTGAAGGATAGCCGAGTTTTCCAAAGCCCGCAGCCACTGCTCCAGATGATACTAAAAGTACTTCATGCCCATATTCTCTTAATTTTGCAATGCTTGCGATATGGTCACTTAGCTTTGATTGATCGATTGCTCCTTTTGTATTTGTAAGAGAGCTGCTCCCGATTTTTACAACAATTCTTTTCTTCTCCATTTGATTTCCTCCGTACTAAGTTACTCCGAATACACCCAAATTAAAAAAGCTCATTTTCATCCTATTAAAAGGACGAAAATGAGCTTTCCGTGGTACCACCTTAATTGAACCAATATAAATATTGATTCCACTTTGTCTGATAACGCAAGAAATGCGCCTACTGTAGTAGGACTTGAGAGGCAGGTTCTGTGTTCTTTCATTATGAAGTCTTTCAGCTTATAAACTTCACTCTCTTTTATGAAAGGTTCTCACATACTAATCCTTTCGCTTCGTTCGATTTTCTTTTTTCTAATTATAAGCAGTTTTCACTATTGTTTCAATCGTTTTTTGAAATTTATAAGAATAGCAAAAAAATTTTTGTTCTATTTGTCAGTAAGTGATTATTCTTTTATCCCGGCCATTTCTTTTTTTAAGGCCCATTTTCTGATTGCATAAGCGACACCATTATCATTATTCGTCAAGGTAACAACATCTGCTGTCTGTTTCACTATATCTTGTGCATTTCCCATTGCCACGCCTATTCCTGCTTCTTTAATCATGCTAATATCATTTAAACTGTCTCCAGCCGCTAGTACTTGATCCATTGTAATATCTAAAAGTTCACATACTTTTTTAAGTCCTTTTGCTTTATTTATACCAAGCGCATTGACTTCAATATTTACTGGGGAAGAATTGCTGATTTCAAAGCATTTTTTCTCGTTTAAACTTGTTAAGACTTGTTCACGAACTTTATCATCTTCTATATGATAGCCAAATTTGAGCCATTCTGATTTATTTATGTCTTCTGGCATTTCATCTACCCAGACTTTCTCACAACTAGCAGCCCACATTTTAGCTTTATGCTGTTGTGCTAATTCCCACATCCATTGAATATTGCTTGCATCGACAAGATTTCTTTCGATTAAATTACCATTCATATCCCATATTTCACTACCATTTACCGTTATTAAATAAGAGTTTAATAACAGACTTTTTGCATGATCTCTACAAGTTGCAATAGTTCGACCAGTACTTAATACAACATGCAGTCCTTGGTCATGGGCCTCTTTAATCGCTTTTTTATTTTCTTCTGGAATTTCTCCTTTTTCATCTAATAAAGTACCATCCATATCTAGTGCGATTAATTTAATCTCTTTGTCTTCTAACCTCTTTGTCATTTTGCTGTTCCTCCTAATGATTATTTTTAGAAGTGATAGCCAAAAAACACGACTGTCAGAATTTCCGTATTCTTAAGCTGTATATTTATCTTTTTTTACCATAACTAGATTTTTGAAACAGAGCATGTTCATGCTATGCTAAATAAACTGTTTGCAATAATCCTCTAAAATTTTTTGCCAATCCACGTAGTAACAAAATTCAAATCATTTCTTCTGACTAACATATTCAACTTCTAAATTTGCCTTTCCTACTCATTACCATAGTATAACGAATAGGGATAAAAAAGTAAAAAATTCCGATAAGTCTAACAAAACTTCATAAAATCATTAGGGTTTTAACAAAATTTTTACCTTATCTTCAACATATGATCGTAACATTTATGAAGATGCTTCCATGCTTCTATTTATGTGTAATTTTTTACTTGAATATACACTATGTAAAACCATTCCAAACATAACTAAACAGATACCAAAAAAACTTAAATGGCTAGGTAATGGGGCAGAAAGAAATAGAACTTCTCCTATTAAGGCAAATAAAACTTCTAATGATTGTGTTGCCTCTACCGCTCCTAATTTAATCAAATTGTCTTTTACTAAATCTGTTGCGGCAAAAAATAAGATGGTAGCAATTATACCGGAAAATATGGCCACAATAGCAGATTGAAACACTTGTTGCTTTCCAGGTAATCCTAATGTGAATGCACCAACACCTGATAATAGAACCCAAAAAGGAATACTTGCTACAGTCATACCTAGTACCCTTTGAAATACATCTAATCTCCCATCACATACCTCCATCATTTTCCGGTTACCTAGTGGGTAGGCAAAGGATGCAATAAGAATTGGAATAAGGCAAAATAATGCATTCTTTAAGGAAATAGATACGGCAAATTCAAGCTGCATAATGATAATACCCAATACAATTAACATGGAAAAGGTTAAGCTTTTAAAAGGAATTTTCCTTCTGATTTTTTGAATACGGCCATTTCCGTCCATTTTTTGCTCATAAAAAAAGGGAGCAAGCAATGTTCCAGATATAATAGTAAGCTGCCATGTTCCTGCAACCAGCCAACCAGGTCCATATGCTCCAGCAAAACAAATACCACCGTAAAACAATCCAAATCCTACTGAACTCCAAAAGATCCAAGTAACTGGATTGTCTCTTAATTCTTTCCATACTGCTGTTAAATTCCTTCTCCACCCAACTATTAGGAGCAATAACGGGACCATAAAAAAATAACGCAGGGAAGCACTCCAAATCCAGCTTCCTCCTCCTATTTCCATGGACTGATTTAATACAAAAGTAAACGCAAAAAACAAAGCTGAAAATATCCCTAAAATGATTGGTCTCAATTGTTCCCCCCCTATTTTTTTGTTAATCACGAAAACTTATATCCAATATATCGCATATTGGATATTAATAACAATATTTTTTTTATTTCCTTCTAACCTATGTTTTTTTGTTTAATTTAATTGAGGATGCTTCATTGTTGTGACCAACCCATAAAAAAAGGTCTGCACCTTTAAAAGTACAGACCATATGTTTATCGTTGATATTGAACACGATGAAGGTTAGCAAAAATACCATTACGCTCTAATAATTCATCATGCTTTCCTTCTTCTTCTATCCCATTTTCAGTAACTACTACAATGCGATCAGCATTACGAATAGTTGCAAGTCGATGAGCAATAATTAAAGTAGTTCGATTTTTAGCTAGTTCATTTAAAGAATTTTGAATAATTAATTCTGTTTCTGTATCTAGGGCAGAAGTGGCTTCATCCAATATTAAAATTGGCGGGTTTTTTAGGAACATCCGAGCGATGGCAATCCTTTGTTTTTGACCACCAGAAAGCTTTAATCCTCTTTCCCCAATTTGTGTTTCATATCCTTCTGGTAATTTAAGCACTAACTCTTCCAAATGTGCTCTTCTTACTGCCTCGTGAATTTCTTCATCTGTAGCATGTAAATTTCCATATGCAATATTTTCTTTCAGTGTACCTGTAAATAAAAAGACATCTTGCTGTACGATTCCAATTTGTGATCTTAATGAACTCATTGTCATATCACGAATATCGATACCATCAACTTTAATACTACCACTATTTACATCATAAAAACGTGGTATTAATGAACAAATCGTAGTCTTTCCAGCTCCGGATGGACCTACAAAAGCAATTGTTTCCCCAGCCGAAATGGAAAGATTAATATTTTTCAAGACAGGATTTTTATCATAGCCAAAGCTTACATCGTTTAAATGGATATTTCCTTTTAAGGATTCTACTTCAATTGCATCATCGCGATCTTGGATTTTCGGTTCCGTATCTAACAACTCCAAGAACCGTTTAAATCCTGCCATTCCTTTCGGATAAAGTTCCAAAATTGCACTAATTTTATCAATCGGTTTTTGTAATATATTTACAAAAAGGATAAAAGATACTAGTTCGCCAATTTTCATCTGATTATTAAAAGTTAACCAGGCACCAAATACTAGAACGACTAATGTGAAAAATCGCATTAACATATAAACAGAAGAAGAAGTAATCGACATTACTTTATATGCTCCGATTTTTGCTTTGCGGAATCTTCGGTTATTCACTGTAAATCTAGAAATTTCAAACTCTTCATTTGTAAATGATTGAACAACACGAACCCCAGATACACTATCTTCCACTCTTGCATTAACATCTGCAATATCTCCATACATTTGTCCCCAAGCTTTGTTCATGCTTCGGTTACAGTATGTAATTAACCAAACTAGAATTGGAACAATAAAGATAACGATAAGTGCTAGTTTAATATTAATCGTAAGCATAATCCAAAATGCACCGACAAATGTCATAATAGCAATAAATAAATCCTCTGGTCCATGATGGGCCAGTTCCCCGATATCAAATAAATCATTGGTAATCCGACTCATAATATGTCCCGTTTTTGTATTATCAAAAAACGAAAAGGATTGTCTTTGTACATGAGTAAATAATTGACCTCTCATATCTGTTTCAATATTAATCCCTAATTTATGTCCCCAAAAGTTAACAATGTATTGAAGAAAAGTACTGATACCATATAATAGCAACAGACCTACTCCTACAGATAAAATACTACTCCAATTACCTTCGGGAAGTAGTTCATCAATATACCAAGAGACTGCAAGTGGAAATGCCAGCTCTAATAAAGCAACCACTATTGCACTGGAAAAGTCGAGTGTAAATAATTTTTTATGTGGCTTATAATATGAAAAAAAGCGTTTTATCATGATTTTTCTCCTTCACTCCTATCGTTTTATTTACCATTTTACCAATCAAACTAGTTTTCTCTTTATTTATTATTGCGAAATCCTAACCTTCTCTTGCTTCGATTCTTCTAAAGCGCACAATGTAATCTTTTACCAAATACCATCATAATGAGAATCATTATTGATTATATTAGCAATTCACTTTTTCTACAAGAAAAATATTTATCATTCCGAAATAATTACAGAAGAAAACATTTATGAAAATAGGAGTAAGGACTGATTGCTTGTTTATAATTAAAAAAAAGAAATAATAATTTAGTTAATATTCTTTATTTTTAGATTATTCTATTAATTAATCTTTTTTCTTTACTAGTTTTTAGTATAATATATAGAAAGAATGTATTGTCTCTTATTTTAGGTAATCTCGATATTGCTTTCTTCATGTATCATGTATTCTATGTCTTATAAAGGAGCGTGTTTTTTTTGGATTATCATCTCTTAACCTTTGTAACAGTTGCTGAAAAACTGAATTTTACGAGAGCCGCAGAAAGCTTACATATTACGCAATCAGCAGTAACTCTTTCTATTAAAGCCTTGGAAAAAAAGTATAATATTACCTTTTTAGACAGAACGAATAAGTATGTAAAGCTAACAAAAGCAGGCGAACTATTTTATTTTCATGCTAAGAAAATTTTATCGGAATACAAGGAAGTAAATAATTTAATTGAACACCTTTCCGAAAAAGAAAGCCGTCCTCTCACCGTCGGATCAAGCTTTACATTTGGAGAGTATTTACTGCCAAAAATAATGGCTAACAATGTTAGAATCAATAATAACCAAGAGAAACCAATGATAAGTATTAGAAATTCGAACCGTATTGTTGATCAACTTTTACGTGGAGAAATTGATTTAGGTATCATTGATAGTCCTTTAAAAACACACCCTCACCTATCCATTACACCTTTTAAAGAAGATGAATTAGTAATCATCGTCAGTAAAAATCATCGATTTGCCCATCAAACATTCGTGGAATTAAGCGATTTATATGAGGAAACTTGGATCCTAAGGGAAGAGGGGTCCGGTACGAGGCAGATTATTAATCAGTTTTTTCAAAACCAGGCATTCTCCCCGCCAATGATTCGGTCATTTGGGAGCATACAGATTATTAAAGAATCAATCGAAGCTGATTTAGGCATTTCTATTCTCTCTAAATACGCTATCCAAAAAGAATTTTCCATGGGAAGTCTAAAAATATTACGGATCAAAAATAGGCCAATTACCAGATATTTTTCCTATATCACTCCAGAATTTTCTTTTAAACAACATGCAGTATCTCCGCTAATCAAGGAGCTGACGAAAGAAAATAAACGATTATATCGAAACATAAATTTAGGAGAGTAACATGTAGGAGAGTTTCCAGTACTGCTAGGAGACAAGAAGGACAGAATGCTATTGAGCTAATGATCCGTGATTTGGAAATAATTTGCGCATTTTTTTAGCCTATATACGACGTTAGAAGCATTCGAACAAAACTAAATAACAAAGAAAAACATTCTCATGTTAGCTTGCTAACTGATGAATATTAGTATAAACCATTTCTTTCTATTCAGATTGGGACATAAGTATTTCAATCAAATATAACCCCAAACAATTATACACATACACTAAAATTCGTATGTTTGGGGTTTTTGATTAATTTTAAGTAAGAAGGTTTGTGGTAACACTCGCAGGCTGAATGCAGTAACCCCCACGGCAAGCGAAGTGTATTCAGCCTGCGGGTAAATAACAAGTGACTTTACTGAAACCTTCCTTTTTAATTTATAATAAAATACAGAAATTTGCGATTTTTCAATCCTGTTCACTATTATCACTAAATGGAACTCATGCTCCAAACTTAAATAGCGGGTAATGTATTCCCTTTTTTGCTAGCTGCTATTAATGCTTTTATTTCCTCCAGTTTATTTTCAGAAAATAGTTGTACAATTTTACTTCCTACAATGACACCATCACAATACTCAGTCATGCTGACAACATGTTCAGGAGAAGATATTCCGAATCCAGCAAGAACAGGGATAGGACTAACTTCCTTGACCTTTAATAAATGGGTACCTAAATGAGCTTGGAAGCTTGTTCGAGACCCTGTTATACCGGTAACAGTTACAGCATATAAAAAGCCATTCCCTTTTTTGGCAATATTTTCGATGCGATCTAATGGGCTTGTTAAGGTTACTAATCGAATAATTTCAACACAATGTTTTGCTGCTACTTCCTCTAGTAATGCTTCTTCTTCAACAGGCAAGTCAGGTACGATTAATCCATTAATCGCAGCTTTTTCACAATCCTGAAAAAAATTCTCCACGCCATAGGCTAAAATAGGGTTTAAATAAGTCATGATAACAAGCGGGATATTCGTTAGCTCTCTAAACGACTGTATAGTTTCTAATACCCCTTTAAGAGTAGTGCCCGCTTGAAGAGAACGAATCCCTGCTGCTTGAATAATCGGTCCATCCGCAACTGGATCAGAAAAAGGAATGCCAAGCTCAATTGCTGTTGCGCCTGCTTCTTCAAGAAAAAGTACTTTCTCCTTTAATGTTTCCAGTCCTCCATCTCCAGCCATAATATATGGAACAAAAGCTTTATCCCCTTTATCAAGTGTCGCTTTAAAGGCTGCTTCAATTGTAATCATCCGCTTACTCCCCCATTCTTTCCATAACTGTATTTACATCCTTATCTCCTCTACCAGATAAACAAACAATAATGCCTTCCTCTTTATCCATCTTCGCTGCAAGTTTTACTGCATAACTAATGGCATGCGCACTTTCTAAAGCAGGGATAATTCCTTCGATCTTACATAGTAATTGTAGTGCTTCAAAGGCTTCGTCATCTGTAACAGATTCATAGTTAGCACGTCCGATATCATGTAGAAAGCTATGTTCAGGACCGATACCAGGATAATCTAAACCAGCTGAAATAGAGTGTGCCTCTTGGATTTGACCGTCTTCATTTTGTAATAAGTACATATATGAACCATGTAAAACACCTGGTTTTCCTTTCGACAATGATGCAGCATGTTTATCTGTATCAAGGCCATGTCCTGAAGCCTCTACTCCATGTAAAGCGACACTTTCCTCTTCAATAAATGGATAAAATATTCCCATTGCGTTACTGCCGCCGCCAATACATGCCACAATCGCCTCAGGTAGCCTGCCAATTTTTTCGATGTATTGTTTTTTCGCTTCTTTACCAATAACACTTTGAAAGTCACGTACCATCATCGGAAATGGGTGTGGTCCCATAACTGACCCAAGGATATAATGAGTATCTATCACATTTGTTACCCAATAACGTAAGGCTTCATTACACGCATCTTTTAAGGTAGCACTTCCGGATGTAACACTAACAACCTTTGCGCCTAATAACTCCATTCGAAAGACATTTAATTTCTGTCTTCGAATGTCCTCTTCTCCCATGAAAATCGTACATTCTAAATTTAATAAGGCACATGCTGTCGCCGTTGCTACTCCATGTTGGCCTGCTCCTGTTTCTGCAACAACTTTCTTTTTGCCCATTCTTTTTGCAAGAAGTGCTTGCCCAAGAGAGTTGTTAATTTTATGAGCACCAGTATGATTTAGATCCTCTCTTTTCAAATAGATTTTTGCACCGCCAGCATATTTTGTAAGATTTTCTGCATAATATAGCGGTGTTTCTCTGCCTACATAATCCTTTAAGAGATTATTTAATTCTTCATGAAAAGCAGGGTCTTCTTGTGCCTTTTTATATTCCGCTTCAAGCTCTGTCACTGCCAGCATCAGAGTTTCCGGAACATATCTACCTCCATACCTTCCAAAATGGCCTCTATTATCTGGATAAACATAAGTTTCTGTCATAATAAGCTCCCTCTTTTCTTAAATTTGAACAGTTTTTGCTAATTCTAAAAAAACTCTTATTTTTTCTAAATCTTTCTCGCCATCTGTCTCCACGCCGCTGCTTACATCGACCATAAATGGATGGGTGGTTTCTATTGCTTCCGTAAGATTATTTTCGTTTAGACCGCCGGCAAGAATAACTTTTTTATTGCCAAAGTCATA
Source organism: Niallia sp. M35 (assembly GCF_050971705.1). Taxonomy (NCBI): domain Bacteria; kingdom Bacillati; phylum Bacillota; class Bacilli; order Caryophanales; family Bacillaceae; genus Niallia; species Niallia sp. M35. The sequence continues at coordinate 311,977 of NZ_JBPCEP010000003.1, forward strand.
ATCCTTTATCAAATTCCAATCAAACGCTATTCCATTTCCGCCATGATACTTTCCTCTCGGGCTATCAAGTAGTGCATAGTCACAAGGATATGCTGCCACTTGTTTTAAATCCTCTGGCGTGGAAATACTAAATGCTTTAATGATTGGCAAGGAAAAACTTGCTGCGAATTCTGCCGTTTCATCACCATGAAGCTGAATTACATTGATGCCTGTAATATTCACAATTTTCATTATATTTTCTTTGGACTCATTGACAAAAACGCCTACCTTCATTAAATCTTTAGGAAGAGTAGCGATAATATCCTTAGCCTCTTCTTCGCTTATTTTTCTTTTACTATTTGCAAATACAAAACCGATTGCACTTGCACCATAGCTAACAGCACATGCTGCTGCTTCTATTGTTGTAATTCCGCAAATTTTTACATTCATTCTATCTCCGCCCTTATAGACACTTTCATTTCTTTCATTTTTGTTTCAAGATCCGCTGCTTTCATAAAACTTTCCCCTACTAAAATAGCATTTGCTCCGCTTGCACTAACTTTTTGGATATCTGTATATGTGGAGATGCCACTTTCACTAATCATATACCTGCCACTTTCTTTAATTTTCCCTGCCAGTTTCTCGGTAGTATCTAATGTTACTTCAAATGTTTTTAAATTCCGATTATTGACCCCAATTAATTGCGCCTTTGTCTTCAAAGCTCTTTCTAGCTCTTCTTCATTGTGAACCTCTAATAACACTTCCAGACCAATTTCTGTTGCATACGTATATAACTCATGAAGTTCATTATCTTTTAAAGCTGCAGCAATTAATAGGATAATGTCCGCTCCATAATATTTCGCAAAATCAATTTGAATTTTATCGACGATAAAATCCTTGCAGAGAATCGGCAGATTTACTGTTTCTCTTACTTCCGCCAAATCCTCATATGTGCCTTTAAAAAATGGGGTATCCGTTAAAACAGAAATGGCATCTGCACCATATATTTCATACATTTTCGTCTGTTCCTTCGGATCTTTATCGATATTTATATCCCCTTTTGATGGGGATGCCCGTTTAAACTCAGCTATAATTGCTAACTTTTCCGCATCCTTCAGTTTCTCTGTAAAGGATCTTTTTTTAAAAGAATGCTTTTTCGTATGCAGTACTTCTTTTCTCTCATAAAGGTCAGCAATTGTTTCTCTTTTTTTTGTAATAATTTTATCTAATATGGTTGTCACTTAAATCCCTGCCCCTTCCAATTCTTTACTAACTTCTACTAATTGGTTTAACTTATAAAGTGCGGCTCCAGAGTCAATGCTTTCCTTTGCTATATGGACTCCCTCTCCAATACTTTCTGCTCTTCCAGCTGTATAGATACCAATGCCTGCGTTTAATAGGATTGTATCTCGATATGCACCTTTTTCTCCTTTCAACACTTTTAATAAAATAGCTGCGTTTTCCTTAGCATCGCCTCCACGTATTTGTTGATTTGTATAATATGGCAGATTAACATCATCTGGAGTAAGGACGATTTTCTCTATTCTTCCATTTTGTAAAATGACAAGCTGATTATCGCCTTGCAGGGAAGCTTCATCCATTCCACCTGCTCCATTTAATACAACTGCTCGTTTTCTACCAAGTTTCCGTAAGCTTTCCGCAAAGGTAAGCAATAAATCACTTCTGTATATCCCTAACACCTGGCTTTCCAAAGAAATTGGGTTGGTTAATGGACCAATTAGATTGAATATAGTTGGAAGTCTTAATTCTCGGCGAACCTTCATAATTCTCCCCATTTTCGGCTGCACATGTTGCGCGAACAAGAAAGTGATCCCAACTTCTTCTAATTGCTGCATGTTTTGTTCTGGAGTGATATTTAGCTTAATGCCAAGCTCTTCTAATACATCTGCACTTCCCGTCTTACTAGAAATACTGCGATTTCCGTGTTTAGCGACAGGAATTCCAGCTCCAGCTAACACAAATGCCGACGTGCTGCTAATATTGAAGCTTTGTGATTTGTCTCCACCTGTTCCACAATTATCGATACATCCACTGACAGGCTCAGCAAAAGACAATGTTTGTTTACGAACGGCTTTTACAATACCCACGATCTCTTCCACTGTTTCTCCCTTCATTTTTAAACTTGTCATAAAAGCAGCAATTTCTGTATCGGTAATGTCATCAGAAAAAAGAAGATCAGCGGCCCCTTCCATTTCTGTTTCAGTTAATGATTCATTAGCCATGATTTTCTCCACATATTGTTTCATCTCTGCACTTCCTCTCGAGTTTCATTGATAAAATTTTGCAAAAATTGCTTGCCGCTCTCGGTCCCAATCGATTCTGGATGGAATTGATAGCCATACAACGGATAATCTTTATGTTTGATCGCCATAATTTCATGGTCATCTGTTGAACTAGCCAAAACCTCAAATTCCTTCGTTAATGTACCTTTTTTAATAACAAGAGAGTGATAACGCATCACTTCAATCGGTTCCTCCATAGCATGAAAAAAGGGATGACCAGTAACTCGTAAAGTCGATGTCTTTCCATGCATGACATTTACTGCCTTTACTATCTCAGAACCGAAGGCATATCCAATTGCCTGATGCCCTAAGCAAATCCCTAAAATTGGATATTCTTGATAAAGGGATTGGATAAGTTCGATTAAGATGCCTGCATTTTCTGGCCTGCCTGGTCCAGGAGACAAAACAATTCCATGAGGATTTAATGTCCGAATTTCCTCTACAGTTATTTCATCATTTCGAACAACCTTTATCTCTTCTCCCAGCTCCCCTAAATATTGAAATAAGTTATACGTAAAAGAATCATAATTATCGACTAATAAAATCATGTTGTCCCTCCAAAAATAATTTTAATTTATGGATTGTTTCTTCATATTCCTTTTCTGGAATAGAGTCATGAACAATTCCTGCTCCAGCTTGAATGAATGCCTTTTTGCCTTTAATAACCATCGTGCGAATTGCTAAAGCAAAGTCCATATTCCCATTTTGGGAAAAATAGCCAACAGCTCCAGAATAAATACCTCGTTTTGTTCCTTCTAATTCATTTATAATTTGCATTGCCCTAATTTTAGGTGCACCTGACACTGTTCCCGCAGGCAAGCAAGAAATTAAAGCATCTACACACGAGTAATCCTTCTTTAATTCTCCACTTACTTCCGATACGAGGTGCATAACATGCTTAAACTTTTCTACTTTTATATATTTATCTATCGCAATACTGCCAAAATTACTCACTTTCCCAACATCATTCCTTGCTAAGTCAACAAGCATTTTATGTTCCGCCAATTCTTTTTCATCCAATAGTAAATCTTGTTCTAACTGGCTATCTTCTTCCTTCGTCTTACCTCTTGGTCTTGTACCTGCAATAGGATTGGTAATGACTTTGCCATTTACGGCTTTAATTAAGCTCTCAGGAGAACTTCCGAGCACTGCATAATCTTCAAAATCAAAGAAATACATATAAGGGGACTGATTTTTGATACGCAATTTACGATAATAAGAAAATGGTGATCCTTCTATCTCAGCTGTCATTCTCTGCGATGGAACTACTTGAAAGATGTCTCCTTCTAAAATATATTGTTTTGCTTTCTTCACTTTCTCCATAAATTGTTCTTTTGACATACTTGCTTGAAAGGGAGTTACCTTTACTTCAGGTGAATCTTCTTTATATGGTGCAGTAATCTCTAACTTTCTTATCTGAAGGCGGAACTTTAACTCTTTTTCCGTTGTTGTGTGCTTTAATGGGCTAGCAATTAAATAAACTTTAAGTTCTGAATGATCAAAAATTACCAAATCTTCAAAAAACATTAGATGCACATCTGGAATCCCGATTTCATCCTTTGCTTCTGGGCCAATGTTTTCATATAGTCTGATATTGTCATACCCAACATATCCAAATGCTCCCGCATTAACTGGTAGTTGAAAGGGAAGCGTCGCTTTGTTTTCAGGTAAAAATTCGTTAATAAAATCGAGTGCTCTTCCTTTTCTTTGTTCTCGCTTTTCCCCTTCCACAATAGTTGTTTCCAATCCTTTCCCTATAACTTCAAAGGTTGGATCGCAGCCAATGATAGAAAATCTTCCAGAATCTTCATGTTTTAATGAGCTTTCGAGCAAAAATTTCTTTTTTCCAGACAATCTTTGATAAATACTAATGGGTGTCAGTGTATCTCCTTGGATTTCATCGATTAACAAAATGCTATTTTCCATCATAAATCCTCCTAGTCAGATGCTTTTGAAAAGTGCTCATCTATAAAATTCTATAAAAAAAGTCCCCTATTTGCATTGTTATTTGCAAATAGAGGACGATTCATAAACCGCGGTACCACCTCTGGTTAGAGCGAAGCTTCGCTCTCTCTTTACGAGTACAATATTATACTCTATCCCAGTAACGGGGGATACCGTCAGGCCCTACTTCTTTTTCAAGCCCCCACTCAGAAGTCCATTCAGTATAATCAATGTATCGGTTCACACCAGCCACCGACTCTCTTTAACATCTTTCTTATACTTACTACTCTTCCTCATTGTTTTGCCATATTTTTTTGAAAATAAAAAAGGGTCTCTCTCCTATAAAAAGGACGAGAAACCCGTGGTGCCACCTTCATTAGCTTAATAAAATTAAGCTCACTTTAAGAAATCAGTCTTTATTAGACAAATTTCTGTCTCTTGTAACGATGAGACGTTCGCTAAAGCCTACTACAAAGGTTGGTTCGGTTTAGAAGCTCAGAAGTCCATTCTCTTTATCGTCCACACTGGTTCACACCAACCACCAGCTCTCTGACGTTTTCAATAAAGATACTACTCTTCATCATTGCCGTTCGATATGTTAATTACATAATAGTGAACTCTCACATAAAAGTCAACCATTTTCCCCAAAAATTCATTTTACTTTTTGAAGTGCCTTTCTATAACGATTCTTCCAATCTTCTGCTAATTCGTCAATTTGCAGGATGGAAAGCATTGCTTCTTTATTTGTACGATCAAGAAGCATTACTTTTGTTGCGTCCCAAACTGATATCTTGTTCTGCGGACGTTCTATTAGCTCCATCGTAGAATGTTCGCTGACTACGCCTTCTTCTAATACCTTTAAAAAATAGCCGGTATAACAAGTTTCCACAATTCTACTTAAAAATGGATCAATCTGATTATATTTTGAAATGGTTGAACATGGTACTCTTCCTTGTGTTACCTGAACAATAGCATTTCCTAAAGAAAAAATGTCCCCAATATATGTATTTTTTTCTGTGAATTCCGTTCCGCATATATTTTCCCCCAACGCCGGAGGATTTATTTTTGTTTTAAATTCGTCTTCCCATTTTTTATAATGTTCAAAAGGATAATAACAGACAGCCCTTTCCTTGCCACCATGAAATGCTGGATTAGCAACACCATCGCCTACAAAACCATCAAATGTTAGACTGACTTCACTCACTTTTTCTTTGCCAATCGCGGAAGAAATACTTTTATTTTTCCATATAAATGTTTTTTCCTTCCCAATACTAAGTGTGATAATTTTCCCCACTAATTAAACACCACCACTATTTTTATTTCATCATACCATATTATTGTACGAAAAGTGCTTGTAAACCAAATAATGAAATCCAGTTTTTGGATGAAAGAAAATGCTTTATTTTTTGCCATGACTGTACATATTAACTATAGTTAACTATTTGAAAGCAGGGAGAATGAAAATGGATCATGTAAATGATGATAAAAACATAGTAAACCTTACAAACAAAGCACAAAAGACAGCGAAGAAGCAAAATGTCAAGGTTTCAAAAATGGCGATATTCTCACTTTCTTCCATCCCATTAGTAATGACCCTTGGAAACAGTATGCTGATTCCAGTATTGCCTTCGATTGAAAAAAAGCTGGATATATCCTCTTTTCAAGTTAGTATGATTATTACAGTCTATTCCGTTTTAGCGATCATATTAATTCCAGTGGCAGGATATCTATCTGATCGTATCGGTCGTAAACGAGTGATTATCCCCAGCCTAATAATCGCAGGTGTTGGCGGTGTAATTTCTGGTTTAGCTGCATGGCTGATGGATAACAGTTACTGGATTATCCTTATTGGACGGGCTCTTCAAGGTGTTGGAGCAGCTGGGGCCTTCCCAATAGTATTGCCACTAGTAGGTGATTTGTTTAAGGATGAAGAACAAGTTAGTAGTACTTTAGGAGTTATTGAAACAGCTAACACTTTTGGGAAAGTACTTAGTCCCATTCTTGGAGCTTTTTTGGCAGGATTTATTTGGTTCATCCCATTTATGTCTATTCCTGTCTTCTGTTTGGTTTCCATCGTTTTGATTTTGATCTTTGTAAAATCACCAAAAAGTAAAGAAAAACCTGCACCATTTAAGGAATTTATTCAGCATACAAAAGAAACAATGCATAAAGATAAAAAATGGCTCTATGCCATTTTCTTTATTGGGGTAATCGTTATGTTTGTATTATTTGCCGAAATGTTTTACCTATCAGATATATTAGAAAAAAAATATCATATAAAAAATGTTAAAAAAGGGCTCTATCTTGCTATACCGCTTGGTGCTTTATGTCTTACTTCCTATATTACCGGGAAAAAAATTAAAAAAGACAAAAACTTAATGCGCTGGATTACTTTTATTGGATTGCTTGCAATCATTATTGGTACGATTGCACTCAACTTCTCGGACAATATGTGGTTTATCATTCTCTTTCTTACAGTGGCTGGCATTGGCATTGGTGCTAGTTTACCACCTCTTGATGCCCTTATTACGGAGGGAATTGAAAAAAAAGAAAGAGGAACCATCACAAGTATATATAGCAGTATGCGGTTTATCGGAGTCGCTGCAGGACCACCTATTATGGCAATTTTAATGAAGCATATCGACCATTTACAATTTTATTTACTAAGTGCAATCACATTAATCGCTGCGATCGCTGCCTTCTTTCGTTTAAAGTACGTGGATGGTCAAGAAGAAAAGAAAGAAAATAAAATAAACCAATAGAAAAACTTCCATCAGTTCTTTGATCATATTAAAAAAGCTGTAAATTAACGAGTAAAGTCAATTTACAGCTTTTTCTATACTTATTTTTGTTGAACAGGCTTCTTTACTAATCCTAACAATAAAGCTGATATGATCGCCCCTATTACAATAGCCAATAGGTATAGCCATGGATTTCCATCAACCAATCCAACTACGAACACACCGCCGTGTGGTGCTCTTAAACCGATATGGAAGAACATTGATAGTCCACCCGTAACTGCCGCACCAACTGCAACAGATGGTATAACGCGTAACGGATCACCTGCTGCAAAAGGAATAGCACCTTCTGTAATAAAGGAAAGACCCATAATAAAGTTTGTTAAACCTGCATCCTTTTCTTGCTTTGTAAATTTCTTTTTAAATAAAACTGTTGCTAAAGCAATTGCTAATGGCGGTACCATTCCACCAGCCATAATAGCAGCCATTGGCTCAAATACACCGTTTGCAATTAGCCCTGTTCCAAAAACATATGCCGATTTATTGATTGGTCCACCCATATCAATCGCCATCATTGCCCCTAAGATAATTCCTAAGAAGACGGCATTACCCGTACCAATATTTGACAGCCAATTTGTCATACCAGTGTTAATAGCTGCAACAGGTTCCATAATCACATAATTCATAATAAGGCCAGTAAAGAAAATTCCTAGTAATGGGTAAAGTAGAATCGTTTTAATTCCTTCTAATGATCTAGGAAGTACTTCTAACACTTTCTTTAGACCGATAACTAAATAACCAGCTAAGAATCCGCCAATTAATCCACCAAGAAAACCAGCACCACCTTGAGCAGCCATAAATCCTGCAACCATACCAGGAGCAAAACCTGGGCGATCTGCGATACTCATCGCGATAAAACCAGCAAGAACTGGCACTAATAATGCAAAGGCATTATCGCCACCAATATATTTAATAACAGCAGCAAAAGCATTATAACTCGGGTCATTCGGATCAGCTGAGTTATAACCAAACATAAAGGAAATAGCAATTAGTATTCCGCCACCAACAACAAATGGCAGCATGTTCGAAACACCGTTCATTAAGTGTTTGTAAATTTGACTACCAATGCCTTTTTTTCCTGTGTTAACTTCGCCGGAATTAGAGCCTGATCCACCGTTATATACCGGTGCTTGCTGGTTAATAGCGCGATTGATTAATTCCTCAGGTTTTCGAATACCATCTGCAACAGGTGTTTCAACCACATGTTTCCCGTTGAAGCGTTCCATTTGCACTTTTGTATCAGCAGCAACAATTACAGCTGTTGCTTTGTCAATTTCCTCTGCTGTCAGAACATTCTTTGCCCCACCGGAACCATTTGTTTCAACTTTAATATCAACACCCATTTCAGCTGCTTTTGCCTTTAATGAATCTGCTGCCATGTAAGTATGAGCAATACCGGTTGGACAAGCAGTTACTGCCACAATAAAATTCTTCTTATCGGCAATATTTTCGTCAACCGTTTCTTCCTCTACATCATAGCTGTCAATTATTGATATTACATCTTGTTTTGTAGTTGCAGTTAATAACTTACTGCGCACTTCTTCTTTAAGCAATAATGTAGATAGTCTTGAAAGTGCTTCGAGATGAGTATTGTTAGCTCCATCTGGTGCAGCAATCATAAAAAATAAATTCGCCGGCTGTCCATCTAATGATTCATAATCGACACCACTGCTTGATCGCCCAAACGCAATAGCAGCAGTTTTTACAGCACTCGTTTTTGCATGGGGAATTGCTATTCCTTCGCCAATTCCCGTTGTACTTTGCTCTTCTCTATTTAAAATCGCTTGCTTATACGTTTCTCTATCTGTTAATTTCCCCGCTGAATGAAGAATATCCACTAACTGATTAATGGCATCAAGCTTACCATTTCCTTCAATATTCAAAAGGATAGTCTCTTGCGTTAATAATTCAGTAATTTTCATTCCATAACGCTCCCTTTTTATTTATATTTTTATCCACTTTCATCTATCTTTCTTATGAAATGGTGTGTATCGATTATGATTGTACTTGGACTTGCGGAAGAAGCTCTTCTACCTTTTCCTTTGTACATAATCCAATTGAAAAAGCAGTCGCACTTCCTGAGGCAATACTATAGCGGAAGGATTCTTTTATATCCTGTGTCTCCTCATATTTAGATAAGAAGCCTGCTACCATGCTATCTCCTGCGCCAACTGAGCTTTTCACTTGCCCTTTCGGAACCGTACTAATAATTTCTTCGTGTTGAGTAATCAAGACTGCGCCATCACCTGCTAAAGAGACGATCACATTTTGCGCTCCCATTTCCAATAGTTTTTTTCCATACGGGATCGCTTCTTCTGGAGTCGAAATAGTTACCCCAAACAATTCACCCAGTTCATGATGATTAGGCTTGATTAAAAACGGTTGATAAGGCAAGACTGCTTTTAATAATTCACCTTCTGCATCTACGACGAAAGAAACATTATTTGCGTGACAGATTTTGACTAGCTCTTCATAGGTGGTTTTAGGAAGAGTAGACGGAACACTTCCAGCTAAAACTAGTAGATCTTCTGACGTTAGAGCAGCAATCTTCTCTTTCAATTCCTGAAACTTTACTTCAGAAATAGCGGGACCATTTGCGTTTAATTCTGTTTCTGTATCACTCTTTAACTTCACATTGATACGTGTATCTTCTTCTACTTTCACAAAATCTGTTTCAATCATTTCTGATAATAGTTGTGTTTCAATAAAGCTTCCAGTAAATCCGCCGACAAATCCTAACGCTTTACTTTGCACGCCCATTTTTTTTAACACTCTTGAAACATTTATTCCTTTTCCACCTGCAAATTTACTTGTTTTTTCTAAGCGATTTAGTTCTCCTAAATGCACTTCTGCCACTTCGATTATATAATCGACAGAAGGATTTAAAGTTAGGGTATAAATCATTCTTTCACAACCTTTATGCTAGTTTTCCTTGAATATAAATCGTTTACCTCTTCATCCAGATAGTTAGTAATAATAGAAGCATTGTGCAAATCAGCTATCTTTGCAAAGTAAACTTCGGAAAATTTACTATCATCTGCGACAAAAAAAGCTTCTCTTGATAATGATAATGCTTTGCTTTTCACCATTGCTTCTTCTTGATCAGCAGTAGTATACCCATATTCAGGATGAATACCATTGACACCCATAAAGCATTTATCGAATCGATAGTTATCAAGACTTAATAATGCGCCACGACCGACTAACGCGTTTGTTTTTTCTTTGACATAACCACCTGTTATATAGGTTTGAATACGAGCTTCAAGTAAGCTTGTCATATGCGTAAGTCCGTTCGTTACCACAACAATGTCTCGATTCTTTAAGAATGGAATCATTTCTTTAATGGTTGAACCAGCATCCAAATATATACTATCTCCATCTTCTACTAGCTTTGCTGCGTATGCCGCAATCATTTTTTTCTCTTGGAGGTTTTTGAACGCTTTTTCACTCATACTCTGCTCCGTTATTTTCCTTTGGAGCCTAGCTGCTCCACCATGCACCCGTTTCAAGAACCCTTCTTGCTCTAATTGAGTTAAATCGCGTCTGATGGTGGATTCTGAAGTATTCAAAACATCTATCAAATCTTGAATTTTCACAACACTATGTTGTTTCAGTAATTGTAAAATAAGTTCATGCCTTTCAGGTGTTAACAAGATTATCACGCTCCCTTTTAGGGTATGTCTTGGGATTATGTCATTTTCTTTGAGGTGATTAACCTTAACTAAACAGGATACGATAAATATGATTTTTACCCTCATTAAAAAACAACTTAATTTAAGAACATCATACTGTAAACGATTTCACATTTCAAGCATTTTCTTTCAAAAACAATCAAATATTATCATATTTTTGACGTTTTGTGAACGTTTTTAGTATAATATGAATTTTTTTATTGTTCTCCCTTTTAAAACTATCATTATTTTTCCCTAAATTATCTCTTTTAATTTACCGATTTTACGAAAATCGCAGCACTAAATGTTCAACACAGATAGAATTTCCTTTATCATTTCCTCGTTGTTTATGGTATTCTGTGTTCTGGTGAGAAAAATATTTACAAAAGAAAAGGAAGGAATATATGAAGAGAATTTCTTATTATTATTTAGACTTTGTTAAAATACTATTTTCTGCGGTCCTTTTATTTGCCATTTTCGGAACAGTTAACGATACGATTATAAAACTTATTACTGGTTACTCATTTCCTAATGTGGAATTTTTAAAGGGAAAGCAGTCTTTAACAGGATTATTTATTTTACAATATATAGGATTTGCCTTGATTTATTTTGTGTTATACAAAAACACTCTATCTTTTATTGGCTTTACTAAAAATCGAGAGCGAAAAAAGCTTTCCTCGATGTGGACGAAATACCTAATACTATTCGGCATAGGATTTATCCTCTTGTTTTATATTGTATTACTCATTGTTTCCTAGATTAATTTAATAGAAAATAATTGCGTAAAAATAAATTGTATGATACTATCAAATCAATATATAGTTGTTTTTTTATAAAATCACACTATATATAGTTATCGATTCAATCTTTAATCCAATGTCTCTTTTCGCTTCTATGAAGCGACTTTTTTTTGGATTAATTTCCTCTATCCGTCTTTAATATCCCCCTATTAATTAAATGTTTTGATCGAAGTGCTTTTTAATTACCAAAATTCATACAAAAAAGCTGCCCGATAAGTTCGAGGCAGCCTATTCATTATTCACTTCCACCTTTAGGGAAGCGGTCTCTATTATGTGCTTCTTACTTGATTTGTATGGGATACACCTACTGAAGCTTCTCGTATTTTTTTAAAATACTCCTCTTTCGTCATACAATAATAAACGCTTGTAATTAACTGGTTATCAAAAAGTTTATAGTGATTGGTTTTTTGGAATTTATAACGAAACCCACATTTTTCATTTACTCGTCTTGACTTCGTATTAAAATCAAAATGACCACACCATATTAAATCCAAACACAATTTTTCAAATCCATATTCTAATAGATGGTTGACTGCTTCTGGCACAACCCCTCTTCCCCAATACCGGGGGTTAAGGGCAAAACCTACTTCGCGCTGTGCTAAATGAGAGAGTTTAACATCAGGCATTCGTTCATGAAAACCAATACTTCCAATCACCTTATTCTCTTCTTTCCAAACAATCGCATATGAATTTTCATTCTGTAAAAAATAGCGGATTACGTCTTTGCTTTCTTGTTCACTTTTATGTGGTGACCAGCCCGCAAACGGACCTACTTCTTCCTTTTGCGCATATTCATATAAATCTTTATAATCCGCTTCCTTCCATCCTCTTAATAACAGTCTTTTTGTCTCAAACACATCCATTTACATTCACCACCAGTAAATTGTTAAAACTTTGTCCTCTATTTTATCGACATGCTAGCCTTTCATATATATCCTGTAACGTGCGACAGCCCAATTGTTCAGCCCTTTGTAAATACTGACACCATAGAACAGCAGTTAATTTAGCATCTCCTAAGGCATGGTGACGATTAATGACTGGAATATCACTAAATTCGCACCATTCCTCTAATGTCAATATTCTTTGTTGTGGTTCAACGATTTTAAACAAGAAAGAAGTATCAACGATTCGATGCTTAAATGGTGTTTTAAAACTTCTCCAGCATGCAGACTGCATAAAGCTTTTCTCATGGGAAGAGTGGTGAGCAATGAGCGTATCATCTTTTACAAAACCAAAAAATCGCACAAGAACATCAGATAAAGACGGCGCATCAAGTAAATCTTCAGTTTTAATTCCTGTTAAGCGGCTTATTTCTTCTGGTATCTCTACTCTAGCGTTTACTAATGTATAAAATTGCTCATCTAAAATATCGCTCCCCTCTACTTTTATAGCACCTATTGAAATAATTTGATCGCCTTTATCAGGTAAAAATCCCGTTGTTTCAATATCAAAAACAACTGCTTTTAAATTATTTAATGGTAACCTAGAGGCAGCCTCAACCTTTAAATCCTTTTGAAGCTGTCTCATAAAAGCAATTTGCTGAGAATTACTCCCACTTGAAGTAGCGTGCAATACACTCGAATTTACTTTTCCATATAAATCTCTCATATATTGAAGAAACGATTCGACTCCCATTTTAACACCCTTTTTCAATTATCCTTTGTACTTGATGATATAATTTGATGCCATGGCGCATTAATCCTTTTATTTCTTGTCTTTGCTCTTTCGTTAACTCTTTTATATTCAAATAGTGAACATCTTCATAAGTTTTTGCCTCTTTAAATGAATTAATGCGATAATCTAATATTCTCCGAAAAGAGCTTTCATATGGTTTTAACCAGTTGTCATATGTCTCCATCGTTCTCAATGTTTGAATGCGTTCTAACGTCGATGTTTGCTGGATTTTTTCCTTAATAGAGAGAAGTCTAATCGAATTGACATACGGTAAATACATCGTATGCTTCAAATGAATCGATCCTCTGTGACTTCCTGTTCTTTCAACAAAAAATTGGCCAAATATTCCGACCCCTTTTTTTATACGCATTACATTATTCATAAATCTTTTTAGAAGCATTGGATGAAGAACGCAGAACTGATGAATATAACTTCTCAACTCTTGAACATAATTTTCCTCTCCAAATAGTTGTCTACTATCATAAAAGATTTGCAAAAATCTAATTGATTCCCAGTTTTCTTTTTCCATCCATTGCTGTAATTGGTGTTTCCATTCTTCTACGGATTTGCACCAGATTGGATTACTACTCATGACTTTCCCTTCACAATATGGATAACCTATTTCATTTAGCGCATCACTTAGCCATTCTCCAAAATGGATAAAATATTGATTGCTGTTTTCGTCATTGCTTTCATAGATAATGCCATGATCTTGATCGCTAAAGATGCCTTGCTCTTTTCTGCCAGCGCTTCCTGTAACAAACCAGACAAATGAGCATGGAGGTTCTCCATAATTTTTTTTATATTCAAAAAGGATGAATTGAAATAACTCCATAAATAGTTCATCGTAAAAATCATTTAATTGAGTGTTTTGATAAGTGGTTGTTTGTAAAAAAAGTTCCTTTTCTCTTTTCCATTCATTTAATCTATGATTTTTAGAGCACATCCATGCACTTCCTTCTTTAGTCGATATTTATATTAATCTGTATGTCTATCATAACATGTTCTTATTTGCAATTGATTTATGAAAAAAGATAAAAGTCTCACTTTTCAGCGAGACTTCTATCCTCATTTAATTTACAGGCTGTTTTCTTAATCGCGACTATTAAACGTCTGATTTTATAAGCTTTTTGTTTCGTCTTTTGACAAGAATGCTTCCGGGTAACCATATGAACCATGTTCACTAATATCTAAGCCCATAATTTCTTCTTCTTCTGTTACTCGTAGTCCGCTAACCTTCTTGATAACAAATAGAATGACATAGCTTATTGCAAAAGCGAATAACCCACAAGTTATAACACCAAGCGCCTGCACGCCTAATTGCCCAAAGCCTCCGTTATAAAATAGACCAGCTTTCCCTACTCCCGTATATTCCGCTAACTCTGCTGTTGCAAATAATCCATTAGATAGTGTTCCCCAAATTCCCGCAGTACCATGAACAGATAGTGCAAAAATTGGATCATCGATTTTTCTATTCTCGAAGAAGCGAACACTATAAAATACCAGTACTCCAGCAATTAAACCAATTACTACTGCTGCCCAAGGCTCAACGAATGCACAAGATGCTGTGATGGCAACGAGACCTGCTAAGGCACCATTTAGCATGGTTGTAATATCTGACTTTCCTAAAACAATCCAGGAAATTAGTAGTGCTGCTACTGCGCCAGCTGCTGCTGCTAAGTTTGTATTTAAAGCAACATATCCAAAGAAACCGTCTGCTACAGAAACTGTACTACCTGCATTGAATCCGAACCAACCGACCCAAAGAATTAATACGCTTAACGCTGTATAAACTTGGTTATGACCAAATATCGGGTTAGCCGAACCATCAGCATTGTATTTTCCAATACGCGGCTTTAAAAGCATCGTAGCTGCTAGAGCCGCTGCTGCACCAGTTAAGTGAACAACAGTTGAGCCCGCAAAGTCTTGCTTTCCATGCTCAGCTAACCAGCCGCCTCCCCAAATCCAATGGGCAATGATAGGATAAACCAATATACCGAATAATACGGAGAAAATTAGATATACAGATAATTTCGCACGCTCCGCAAAACCACCAAGTGCAATTGTTAAAGAAATCCCTGCAAACGCTAGTTGGAAGACGAAGAAAACAGTAGTTTGTAATCCATCTCCATCTATTTGGCCAACGCTACCGCCATTGTAGAAAAACTCACTCATTCCGACAAAGAAATTAGCATTGTCTCCAAAAATAAATCCATAACCAACAGCCCAGAAAACTAACGAAGCTATCCCAAATGTAAAAATTGTTTTACCAGCAATATGGCCTGCATTTTTCATTCTTGTGGAACCTGCTTCTAATAAGATAAATCCACCAAGCATAAAAATAACTAAAATTGCAGCAATCATCGTCCACAAGCTGTTCATTAAAAACTCTAAATTTTCCATTAAGTTACCTTCCCCCTTTATGTACGTTATTTTGCCATCGAGTGTCATATAATCTAACACTCTAATAACTTTATTTTACCCATATTAAATTTTCTGTCAATAAGTATTTTAAATTTAATTTTCTTAAAACTTAAAATATTATATTTATTTTATTATACCTGTTGTTTTATTACGATAATTGTATGTATTTTTCGATATTTTTCCGAAACCGTTACCATTTATATTTTAAAAATACCCATTAATGAACAAAACGTAAATTCTTTTATATGTAAAAAAAGCTGACACAAGGTCAGCTTTTTATCTTTTATTAACAAATAAATGTCGCACCGACGATAATTAATAAGATAAACAATACTACGATTAATGCAAATCCGCCACCGTAGCCAACACCACCAACAGCTCCAGTACCATATCCGCATCCATATCCACCATAACCGTACATATATACATCTCCCTTTCTCTTTTGTAGTAGATTAACCATTTCTTTTTTGGTTAACGAATAAGGAGCCTTTATATTTTCTTTATTCTAGCTCCTCTACAAAACCATTGTATGCAGGCAGCTATATTTGGGTTGGGTGAATGTCTATTTTCCGCAAAAAATATAAACTCTTGCCATTTTACTTAAAAAAATATAACTTATGCTTGGTTAAAAACTGCTTTTCTTAAGTTTATCGTTTGTTTATAAGGATTTTCTGCCAAACTTATTTCCGAAATAACAGCAACTCCATCTGCTCCTGCTTGTATAACAGGAGGAGCATTTTCAGTAGTAATTCCCCCTATCCCAACAATCGGTATCGAAATGTTCTCTTGTCTTACTTTTTCAATAAGAGAGGTGCCTTGTGCTGCTTTGGCATCCTTTTTCGTACTTGTTGGGTAAATAGGACCTATGCCAATATAATCCGCTCCTGCCTCTATCGCTGCTTTAATCTCCTCTATGGAGTGAGCAGAAACCCCCAACAGTTTATTACCTAACATGTTTCTAACTTTTATGGCATTTTCATCATCTTGACCGATATGTACCCCATCAGCATCAATGGCCAAGGCTAATTCAATATCATCATTCACAATGAATGGAACATGATATTGCTTGCAAAGTTCTTGCAACCTTTTTGCCAGTTGAATTTTGTCTTCTCCTCTTAATGCCCCATTTCCCTTTTCGCGAAATTGGAAAATGGATATCCCGCCTTTAAGTGCTTCTTCCAAAATAACTTTTGGATCAGATGTACTATTGTTGCTTCCCGTTATAAAATAAATTTTCAACAATTGTTTTATTCGTTCTTTTGTATAAGTTGTCATATATCCCCCATATTATCTTTTGCTTTCTTGGTAAGCCCAATGGTTGGTTGGACCATGTCCACTGCCTATATGAAGATCATTTTTTATAGCTTGATGAATAAAATCCTTCCCTAATCGGAAAGCTTCATTAATAGAATAACCATTGGCAAGGGCCGCTGTAATCGCAGCCGAAAAAGTACATCCTGTTCCATGCGTATTTTTCGTTGGAATTCTTTCCGCCACCAAGCTTGAAAAATCGCTGCCATCAAATAATAGATCAATAGCTTCCTTCTCGGCCCCATGTCCACCTTTTATAACGACATAAGCAACCCCCATCGCATTTAATCTTTTGGCAGCTTCTTTCCTTTCCTCTATATTTCGAATATCCATCCCTGTTAATACCTCTGCCTCTGGTATATTCGGTGTTAAAACAGTAGCTAGAGGGAGGAGCTTTCTTTTCATGGACTCTGCTGCTTCCTTCTGCAATAAATTAGCACCACCTTTAGCGATCATCACAGGGTCAATCACCAAATTTTTCCAATGATACTCTTTTATCTTTTCCGCTACCAATTCAATTATTTCACTATTAAATAGCATACCTGTTTTTAACGCATCTGGTCGTAAATCCACTGCGATAGATTCTAGTTGTTTCTCAATTGCCTCAAGCGTCATTGGGTATACCCCATCTACACCTCGGGTATTTTGCGCGGTAATAGCGGTGATGGCACTCATTCCATATACTTTAAGTTCTTGGAAGGTTTTTAGATCTGCTTGGATTCCAGCTCCTCCGCCACTATCTGACCCTGCTATTGTTAATGCTTTTGCTGTAGCCATAAAATTACCCCCTCTTAATCTCCACTCTCATCGCTTCTTTTACATTCTCTTCCTTTATTTTCGATAATTGATTTAATAATTCGATTTGAAAACTTCCTGGACCTTCTTCACTCGTCTTTTCAAAAGCATGTTCTGATGCAACTCCATATGCTACTAAACCAGCTATAGAAGCAAGAAAGATATCCTTTTCTACTGCAATAAATGCACCAAGAATGGAGGAAAGTAAACAACCTGTTCCTGTAACCTTTGTTAACATGGAATGCCCATTATGGATAATAGCCAGTTTCCCGTCAACTGCGACTATATCTTGTTCACCTGTTATAATCACTGGTACTTGTAAAAGCTTTGCAGCTTCCAGCGCGATTCCTTGATTATTATGTTCGCCGACAGAGTCTACTCCTCTCATTTTTGCTTTAATTCCAGCTACATTCGCTACTTCTGCTGCATTTCCGCGAAGCAAGCTGATTTTTACTTCCTTCATAATACGGTGCACAGATTCCGTACGGTAACTAGTAGCTCCTGCACCAACAGGGTCTAAAATTACGGGTGTATTCGCCTGATTCGCAGCCTTCCCAGCAATAATCATACTCTCTACATTTTCAGCTGTTAGTGTTCCAATATTTAGGACAAGAGCATCCGCTACTGCTGCCATTTCTGCAACTTCTTCCTTTGCATATGCCATTACCGGTGAAGCTCCTAATGCTAGTAATCCATTTGCCGTAAAGTTAGTAACAACAACATTAGTAATATTATGAACCAACGGAACATGTTTTCGAAGTTTTGTTAAAATAGCCGGAATTACCATGTCAACTTTTTCATTCATCTCTTAATCTCATTTCCTTTCTAAAGTTCCCTATTAATCTTAAGACTATTAACGTTTTGATGGCAAAGTGATCTCCCTCTCACGGGAATTCCCTTTCATAGTACCTTTGCAGATAGTATTTTCTGAGGCCGATTTATTCTCCTCAAATATAGATATGCTTACAATGGCATCTTCCCGTTTCAAACGTGAAATAAATTACGTACAAACAAAAAAAGCCATAACTAACTGAATTCCTAACACGGATACGAAGGAAGCGCCGTGCGATTTTTCAGCAATTATGGCAAAATAAAAACACTACGCCTAAGCAAAGTGTTTTGATCCCATTACACCTCCCTACGCTGGCATTATCCAACAGGTTCATTCGGTCAATGGCAGATTAGCCATACTCTCAGCCTGTTTCCACAAGCCCCCGCTTATATTTAATTGAATTCTCTTAAATTTTAACGAAAAAATAGGAATAATGCAAGAATGGTAGCCTATTAGTCTAATGAATATATGTAATCTTCATCAGGTGCTATTGTTTCTTCGGCCTTTTCTAGTTTAATGATAGGCATTATTTGACCCTCATATTCCTTCTTATCCAATTTTCCTGTTATCACATACCATTGATCACTTTGTAATCCACCAACTTCGCCCTCCAGCATGTAACCAAACAAGCCTAAATCTGCAATACAATGGGTCATGACATATCTTGCAATAACTGCTTGATTATCGGAAAAGGATTCTTCCCGATGAATAAAACCCGTAATCATCACTTCTTTACCCGCCATATCATCCAAATTTGTATGAATCATATCCATTGTCTGCAAATAATTGTCATCTTCAATTGTAATCATATCTTCTTTTTCAGAGGTTTTGAGCTGACCTTCACTAACAGAAAAGGTTTGTCCTTGCTCAAATTGAATATTTGGGAGCATGCTTTTATCAATCGACATGTCTTGTAAGGTAAAAAACAACATCAACGGGCTAAAGAATAGCAGATAAGAAAAAGTAAGGTTCAGGAAAGAGGCATTCTCGTCGCATACATCACAATCACAATCTGCTCCCTTTAAGTTGCTATTTAACAACCGGAAAAAACCAAGAAGAAACATTAATGTCATCGTTATACCTAATAATGGCACCATTTTAGGGGCAACAAGCTGTCCGACATCTCCTGTCACCAATAACTTGAAAATAAGGAGACTGAAGCCAATCAGCACAATTCCTTGCAGTTCGTTTGCTAATTGCCAGGTTGGACTCCATTTAATTTTCACCATTTTTCCTCCTTATATGTGTCATGAAAACAAAATGAATCGTGAAGCTAGCGAAAGCAAGAAGACAATCATTGTAACAATCGTAATAAACACGAATACGAATTTCACCCGAAAAGAGGCCATCATGACAAATGTATTCTTAAAATCAAGGATTGGTCCAAAAACTAAAAAACCAATAATCGCTTCAGGGGTAAACATCTTGGAGAAGGAAGCTGCTACGAAAGCATCTGCCTCTGAACAAAGTGATAGCACATATGCTAGCCCCATCATTACTGCTGTTCCTTCAATTGGTGATTCCCCCGCCTGCATGATAAAACTATCCTTTAAATATACTTGGGCAACACTTGCAAATACTGCTCCAACAATGAAATATTTCCCGATCGTAAAGAATTCATGACACGTATGATGCAAAATTCCTTTCCATTTAGAATCACCTTTGTTTTCATTAGTAGGAACGGCTGCCATTAAATCTTCCCTTTGTGTTTTTAATACCTTTTGTTTCGAAAAAAAGAAATAAATAATGAGACTCACTATAATGGCTGCCAATACGCAAATGATAAAACGTCCGTATGCAATCGATAAATTATGTTGGAAGGCATAGTACGTACTGCCAAAAACGATAAAATTAAGAATTGGAGCTCCCATTAACAAGACAACACCAATATGGACAGGAATTCCTTTTTGAATTAATCTGCGAACAACTGGAATAATGGCACATTCACAGACTGGTGTAATCACTGCAGCAATTAAAGCAGCACCAATGGCCGCTATTGGGTTTTTCGGCATAATTCTAGCAATATACTCTTCTGAAATATAAATATTAATTATAGAGGAGGCGATAGCACCTAATAATAAAAACGGAAGTGCCTCAAGCAAAATCCCAAGAAATAACACAAAAATAGTTTTTATTTGATCTGGCAATGCGAAGCTCCATTGCTTTGCCACATAAAGATCCCCGAAAAAAAATAGATACATTAAAGCGATAAATAAGCAAAAGATAAAAATATCCTTCATACGAGTTGGGATAGACATAGCATACTCCTTTTCTTCGATCATGTATCCTTATACAGTTTATATCTATGCTTGTCCTATCCTATCTATGCAAAAAATAGTGTATCTTATGCTAGATTCGATTAAGATACACAAAGAAAGTATTATAGAATTACTTTTTCAGGTAATTTTTCACCTATTAAAATGATCTCTCCTTTTCGATCAGGAAGATATTCCTTTACTTTTTGCCATTCTAGCAAACCAGAAGCATATTGAAAATGATACCAAGAATGATCATCACTATTTTTGATTGTTCCTTTAGCTCGCAGTAACTTATCTTGATTATTTTTTAAGAAATCTCGTAATTCGCTTTTCGTCATAGGGGTTGTTTGAACTATTTTCATTGCTTTAATATGATGATGGTGATGATGATGGGAAATAGATTGGTCTTTGATTTTAGTACCTTCCTGTTTTTCCAAATATGCTGTTACTCCATGGCCATAGTTACTATGTAATAACGGAGCATCAGGATTTATCTTTCTAATTCGCTTTTCCACCTTTTCAACAGCAAGCTTGCTTGAAAGCTGATCGATTTTATTTAGGACTAATACTGTTCCGTTCTCAATTTGCTCTTTCTGCAGCTGCCTCACTTCTTTGCTGCTCGAAAAAATACTTGTATATTCTGTAAAATGCAAGCTGTCAATTAAACAAATTCTTTCAACGACCTCAAAATTATCTCTATATCTCTGTTCACTAAATGTCTCCATTATTTCGCAAGGATTTGCTACTCCTGTCCCTTCTAACAACACAATTTCTATGTTCTCTTTATGCAATGTCACGGTTAGGTCATTAAGTGTTGATCTTAAATCTTCTTTGATGGAACAACAGACACATCCATTTAACAATTCATAGAGTGACTCCTCTTTAAAAAGATGTTTTTCGATATTTGTTTCCCCAAGTTCATTCAAGATAATAGCATATTTTTTATTTTTCCCTTTAAAATATTCCATACATTTTAATAGAGTTGTTGTTTTTCCGCTCCCAAGAAACCCATTTATTAAATAAACTTTTATTTTTTCCACGAAAATACCTCCTGCATATAAAGCCTAACGCTACTTTATGCAAGAGGTACTTTTCATATGACGATTAATAGGTAAATTGATGAAGATTTCGTTTGAGTTGTTCCGCCATATTCAACAAATTCTTTGCGGAACCTGAAATTTCTTCAATAGCAGCCAGCTGTTCTTCCGTTAGGGATACAACTTCTTCAGAAGAAGCCGAATTATCAGAGGCAATCTGCGCTAATTCGCCTGCTGTGATGCTTACCTCCTTTAGAGTGGTTGCCATCTCATTTGAAGTGTCCGTAACTTTTTGAATATGTGGGGTCATTTCCTTCATACTATGTACAATTTCTTGAAATCTTATATGAGATTCATCCGTTACTTCTAGTCCTGTTTGAACAGCTCGTGATACCTCTGCCATTCTTTGAACTGTATTCTCGGTCGTTTTCTGTACATCCGTAATTAATTGCGAAATATTACTGGCAAATTGTCCAGACTGTTCCGCAAGTTTACGTACTTCATTTGCTACAACAGCAAAACCTTTGCCTGTCTCCCCCGCCCTTGCTGCTTCTATCGCTGCGTTTAATGCAAGAAGATTCGTTTGTTCGGAGATAGTAGTAATGCTTTCTGTTATTTTTTCGATATGCTTGGATTGTTCTACGAGTTCTTTAATCATTTTATTTGATTCAGCAACTGTCCCATTGATTACATGCATTTGTTCCAGTGTTGCTTGTATGGAGTTCCCTCCCGCATATGCTTTTTCTATCGTGCCTGTTGAAAGATCTGAAACCTCTTTACTAAAAATAACGATTTGATTTGTTCCATTTAAGACAGACTTAAGACTATCGACATTATTATCCAAACCTTTTGTCTGAATTTCCGCACCGCTAGCTACTTGCTGGATAGTATTGGTTACATGCTCTGATGCAATAGTCACCTCATTCGCACTTGCTGTTAACTGACCGGCACTTGCAGCGACATTCTCGGAACTTTGCTCGATATTGCTAATAAGCTGTCGTAAATTATTTTGCATCGTATGAAATGCTGCTGCAACATCGCCAATTTCATCTTTAGCAGTTATGTTAATGTCCGTAGTTAAATTCCCTTTACTCACTGTAATGGCTTGTTCTTTCAATTTTTTAATTGGTTTGATAATAGAGGAAACAATCACCATCATCATGATCCCTCCAATAATAATAGAGACAGCTAATATCCCTGTTACCGCATACAATAGATCTTTGGAATGATTGACAATTTCTGATTTTTCCATCGTTCCTGCTAACTTCCATCCAGTCAGCTTATTTGTCTGAAAAACCATTTTCCGACTAATCTTATCTGCTGAATAATCCAATGTGCCAGCTTGTCGGTTATAAAGTGTTTCATAATAGGAGGCTTTCACCACACCCCCTTGTTTTTCATCTGGATGAACAATAAACCGTTTCTTTTGATCAAGTAAGATGACATAGCCTTCTTTTCCAAATGTTATTTCACCTGCGAGTTCTGCTAAGTAATCTAAATTCATGGTTACTGCCATAACGCCAGCATTATCTGCAATCGTTTTTCCAATGGTAATAACCATCTTTTTAGAAACTGGGGAAAGATAAGGATCCATGATAACTGCTTCTCCTGGTTTATTAACAGCCGCTTTATACCAATCTCTCAACCTTGGATCCATATGATCATTATTTTCCTCCATAGACTTCTGAAAAAGCTTTCCATCATTTGTTCCAATATAGATACTAGAAACTTCAGGATGGACTTGGCTATACTGCTCAATGGTTTTCTGCAGAGTTTCCGGATCTTTTTCCAATAGTTTTTTCGTCATTGTTTCTGTTAATGCTGACACATCATAAATTTTTTCAGACATTAAATTGGTTATACTCTTATCCAGCATGTTTAAATTAGTACTCGCATTGCTTATAAAATCTTTTTCCATCTGCTTGTTTGCATATAAAAAAGAAAATGCACCAATTAAGATACTCGGAATTAATAGCATTGCTAAAAAGGAAATAATAAGCTTCTTTTTTAACGGAATTCCTTTTCTTTTTTTTATAAGAAATTTTTTCATTGTCATCTCCCCTCTCTTTGAATACGCATACATTCTTACAAGAAAAAAGGTAATCCTTTCTGTACTATTATTTTACAATAGATAGGCGATGATTCCTATGTCATTTGGCCTGTTTTTTATTTGTTACTCGTTAACATTTTTATCTTGTCGAAAAAGTAATTTATATTCTATATTGTATGCTAATGGTAATTTCTAAAATGGAGGGATTCATATGAAGGATGAAACGATAAAGATTGTTATTGGTGCTGGGGAATACAGGAATAATCCTGGCTGGATTCATACACAGGAAGATGAGCTTAACTTATTGGACGATTCAACTTGGCTAAAGTTTGTAAAATGTTCCATAGACGCTATTTTAGCGGAACATGTATGGGAGCATCTCACCTTTGAGGAAGGTGTTCAAGCAGCTTCACTTTGCTATCAATATTTGAACCCAGGAGGTTATATTCGCTGTGCTGTACCAGACGGTTTCTTTCCGGATGAATCGTATCAACGAATAGTGCAAATCGGAGGGCCCGGGCCTAAAAACCATCCTGCCTTCACTCATAAGATTGTTCTTAATTATCAAACATTGTCAAAAATGTTTGAATTAGCAGGACTCGAAGTACATTTATTGGAGTATTGTGATGAAGAAGGTGTTTTTCATGAAAATGAATGGCACGGAAAAGATGGCGTGATTTTTAGGTCCAAAAAATACGATCAAAGAAATAACGGGGAAAAGCTTTTATTTCCTTCTCTTATAATCGATGCATGGAAAAGATAATGAAAAATTAACCAGTGCATTCCCTTATAAATATCAAGCTGGGATAGAAAGCAAATTCATTGAGAAAATATCCTTCTGAATTTGCTTTTTATCTTATAATCTTGCATCAATCGGATCTTCTTCCAAAGCCAATGTCGCAAGGACACATTCATGAATTCTTTCCACTGACTCCAACTGGATAAAACGATTGATCCCTTCTATTCCTAAAGCCAATTCCTTTAAGGCATTGCGCTGCTTCTTAGCTGTTTTACGGTCTTTTAATCGTCTTAATTGATCCTTTTCTAAATAATCCATGCCATATATAATTTGAAGATATTTCCGTCCTCTTACTTTAATGGCTGGTTGAAGTAATTTTCCCTTTGGATTTCTCGCAAGGAATTGATAAGGTTTAAAGATAACCCCTTCATGGCCATCTGTCGTAATTTCTTCCCACCAGCTGACAGCTTTCTTTAATGATTCATCATCATTTACAATCAGATAATCTGTTTTCATAAAAAGACTGCTAATTGTGCTGAAATATTCGTTTTGTTCCATATGCCACTGATGTGTTTGATGAAAATAACTTTCGTTGCTATGTGCAAGGATATGAAATGGAGCGATTTTTATATCCTCTAATTGTTGAATTTCCCAACAATATTGATTGTACACTTCACTAAAACTTTGCGCATTTTGTCGCTTTTGTGCAAATTCTTCTACCCAGCCATTAACAGCCATGCCATTTTGCTGCGCACAAAGAAGCTGCTCGTAAATCTTGTCTCTATCCATCACGCTCATTTCAGCCACATGTGCGTATTGCTGAATAATTAAATCCTTTGCCTTTAAATTCCATGGAAGGATTTCAGCATCAAGCAATACCCAGTCTGTCTGATTCTTATCAAAATAATTTACAGTTGTCAGATCATAATGGAGCTTTGTCAGAATTTTTTCTTCGAGCTCTATAGAAAAAAAGGCTCTCCCTGTTCTTGTATAGATAGTGCCTAAACTTCTTTTCCCAACATACTTTTCTGCTGCCTCTGGATTCTTAAATAACAAAAGTATCCCTCTGCTGCCCATATGCTTTTTCTCGACAACCATTTGGTCTATCCCATTATCTTTGTAGTAATGATAGGCATCGATTGGATGTTCCAAATATCCTTCGATTGTTGAAGTTTGCGACGGAGGACTCATCGTTGGCGGTATATAGATTAACTCTTCCATGGGAATTGTAAAATGGGACACCTTGTCCATCGCTGCTTTCACATTATTTTGCGGACAACTAATTTCTCCAAACGTATCTGTCCAAACACTATAACCATTAATAAATCGCTGAACATTCGGCAGAGAAAGCCTTGTTTCCTGCCATTTTTTTAATGGATTATCTTCAATTTGAGCATAATCCTTTTGAGCCTTAACCGAAATAAATTCTCTTTCTGGATAACGAAAAGCCGTTAACTTTCCGCCAAAAACAACCCCTTGGTCAATATTGATTGTATTATTCACAAAGAGCGGCTCCGGTTTCGGATCATGTCCCCAAATAATTAATTCTTTTGATAGATGATTTCTGTACCAGTCTCCACGGATCGGCTTCCCATCTGTGTCCATTCCTAATGTTTCTCCATATCTTGTAAAATCGGAAATCGTGTTTGATTGTTTGCCAATATAATGATCTTTTATCCCTGCATGAGCAACAACTGCTGTTTTCACACCATTTCTTGTCAGAACATAATGGGAAGGTGACTGAAGAAGCATAGTTTTCCAATCTTCTCTTATTTTTTCTATCTGCTCATCTGTATATGTAAGGGAAAAGGAAGTAAACGTTTCTTTAATCCATTCATCTCCGTGATTTAGTGTCACTTTTTTCCCATCAAGCCATCTTGCTATTTTCCATCCATGGTTACTATCAATCATATACGCAAGATTATGGTTAAGGTGAGCAGAGAAAAAGAAAAGTGCTTCTGCAGATTTTGGGCCGCGGCTCATAATATCCCCTACCGAAACAAATTTCCGACCTTCTGGATGGCGATATAACCCATCATCATGTTTTATATAACCTAAACGTTCTAGCAATTCGTAACATTCATCCATACATCCATGAATATCTCCGATAATATCTAAGCCATTATCAGCATTTAAATAGTACGAAGCTTCTTCTGTTTCGATACTTACTGACTCGTCCCGATCTCTAATATAATATATTGCGTGATAGCTTTCCCTTTGGATTTTGCGGATTTCCTGACGCATTATTTCAAATTGTCTTTTTACCTTCCCTTTTCCTCTCGGATGGGTGCGCTTTTCGTCTCTTTCCAGAAGGACAGATAAAGAGAGATCAAAAACAATCACTACTACAGGAACATGATATTTTTTTCCCAGAAGTCGATACTTTTCCCGTTCTGCCTCTTTTAAATGGGTTGCGTCGATATAGCTTCGCTTATTCAATGTCGCTCTTGCGCTAATCATTTGTTTCATCATTTCAAAGGCCGCTGTTGAGATTTGGCTATATTCTTCCATCAAGTTGGCAGCTACTTCTTTAGGTTGATTTGTCCAGTCTACAAAGTCAATATTACTGACTAATTTCCGAAAATGATCGGAACTAATTACTTCTTCCGCTTGCAGAAAACCTTTGTTTATCCAATTTTCCAATGTTGTTGATTTGCCACTATTTGATGGTCCTATTAATAAAACAATACTGTTATAGGGTATTCGAATCGTTTTCATTTATCCACCTCTTTTCTGCGAAAATATGGCCATCTGTGTAGGATAGCCGTAACCTTCTATATATTCACCTATCCCATCGATTTGTACCTTATAGTTAGCATGACTTTCCCAATACTTGGTCCATTCTTCAAACTGTTGCTGCGTCCATTCAAATCGATGGTCGCTGTGCCTTTTTGCCTCATTCATATCATAGACAGCATTGTAATCTTGATTAGGCGTTGTCACAATTACATGATAAGGCTTGTATTTTGTAAAAATGGTGTCAAATACCTTCCCTAATCGATTTTCGTCAATATGCTCAATGACTTCACAGAGAATAAAGATATCTTTCTTTTCCAATTCACTATCATAATAAAATAAAGAGCCCCATTTAAAAGTTGGAAGAAGAAAGTCAGGCTTATCCACTAATGCCTCGATTCTTTTTTTAGCTTTTAACTGTTCTCGTTCAGAAGGATCTACTGCGATAAGTTCTTCTATTCCGCTTATAAAGCCTAATTGGGCCGTTAGCTTTCCTTCTCCAGCACCCATATCTACAATTCGGCTATTATGCGGAAGCTTCTTTACAGTTTCTATAATTTTCTCATAGCGCCATTGATTTAAGCTTTTCTTCTTTGTCAAAGGTGCTTGTTTTTCCTCTGAAGGCTTTGATTCTATTAACCTTGATTTTTCTATTAAATCTGAAAAAACAAGCGACTCCTTTATAATTTCATTTCTTTTCGGATGGGAGGAAAGCCATCCTTCTCCGTAACGCTTCAGCTTATCCACTTCTTTTTCATCAATATAATAATGTTTATATTGGTCCATTACTGGAATCAGCACAAACAAATGACGGAAACAGTCTTGTATCGTCTGTTTTGCCTTTAACGTAATAAATTTTGCTGAACTTTTTTTCGCGAATGACTTTGGTAAAAGTACCTTGCCATTTTCGATCGTAAGCTCATATCCTAAAGGTTCAAAGAGTTCTGCTAATTCATGATTGGTTAACTTGGTAGATAGCGGTCCAAATGTAATTTCTAGGGGAAAAGAATAGTTCACCCACTCTTTGAATTCATCTTTTGGCTTTCCATTTAATGCAGTTCCAACTGCCTTTCGTAAAACTGAGCAGAAAATACTGCTGACAGCACTTTCTCTATCATTAATATAATGTGTAATAGACGAAAAGTTAGTTTGATTTTTCGTTAATTCCATATTATCTACTGTAACGAAAAATAATATCTGGACTTCATGCTCCTCGTTTTTGGTAAAAACAATGCGCACTAACCCGCCTTTCTCTTTTCTTTCATATAAGTTATGGGGATTTTTAGCAATAAGATGGGAGACCATCCTTGCATGCTCGCCATATACTTTAAGACTTATTTGCATAAACTCACCTCTTTTTCTCTCAAAACCATTTGAATACTATTTTACCATATTTTTCATAAAAAAGAACCACTATTACGAGTGGTTGCAGAATGAGGACAAACTCCTTGAATTAGGAGTTTTGCCTATACTCTTTTTTTGTAATCCCTTCTAATAGAGATGTTGTTTTCCGCTACAAGTGTTAAAAAGGGAATCAGAATGAAAACATTCTGATCCTCTCCTTTTGTCTACCAACTGGAACCTCTATCCTCGTGGTTGTCTTGCGAGAGATTTTAAGCTTCTTCTAGGCTTGCAATGTCAACTTCTGTTTGTTCTTGACTTCCGCCTACCAGATGAACGATTGCGGTTGCATCTTTTTCTTTAATATCTTCCAGCCAAACTGAGGCACCGTTATACTTTACTTCTATTTCTGCTGATGAGGAAAGTATTTGTTTTGCTCTGTTAATATCCATCATTCCACCTACTTTCTATATAAAGAAATGTTAAGTTCCCCATAGGGTTCCTTTATTAAAATAGATCCTTTTTCATTATGTGAAAGTAGGCGGAAATCTATTCTCTCCATTTTTTTGCCTTACTTGAAAACTATTTAAAGCTCTATCTAAGATGTTTTTCAATCACAATAAAACAGGTGCTGTCAGGAAGTTTAACCACGTTTTGAGAGGAATCCATCAATTTTACTTTCGGTAATAGATGCTCTGCATAGCCATCTTGTATATAATGGTCAAACAATAGCACTTTCCCCTTATTGCCAATCACCCTTTTAATAACATCTTTATATTCTGCAGGGGTAAAGTACCCGAACTGCTCTTGTACTTCATGCGGATAGGCCTCTTCTCCCCATGTATAAGTATATAGAAATTCCATCGCATCATTTATCGGCAATTTAACAGTGCTTTCATTAATTTGCTCAAACTCGATCTGTCTGCCTTTAAAATCATTTACATAGCGTTTAAAAAAATCCAAACCATTTGGCTGCTTAAATTCAATTTGTCTCCATTCTTCTTTCGGTTCGGTCATAATACCATCTCTAATTATGATTCTGCCGCCCGGTTTAAGGACTTCAAATGCACTTGTTAGGCTATCCAAAATAACCTCTGGATTAAATTTCATCCCTTTATATGGAATATAAGAATACATCTCATGAAGTATCGAAGAAAATACAATGGTATCCATACTATTCACCGCAAAAGTTTCTTTTAATTGCAGTGCATCTGCCTGTTTAACAAGCCATGTTTTCTTTTCTCTTATTTTCCTTTTTTCTAATGCCTCGATAACATTGGTAGAAATATCAATGCCGATAACAGTTGCTTGGGGATGACGATCCGATAGAATATCTAACATAATTCCACCGCCTGCCCCTATATCCAGCAGCTTATTTCCTATTGCGTAGTCAGCAATCATCTTTTTATGGTCTTCAGCATTATTCATATCAGCAAGATAGTTTTGTTCATTTTGCATTCGATCAAAGCCATCCTTTCGAAAACCAAAAAAATCATATAAAAGAATGATTGCCCGTTCATAAAGGGGGGATTTTTCTGCTTCCTGACAAAACTCAATTAATTTCTCCCCAGCCTTTGAATAAACAAATGTTACGCTAATATTTTCATTTAAAGAGTCAAGCGGAATAATCACTAATTCGACATGTTCATTTGCGCACTTTGTGCCGGCAATTAAATCATCAATCGTTTGTTCTTTCAAAAATGCCTCAATGATTCTCTTTTTGTATAAGTTAATTGTCTTTTTACCTTTATAGTCATAATAGATGTCTTTCATAAACGGTTCAAAGCTGATTTGCCTTATTGTTAATGGATCGACTTTTTGATAGATTAATAGGAAGATTTTCAAAAATTCTTCCAAGGAGAAATCATGCAGAGCAGACTCCACATACCACATATCCGTTTTATGAAAAAATAATTGAAGCATTTCATTTCTTTTCGATTCTTTTAAAAAACGACTATACTCTTCATCAAAATTTTCACCGTTTTGGATAGCAGCTTTTCTCAGCCTCTTTATTCTTTCCTTTAATGGCAACTCTTGCTCCCTTTTCCCTTCCAAAATAGAGCTGATAACTTCTTTAACTTCCTTTTGAACTTCCTTCCATATTTCCGGTGAAACAGCTTCGATGATACATTGATTCAAGACATATAATAAACGGTACCTATCATTTTGATCTACTACGATGTTTTTATTCATAGATAAAATTAATGGTTCTAACTGACAATAGCGAACTTCTCCTCTTATAAATTGACCTATTAATCCATGTGTATAAATAAGTGTAAAAATAAGCTCTTCTAAAACCAAGTTACGTTCGCCATTTGTTGTCTTTCTTATTTCCTCTGCATAAATTTGCGCAGAACCAATATTATGAATGCCTAATTGAAATCCCCTTTCTCTCCAATATTTGCGCTGAGAAGGCGATCCACATTTTGCTACATCACTCCAAATTAAAACCTGTTCTATTATTTGTTTTTCAGGATCATTTAAACTCGTACAATTATCTAAGATTAATAGAGTCTTTTCCACATAGGATAAAACCGGATTGCTTTCTAACCCTTCTAACGAAGGAACTTGTTCTAAATTCACATTCTTTTCTTTTGTTATATAAAGATATTGCAGCCATTTCTGTTGTCGCAATACCTCTTTATTTCCTTGTCTCACTTCTTGAATTGCCTGTAGAGAGGCTAGCATTTCCTTTCACTCCTGACAAAATGATGAATACAATATTATCATCGGATTTAATTTAATTCTAAACAGTCTTTTTATCATTTACAAAACTTAATACTGCCTCTTTAAACGCATCTTGATTCTCTATGTATGGATGATGTCCGCCATTAATATAGTGAATGACTGCATTTTCACACGGAAAAGTTAAATGATGGTTTGGTCCAACAGCATGATCAGATTTACCAGCTATAATCAGAGTCGGTTTTTGTATTTCTCTCAGAAGTTCTGTAAAATCGTCAAAATATTCTTTTAAGGAGAAAATCTTCTTTTGGAAATAGGCATCCGTTCTTAATTCCTTATCTATCATATCTACTTCTTTTTTCTTGTCTATATCTGTATATTGAAAATGATCGTAACGTCCGTTCTCGATTAATTTAAAAAGAGTCGAATAGAATAATTCTATGTAATCCTCCAGTGGATCAGAAGGGAAGATATTTCGTTGTTCTTGTAAAATTTCAAGTCCTCTATTTATTTGATACTCAAACGATTCGTACATATTCAGTGTTACATTGGCTAATATTAGCCCAATGGTATGTTCCGGAAATCGAGCAGCATAGTTAACTGCAAGAATGCCGCCAAAGGAATGTCCCATAATATACCATTTATTAATTCCTAGCGATATTCTTAATTCTTCTAAATCCATAATTAATCTATTTAATGAATAATCATGGGATAGGGAATGTTCAGATCGGCCGCATCCTCGCTGATCTAAATATATCATTTGCAAATCTTTTTCTAAAAGACCATGGGCAAATAGCTGGAAAGGTTTGCTCCAATATCCTGGACCTCCATGCAGATAAAGGCATGGATCTCCGTTTCCACTCATTTCGTAATATACTAGTAATCCATCCCTTGTTTTTACATACATGATTGTCTTCTCCTTTTACAGCAATCTATCTTATGAAGTCTTTCAAAAAAAGGGGAAAAGGTACTAATAATGAAAACATAGCACCTTTTACTTCACACCATTTAGTTTCATGATTTTTGCTTCAATGATTTTCCCATAATATAAACTCCGTTACCATTTTACTAAACCATTCTGGACTTTCATTATGAGGCGTATGCCCACACTGCTCTATTATTTGAATTTCTCCTTGTCGAACATTCTTATCAAAAAAATCTATTTGCTTTTCACAGGTTACTGGATCATATTCACCTACTATTAAAAGACTCGGTACTTGTATCTTCTTTAATAGTGGTAAAACCGATTCGAAGATCTTGCCTTCATTCCTTAATCTTACAAAATGGATTTCAGACTTATCATAAAAACGATCCCATTGTTCGTCTGTATAAATACTTGTTTCTAGATTGATAGAATGCAAACTATATATTTCCATTCGTTTTTCTTGCAAATAAGAGCTTAGCTGCAAATAGCCTTCTACCAATTCTTTTGGTGACACAGCTTTAGCAATTAAACGATTGACTTGCTTCTGTAATGGAATCATATTATATCTTGCAAATAAGCTAGCCGTTCTTTTTAATAAGGATTTTGCTGTTAATTCGAAATCAAATGTAGGACACTCAAAAATTAACTTTTCGATAGCATATGGATAGCGATTTGCATATAGGACGGCTAAATATCCACCGAAAGAATGCCCTATAATCGACCATTTAGAAATACCTAGTTGGATACGTAGTTCTTCGCAATCTTCTATTAAATGGTTTATTCCAAAAGACTCCTCCTTAAAAATTTCTTCAGAGCGACATACTCCTCTCTGATCTATAACAACTAAACGAAAAAAATTGTTTAGACGATGTGTTTGATTCATGGAAAAGTCAAAACACCCTTCACCTGGGCCGCCATGTAAATATAGAATAGCTTTTCCTGTCATTTTCCCATGCGTTTCCACATATAATTCTTTATTATTAATGTTCAAGTAGTGAATTGCCATCGATTTTCATCCTTCCTTTTTCCATTCTTCTTATGCCTATAGAAAATGGGGGAGCTCGTGAAAATGGCAGTAACCTTGAACGTTAATGGAAGCCTTCTATTGAATACATGAAACATTCCTCCTGCCCCTTATATTTTGTTTGTATAGGAAAAAGGATTTATTACTTCCCAGCCAATTCCTTCAAAAAACTTTCTTAATAGCCACAAATGGTCACTGCCAATAAGAAGCAAAATACAATCTTGATCATTATCCTTTGTAATCTCTAGCACATTATTAAATATATACAATTCTCTTTTCATCCATTTATCTAGAAAGGGAATACCAATTTTTACACCCTGTTTATTTTCAACTAAGACAAAAGATAAATAAAGATCCTCAAGTCTATGTATATATGCGTTCTCATTCAATCGGCGAAATGCCTCTATTAATGAACTTGTTGCAGACAACACGGGACTAGCTTTATTTAAACTTTCCATTTTTTCAGATAGTTCTTGATAATTTTCCTTTATTTCATTAAATAGGTTTTGAACATCTTCTTGCACTAATTCCCCTTCCCAATTTACACCATATACCTTATCATGGTGTAATTTATTCGCTAATCTAAAACCAATTTGTTCAATCTCATCTGAAGAATATTGATTACTTTCTTGATGAAATTTTTCAATAAGAAGCTGCTCATCTTTTTTATCCCATTCTAAGGCAATTTTGGAAGGTCTCCATTCTGCTAATAATTGAACTAATTCTTCGATCTCTTCGTCTTTCCTTTTTATCATATCAGCATTTTCCGCAAAATGAAAAGTGCCTACTAATATTATCTTCTTCACATCTCCACCGCCATCGTTAAAATAACTTATCGTTAATTATTGTTTTTTCCTCTTTTTGAAATTCTATTTTCTAATTCTATTAAAAATAATTCAGCGTTCTGCGGAGATATTTTTACACTGCCAAGGCTCGCTGTCATGTAAAATATTTCGATTGCTGGTTCGCATGTTAAGTCGAAAACCAGTAAATATATCAGTCGTCTTAGCAACTTTAGTAATATTTTCATAGCGGATTTTACTGTGAAAAGGTCCCCCTTTTACTAGTAAATACTCATCGGTAAACACATACTTAATACCAAATGTAATCCATGCAAAAAAAGAAGTACATAAGATAAAAATGGTACTCATAATAATACTGGGCAATATTGTTCGTTCCTTCTCTATAAACAATGGACCTAACGTAACAAGCCCCATGCTAAAAATAACGACTAACAACATGATAATAAAGAAGCGATCTACTTTCGAACGGAAAATCATGTTTTTACCCCCTCCTCTTATCATACGTATAAGGATAACAGTAAGTTTCAGTCAATTGTCTTTTCTTTTATGTAAGCATCTTGAAATAAAATTTCATTTTATTATTTGTTATGAATTATTGAAATTTCATTTTAGTTTTATTATAATCATCTCAAGGAAATCGTTTTCAAATCTAAACAAACTTGGAGAAGGAGTATTTACCATGGAAGAAAAGCTTGAGCTATTAACAACAGAATCTCGAAATGAGCAAACAATGCAAATCGATACGGCTGAACCAATGGAAATATTGCGTTTGATGAATGAACAAGATCAACTAGTGGCTCTTGCAGTCAAGGAAGTCTTATCTGATATAGAGGTAGCCGTCCAATACGTTTTTGAATCCTTCCAAAAAGGCGGTCGCCTTATTTATGTGGGCGCAGGAACGAGTGGAAGATTAGGCGTTCTCGATGCTGTAGAATGTCCACCAACATTTGGTACAGATCCCGAAATGGTGCAAGGACTGATCGCTGGTGGAGAAACAGCCTTTTTTAAAGCGGTCGAAGGAGCAGAAGATCAGCCAGATCTTGGTATCAAAGATTTAAAAGCTATAAGTCTTTCAAAAAATGATACGGTGATTGGTATTGCCGCCAGTGGAAGGACTCCTTATGTTATCGGAGCATTGCAGTATGCAAGAGCAGTTGGAGCAAAAACAATTGCCTTATCCTGTAATAAAAATGCAGCCATCAGTAAAGAAGCAGAGCAAGCAATCGAAGTGATTGTCGGTCCTGAGGTGCTTACCGGTTCAACCCGGTTAAAATCAGGCACTGCACACAAAATGATTTTAAATATGATCTCCACTTCCTCCATGATATTGCTAGGAAAAGCATACGAAAACTTAATGGTAGATGTTCATGTAAGCAATGAAAAGCTTAAGGAACGAGCAATCGCTATTATTTGCAAAATTGCAGATGTCTCCTATGAACAAGCATTAGAAACATTGGAAGAGGCAAACTTACAAGTCAAAACAGCAATCGTCATGTTAAAAACAAATTCAAGCAAGCAAGAAGCAGAGCAGCTTTTAGCAAATGCTAATGGTTATGTAAAAAAAGCAATTCAGAAGTAATCTGAAAAGGTGGTTAAGATTGTGGTAGCAGGTGGTTTAAAAATTATTCAAAGCATGTTGGAGCAGCTCCCCGCTTCCGAGCGAAAGATTGCTGCATTTATACTAGAAAATCCAAATATGCTCTTAAACAGTACCGTTCATGAAATCGGCGCGCATGCAGGTACAAGCGGAGCCGCGGTTATTCGACTCTGTAAATCCTTAGGCTTAAATGGCTTTCAAGATTTAAAAGTTAGAATTGCTGGCGATTTAGTGAAGCCCCTTGAACAAGGATATCGCGATATTGAACCAGATGAATCCTTCTACTCTATTGTTCAAAAAACAACTAGTAACAGCATTCAGAGTATCCGTGATTCTGAAGAAATAATTAATTATGAAGAATTGGAGCGCGCTGTCCACACTATATCTGCTGCAAAAAATGTTCATTTTTTTGGGATTGGTGCTTCCAATATTATCGCTAAAGATGCTCAGCAAAAGCTTCTGCGAATTCATAAAAACGCTACTGCCTTTACTGATATACATCTTGTCGCTACATTAATCGGAAATGCAGGCAAGGATGATATTGTCTTTGGAATCTCCCATTCAGGCGAAACTCCCGAAGTAATTAAAGTCATGTCACTTGCCAAGAAACATGGTGTAAAAACAATCAGTCTAACAAAATACGGTCAATCTTCTGTTGCATCATTATCAGATATAAAGCTGTTTACTTCCTATTCAGCTGAAGCTCCCTTTCGAAGTGCAGCCACATCGTCACGTCTAGCTCAGCTATATATCATGGATATTTTGTTTCTCTCAATGGCAACAGTTCAATATGAGGACACTATTACCTCTATTGATAAAACAAGAGAAGCTATTCAATTTATTAAAGAAGGAAAGTAGCATTCGCTTAAATGTGTCTTTCCTATCTAGAAACAACATGGTGCCTGGACACATTTGATAGGAGTGCAAAAATAAATAATAGTGGAGAGAAGGGAATTTAAGATGGCTGGTGAAAACAATAAAATTTTAGCAGAAAAGATTCTCGAACAATTAGGTGGTCCTGAAAATATTGTTAGCTACACACATTGTATGACAAGACTTCGTGTCACACCGAAAAATTCTTCCTTAATCAATAAAGAAGAATTAAAAAAAGTGGATGGAGTATTAGGAGTTGTAGTTGAAGAAACACTGCAAATTATTCTTGGCCCTGGAAAAGTAAATAAAGTTACAGAAGCCTTTAGTAGATTAATCGAAGATGCTGGCGGGATTAATCTAAAAGAAAAGGCAGCAAGCACAAAAGCTGAAATTAACAAAAAAAATGCAACACCTTTTAAATTATTTTTGCGCAAAATTGCTAGTATCTTCATTCCTTTAATTCCTGCTCTCGTAGCGTCTGGATTGATAACAGGAATTACAAAAGCCATTGTCCAGGCCGGTGTGCTGGCAGAAGAATCACAACTTGCCATCATTTTATCTGTGATTGGCAGTGGATTATTCGGATACCTCGGCATATTAGTTGGTACAAATGCAGCAAAAGAATTTGGCGGTTCGCCAGCGCTTGGAGCTATTGCCGGTATTTTGATAATAAACCCCGCTGTTGCTGGGATTCATTTATTTGGCACAGATTTACTGCCTGGTCGAGGCGGACTAATTGGCGTGCTATTCGCAGCAATCTTTATCGCATTAGTTGAAAAACAGGTTCGTAAATATGTTCCAACCTCACTAGATCTTTTTATTACGCCGACTGTCGCTTTATTGCTTACTGGTATCTTGACTTATCTCATATTTATGCCGCTTGGCGGTCTTATTTCTGATGTCATTACAAAAGGATTAACCTCCTTACTGGAAATGGGGGGTGTAGTTGCAGGATTTGTTCTTGGGGCAACCTTCCTTCCCCTTGTTGTCACTGGGTTACACCAAGGGTTAACACCAATACATCTTGAGTTAATTAATACAATTGATAATGATCCTCTTCTGCCAATCCTTGCAATGGGTGGTGCTGCCCAAGTAGGTGCAGCGTTTGCGATTTACTTTAAAACAAAGAAAAAACGATTAAAGAGAGCTATTGCTGGTGGTCTTCCTGCAGGGATTCTTGGGATTGGCGAGCCATTGATATTTGGTGTTACCCTTCCGCTAGGGCGTCCCTTCTTAACGGCATGTTTGGGAGCTGGAATCGGCGGAGCGTTTCAGGCTGCATTCGGAGTTGCTACTGTAGCTATCGGCGTATCTGGTATCCCACTTGCATTCCTTGTTGTTACCGGTCAAGTGTTTCTATATTTAGCAGGGGTATTAATTGCTTATGCTGCTGGATTTGTTTTTACGTATTTATTTGGCTTCAAAGATGAAATGGCTGGTGAGTTTGAATGATTGGCATTTCCTTTTATTTAAAGGATCCTTTAGCGGAAGAACGAATTACCCGCGCTGGAAAATTAGGAGTAAAGCGGGCATTCACCTCCCTCCATATTCCGGAGGAGTCTGGAGAATTAGCGACTAGAGCTAAAGCACTTATGACTCTAGCTGCTGAATCAGGAATAGAGGTTTTTGCCGATGTTTCCTTAAGAACTCCTAGTCATTTAGGATTAAACAGTTTAATGGAGTTAAAGAAGCTAGGGGTTATTGGTCTTCGATTAGATGATGGTTTTGATAATGAAATGATTTTAACCCTTTCCCAAGATTTTAAATTGGCTCTTAATGCTAGTGCTTTCCAAGAGGAGGACTTGTCTGCACTTATAAAAGCTGGTCTGAATGCCAACCAATTGATAGCATGGCATAATTTCTATCCAAGACAAGAAACGGGATTATCCTTTTCTTTTTTTCAATCGCAAAATAAAATCTTCCAGCGCTTCGGAATACCTATTAGTGCATATATTCCAGGTGATGAAGAAAAACGTGGTCCTCTATTTGACGGGCTGCCTACATTGGAAAATCATCGGCACTTAGAGCCATATCATGGTGCATTAGAGTTATTTCTAGCAGGGGTTGAGGATGTTTACATTGGTGATCCTGGAGTAAGTGAAGCACTACTTCATAAATTAATCGATTTTGATCAGCATCATTATGTCTCCATCCGTATCCAGGATTATCAAGAAGGCGAGTTCCAACTTCGTCCTGATCTTTCCCGTGATGTTCTCCGCTTCCTAGGTACGAGAAGTCTAGAGAATATCTACCCAGAGAACACAGAAGCACGTCCAGCCGGCACAATCACAAGAGATAATGACCTCTATGGACGCTATCGCGGAGAAATACAAATCACCCTGTGCGATCTTCCAGCAGATGAGCGAGTCAACGTTATCGGAAAGGTAATTGATGCAGATATACCGCTTCTATCCTTACTAAAACCTAGTCAAAAAATAAAACTTGTTCCTTTTTCCTTCTAATTAGAGCAAAATCGTAAAGAGGCAAGATACAAAATATAAAAACATCCCAAATGCTTGCTTGGGGTGACAGTTTGTCGACAAAAGGGAATCAGAATGTTTTTATTCTGAACCCCTTTTGTAATTTAGGGTCTTTTTCGTTATTTTATTGTATTTTGATTTATTCTTT
This sequence comes from Niallia sp. M35, assembly GCF_050971705.1. Lineage (NCBI taxonomy): Bacteria > Bacillati > Bacillota > Bacilli > Caryophanales > Bacillaceae > Niallia > Niallia sp. M35. The sequence continues at coordinate 351,204 of NZ_JBPCEP010000003.1, forward strand.
ATGCTCTTCTTAAGCAGTTACCAGACTCATCCAAGTCCAGTTGGCCTTTATGGATTAAGCATCGCTTGCATAGACAATTTTTTAAGTCCCCATAAAGTTGTCCATCGCATACCACGCTTTTCTTTTTGCATAAATTTTTTGATAACTTGTTTAGGTCGAGGGTGATCTAAAGCAAGTTTTCTTTGAATAGAAGAATGTTTGGAAAGCATGACTTCACCTCTAAAATTATCTACCTATATTTTTAAACCAGAACAGTTAAATTTTTAGACTAACTTGATGAAAACATGTTGATTGGAGCGGAAGGGGTGAGACTCCTATGGGAGATGCGAGAAAGTCCGAGACCCTGCAGGAGCGTATGCGACGAAGCGGCTCGGCGCTCGCCCCATGGAAAGCGAACCCCTGTAGCGGAAATCAATACCCTATTAGAAGAGGTCACAAAAAAGACCATAGGCAAAACCTCAAATTTCCAGGCGTTTGTCTACAGTCTGACATCCCAAAATGCTTGTTTGGGATGTTTTTAATTTGCAGCTAAAGAACAACTTGTTTATACAGTGGTTCTTTCAATAAACCGAAAAAACATTTCTTCTTTCGATATTTCTTTGCTAATAGCTTGTTGAAATAAGTTCTTTCCCATCTCTAAAAGCGGAATTTCCATTGTAGATATTTCCATCAGCCTTGCAATGGATTCGTTATGATAACCTATTATCGCAAGCTCTTCTGGAATTTTGATTCCTTGTTTTTGACAATAGATAACAATTCCTGCTGCAACTTGATCACTTGTCACAATTAAAGCAGACGGAGGATTATCCATTTGCAGTAAATGATCCATCACCTTTTTGGCATCTTCAAAGTAATTACAGTGATCGATAATATATTCTTCACAATAAGGAAGTTGATGTTCCAAAAGAAACTCTTGATAGGCATTTGCACGTAATTGGCTGCTTGGACCCGTTTTTCTCCCAATACAGTAGCCGATTTTTTGATGCCCCTTTTTATGTAAAAATGCTAAAGCTTCTTTGAAAATTTTATATTGGTTAACAAATGTCGAAGAAACTTCCTTCCCCTTTGTGTCTTCACATAAAACAATTGTTCCATAGGAAAGATATTCTTGAATTACAGACCATTCGCAAGTTCGCGAACAAATGATGAGGGAGTCAATTTGCTTTTGCTTCAACATTTGTAATGCCTCTAATTCCCTGCTTTCCATATAATCCGTCTGAAACAATACAAGTTTATAATTATTCTCCAGCGCTTGTTTTGCTATCCCTTTTAGCAGCAACGCAAAATAAGGATGGTCAGAAAAAGGAAGGACAACACCAATCATTTGTGTTTTTCCTTTACTTAAATGAACTGCATTAATATTTTGTTCATAATTACTTTCTTTAATTGCCGCTAATACAGCATTTCTCTTTTCTTTGCTTACATATGGATGATTATTAAGGACACGGGAAACAGTTGTTACAGAAACACCAGCCATCTTTGCTAGATCTTTAATGTTTGTCATACTTTTCACCTTTTCAAAACCCAATATCTTTTTTACCTTATATATTAAGAATACAGTTTCTGGTCTTTTCTGTATACCCCAATGAAATAACCTGCAAAAGATGAAATTTATGTTGCATCCATTGATTGTCCAGACGACTTTAAGCAAACATAAGCTAAGCTATAAAATAGAAGCAAAATAAATTTCTGCCCCGCTTATCTTATTTGCTTAAAGTGTAAAGGATGAAACACATACCAGGTTAATGTGAAAAAACAGATAAGCATGGTAGCTATGTATGTTATTCCAACGTATCTATTTAAATAAGAGTGCCATTATGGCAAAATTAAGAGACAAATACAAATGTCCATTTTTTATTTTTTCGCGCTTTTCTATCAGTCTTGGAGTAATTAATCCATCTCATTTGATTAATTCTGGTCATAATCATTAAATCGATTTCCGCTTGTGCCTCACCCATAATCTCTTTAATTGTTGACATACTGAGGGAAAAATAGTTAGACGCCTCTTTAAATGGGGAATGATTAACCATCAGCTCCATAAACTGTTTCTCGCTTACAGCTATCTTCTCTAATTCTTCTTCTTTACTCGTTATGTATCGATAAATCTCCCGTTTTTTTTCTGGCAAGTTAGCAATCGCGCTTCGATAAAAAATTTGCACTAATACAGGATTAACGGAATTCATTTCTTATTCCTCCATTTTTTTGTGTAGATAAAAGTCGTCAAACCAATATGCTGACGACTTTTCTTTCTATTCATTACCAGCTTGATTTTTTCACTCCTGGAATTTGTCCTTTATGGGCATATTCTCTAAAAGCAATACGGGACATTTTAAATTTTCTTAAGTACCCTCTTGGTCTACCAGTCACTTCACATCTATTTTTCAAACGGGTCGGTGAGGAATCTCTTGGTAGCTTTCTAAGTGCTTCCAAGTCTCCTTTTTCTTTTAACTCCATTCGAAGCGCTGCATATTTTTCAACCATGGCTTGGCGTTTTTTTTCTTTTACTACTTTCGACTTTTTTGCCATTTCTACTTCCTCCAATACATTCGAATTATATAAAACGAAATGATTACGATTTAATAACTATAAAAAAATTATTTTGTTTCTCTGTGCAAAGTGCGCTTTTTTAAACGCGGACAATACTTCATCAACTCAATACGGTCTGGATTATTTCGTTTGTTTTTTGTTGTAATATAATTTCTATCTCCTGTTTCTGTACATGCTAAAGTAATTTTCACTCTCATTTTTTCTTCCTCCTAATAAAATTGAATTTTTTTACTCAAAAAAACGCAGGCAGTGGATCAATAAATTTAGTCCAATCCTTTTTCATTTCCATATCAGTCAATAAACAAGCATCTAGCTCGTCTTCCATTTGCTGTTGATTCATGCCAATCCCAATAAACACTAACTCTGTCATGCGATCTCCGTAAAGAGGATCCCAACGTTTTTGTAAATCTGGATCTTCCTCTAAAACTTCTTTCTGCTCGCTTTCCGAATAAGCTGCTATCCACATGCCCGCTTCTTGTATGGTTAAGGACGGTCCAGCTTGGGAAAGTAATCCGGCAATATCATTTCTCGTAGCCAACCAAATAAATCCTTTCGCCCGAACTACTTCAACTGGCCAGTCTTGCAACCACTGCATTAATCTCACAGGGTGAAAAGGTTTATTGCTACGATACACAAAGGAAGAAATTCCATATTCGTCTGTCTCTGGAATATGCTCTTCATTTAATTCTTTTATCCAGCCTGCACCTTGACTAGCAGCGTCAAAATCAAATAACTGAGTATTTAAAACTTGATTTAAAGGAATTCTGGAATATTCACTTTCTATAATTTTGGCTTCTGGGTTAAATTTTTGGATAACTGCTTTCAGTTCCTGTAGTTTGCTTTCCGAAACTAAATCCGTTTTATTTAACAAAATGACATTCGCAAATTCAATTTGATCAATTAACAAATCTGCTATTTCTCTTTCATCCATTTCACCCACTGCTTGCTTTCGGTCTAAAAGACTTTCACCAGATGCATAATCATGCCAAAAACGATGAGCATCTAAGACTGTAACCATCGTATCTAACTGACAAAATCGCGATAAATCAATCCCTACACTCTCATCTACATATGTAAATGTTTGCGCAACCGGAATCGGTTCGCTAATTCCGCTTGATTCAATTACGATATAATCAATATCACCTAATTGCACAAGCTTTTCCACTTCAATTATTAAATCCTCCCTAAGTGTACAGCAGATGCAACCATTTTGCATTTCCACCAATTTTTCATCCGTTCTTGAAAAACCGCCCTGTTTCACCAATGAAGCGTCAATATTTACCTCGCTCATATCATTGACAATCACAGCCACCTTTAGGCTTTCCCTATTGGATAGAATATGATTTAGCAAAGTAGTTTTGCCCGACCCGAGATAACCGCTTAAAACAGTAACAGGGATTTTCTTATTATTCAATACTCTCACTCCCAATAAACAAATCGTCATCATTCCGATTTAAACTTTCCACTTTAGTTATTTCTGATGAAGTAATAACTATTCTATAATAAAACGAAATGATTACGATTTGCAAGTGTTTATTATATACTTTTTTATTATGTAATGAAATTTAGTTACGGAAGGGAACTTGGGATTTATGTTAATTTCCCCTTCTTCTTCCATCTTTATCTTAATTACTCTGCTATCTTTATACTATTAGTCTCTGTATCAAAAATTCTAGTGCGAATATCATCTTTAGAAAGCAATAAATCATTTCCCTCTTGATCAAAACAGTAAGCAATTGGGATAGAAAAACCGCCATTTCTATAGGAACCATCAGCATGACTTGTTCCGACTACGATAGCATTTTCTTTCATTGCTATTTTTCTTGCTTCACATGTCCATTCTTCGTATTGTTTCTCGCTAAACATTCCAACACCTATTGGATTAAAAATGATCTCAACCTTACCATTCTCTAAACCTACTACTCCTTGAAATATCTCTCTGCATAATAATTTTGTTTAGACGGTGTATATAATATTTCATTCTCAGGCGTTTTTGCTCTTTCTAAAATTATTTTCCCCGCGCGATTGGCTATAAATGCTCTATCTTTCTTATTTTTATCTTTATAACCTGTAACTATATATGTATGATGTTTTATCGCTAGATTACATACTTCTTCGATATAATCAGCAGTAAAGTAACCCTCTGGAAATAGAATGACATTGACTTCGGGAAAACGTTCTATTTCTTTTGTCAATTGCTGTAAGCTGTTTTCCATTTTTGGTTGACTAATTAGTATTTTCATTTTCCCTCCTGATATATTTAATTGTTTTCTAGTAAATATTTAAATGTATGTATATTCCTTTCATAATTTAAATCTTCCATTACAACAGCCCCATAATTAGTTACTATTTATTTGAATTATTATCAAAAAAGTTCTTCCTTTGATCGGAAACCTTCACTTAAATTTCATCTACTTAAATACATTCTTTATTTCAATTGGAAAATCCTTTCTTTTCATGAGAAAGTTTTCATTGTTCTATTGCTAATTTCAACCTCAAACAAAATGATTAACTAGCTATGTTTCCGGTTGACCTAGCATGATATAAGTCGTTATATCTTTCAAAAAACCATAGATTATTCCGTGCCTTTATATTTCCTTCTTTTGACTTCTGATATAGTAAGTGTAAAACATAAGGCTACTAAGAAGAGATAAGTAATTTCTGAGTTGACCATTAACTAATTCCATTCTCCATATCTTTAAAATTTATCTTACTCATAATTTGTTGCAGCAATAAAATCAAAATCATCTGTTGAGCTAATTTCATTTTGATATTGAAAATTATATATTAAAATCACAGCATTATATGATTTCTTTAGATTTATACTTTTCTGGATTTTTGGGATGACAATTTCTTCATACGAACACCCTTCTAATAATGCTGCAATATCACTACTACTATTCTTATACACTTCCTTTTCTATCGTATCCTCATCTGTTTCATCCACATCAATCTTAAAATCGATAAAGAATTGGGATGGGACAGACTCGCCATCCTCATCATAACTTAAATCAACATACTCTCCTATTGAGTCCTCATCGTTTATATTCCCTAACCAAACTGAAACGCACCCTTGTTTTTCCATAATAGTAGCCTCCTATTTTAGTCTTAAAGCATGAGGCAGAGACATAACTCCACCCTCTAATCTATTACTGCTAACAATTATCATGTGCTTTAACGGGGCTTCCTCCTACATAAACACGTTTGGATTGACATCTGATATAGTTGTTCTTAAATCTTTAATCTCTTCAGTACTAAATATATCCACACTTAAATTGAGGAACCTTTGAAACTAAGTTCTACTCATGTAAATCTCTTGATTTTCTAAGTTGACGTGCATTTTTCTTTCTGATTTTTTATTTTTAATCCAATGTATAAGCAATAATTTTTCCTTCTGGATAAGCACCATTCCAACCGCAAGGAAAGGCACCAAGTTGATATATCTCAAACAAATCTTCAAAAAAAGTGTTATTCTTTCCGTTTACCGCTCGATTAATGGCACAATTAGTAAGGTCTGCTACAACATCATTATAAAACATACTATATTTACATGAGCTTTTGCTCACATTACCAGCAATAACTTCTAATAATTCTTCCAATCCTTTAGGCTTTTCCTTTTCTGACATTGCGTAATAAGTCTCCCAAACTTCACTCATTTCCAATTCTCTGATATCTTTCCAATTATACTCATCCTCACCAAAAATCTCATCATACGCTAAATATTCTGCTTTTTTTATATCATTAATAATAACAATTTTATTGGTAATATTATTAGTAAGTTCGCTCTGGAAATTTTTTGAGAACCGAATTACCTCTTCAACTAAATTATTAAATACACCATCGTTCATTACTTTTATACCACCTTTCTCAAAGTCAACTCTTACCCCTTCCACCTGCATGTACCATGTTATCTCACCTAATTATCGTCTTATTTTCACAAACCACTTAAAATATAATGCCTTGATGGTACTAGGATCCTAAGCTCTCCGTTCTCAAACAAATTATTTTCATTTTGTTTCACTAAATATCAGTTTAATTTATTATAAATAAAAAAAACTTGAAAAGGCACTTTGCCAATCAAGATTTGTAATTTTTTTATTTTAAGGCACATACACAATAATTTCACCAATCGGGTATGTCCCCTTCCACCCACACGGCCACCCTCCTTGCTTATAAATCTCAAAGATTTTTTCATAAAAATTGTCTGTTTTCCCATTAACTAATCGATTTAATGCACACATCATGAGGTCACCCTCAACTTCCTCATTAATATCAATATAATCAAAAGGAAGAAAGTCGTTCGAGTAATTGTTATAGTCATTAAAAAAATCATATAAATCATCTTGTTCAGTTACTAAATCCAAATCATATACCTGTTGAACAATACTTCCTGCTTCCTGTGATTTAACATTTTCCCATACAGTATCAACTTCACTTGAGTCCTGAGACCAAGCAAGGTTTTGTGCTTCCTTGAAATTATTTATTACCTCTAAATTATTTACATGAAAGTTATTCATATTAAACATCTTATTATGACGTATAAAATCCATTACTTCTTCTACTAATTGAGTGTTTTCACCCAATTTCATTTAGATAACCACCTTTCCCTTAATTCTTCTATTTTTCTTACAATATTGTTATAAACGTTTTGAAAGCCTCTATATTTAGATAGGCTACTAACATCGCCAAAAAGTATAGGTAAAAATACACCATTTGCAGAGTCATTCATTTCCATTTTTAATAACTGGATGTTTATTTTATGGAGTAGGAATTTTTATATCTTGCTTGATAACCTAGCCAACTTATAGAGCCGGGTAACCCCATTAACTCTAGTGAATTTTTCCTAGGAACGCGTAAGGGAGGATTTCCAGAAGCCCATGGAATAGGTCTATTTTGCTTATCTATAACTTTAGGAATATTTAAAAATAATGGCCGATGTCATATCGCTTTCGATTACCTTGTTTCGTCTTCTTCATCGTTTCAAATGCAATGCTATATCCACCTCTTGCTTGGCCTTGTGTAGATACTAGAATATTTCTGATAACTTCATAACATGTTATGCCATTTAGGAATACTGTAACGCTTAGCCTCTATATTAATCAAATCATTGTATGGGGCTTTTGCGATGCAATCACCCCCTTTACCGATTAGTTCTCTTCTTTATGTGCAAAGGCAATCTCTACTACTTCCTCTGGAGATAAATCCTCATCATTCCAAAAAATTAAGTCACTCGGAGCAGGATGAGGAACATTTTCTTCCAAAATTTCTATATATTCACTTACCTTTTCATCTGACTGCTTAGGATTACATATTTTTTTTACTAGTTCAACTAACTCATCTTTAGATAACTTTTCACTCATTTTTCTACCATTCCTAAATTACTGCCCTTTCTTTCCAAATTGATAAACAGGTTTTCAAATATTTTAGTGTATTTTTGATGAAGTTATCATTAAATTATCAAGTTTGAACACTTCTCTACCCTTGTCTATATGCTTTTATGTAAGTATATATGATTTATGTTTACCACCATGTTCTACAATAGAAGTACTTCCCTCTAACATCCTTGAAATATTTTGGTTTTTAAACTCCTTTGTAAGGTTATCATTTCCTATATTATCCCATTTCTCTTTCTCTAAAATTATCAAAGAATTAAATTGCTTACCTAACAGTTTATCTCCTTGGCATTACACTAATTGACTCTTTTTATATAAGTTTGGTGTGGGTTTGAAGACTTCTGTCTAATTTAAAGCTCTTATATTTTAAGGATCTTCCCATACGCGAGAGGTTATACAAATAGATTTTCAAACTCAGTAGACCAAAAGAATCCTGCTTCCATACACTTACTATCAATTTTCTCTAGTTCCCCTTTTAGCCACTCCATTACTACTTTAGGTATATCGTTATCAATATAGGCATCCTCTCCGTTAATCTCTATTGCTTTATCAATCATGGATACATAAGCTAATATACATTCTGCAAACTGATTCAGAGATGAATTAACAAATATCACTTTATAATTATCCCCATTAGTAAGTGACACTATGTTTTCATCCTTCTCCGTTATACAGATTGGATTCCCCGAACCAGTTGACCCTAAAAACCAATATTTTTGAAACTCTTCTGGCATATCAAATACATCGGTAATAGGTCTAAATTGGGACGTAGTAAATTCCAAATACGGCGGTGGAGTCTCCGGTAGACCTCCTATAGACAAAAACCTCTTAACTTCATCCGAAAAATATGTATTCATTAAATCTGCTTCTTTAAATTTGTTCAGTGGGCCATTCTTAATATAATCCCATTTATTAATAAATTCTTCTGGTGTCATCACTATTCTTCTCTCACCTTCTTGAATCTTTTATAAAGGTATCCAGCCTTCTTGCAGTTTCATCATCTATTCCAGTCTCTAATCCATTTCCACATTATGGATACCGACAGTAGAAGAACCACCACGTTTTCTAGGTTTGTGATTTTCAATATCCTTTTGACCTTTTTGACTTTCCCAGAAATAGGTTTCATCCTTTTCTACTATTCCTTTAAATAAATCTATACTTTTCTTTAGCGCGTGCAGAAAACACTTTATGTCCCCAATAAAAAGTATAATCAGTATATTCTTGTAAATAGAGACGATAATTCTTTTCATTTACAACTGAAATGTTATTTCTTAGAGAAAGAGCAAAGTCCATATCAAAACTAAATCCATTTCTTTCATATAATTTTTTATATTTTACTATATCTAGTATCCAAACATCTCTTTCTGTTAGATACCATGAGAATTGAGAAGAAGTTTTTACCCCGACTATTATATTTTGGGCATACTCCGGTTTTAATAACAACGAAAACACCACTTTTTCATTCTATTTTTGCATAATGTTTATATTCTAAATTGAAACAAATCTATTATTCAATGATTTCTTACCTACCTATGTTACGATTTATTTCTCTTCTTGTTAATAAAATAGCATATTGCGCATTTTCTTTATCTTGTTCTAATTCCTTTTCCATTATAAGTTTTCCATTGGCGTCCCATTCTTTATAGTTCAATTCAATCGATAACTCGACTTCACTTGTCGATTTAACATTTCCATTTTCATGCCAACAAATACTTTTTCCATTAACTAGTCCATATTTAAAGTACTCTTCACATTTTATTTTTCCACTTTCATAAAATTCGCGATTTAAACCATGAGCTAATCCATCTTTATAGAAACAAAAATAAATTAGATTCCCATTTTCGTACAGTTCGAATGCTAATCCGGTAAATGGCTTTCCACCTTCATCTTCAGGGTTATCAAGAATCTCGTCACTATATGAAGTAAACCATAAATCATCAAAGTTTACACCGTTTTTCAAGACAAAATCCTTTGTATATTTACTATCATTTTCCATAATTAAGCACCTCTAGTATATATTAAGATCAGGCTATGATGTATGCATAGTGTGGATATCTTATCTTTTGCTTTTTGTACCCTTTTGGCATGAAATTATTGAGCTTCCTTGCAAGGATTAATATACCACAAATTCTTCCAGCTTCGCATCAGACATCGCCAATAATGCCTCATTAAAAGTAGAAACTTCAGTTTGAGGTCCATCACCCAGATTTGTTCTTAATCTAATTAATCATGTTCCTCCTATTTAATAAAAATGCTGCCAACTGTTAGTCTACTGAGGTTGTACTGTTACAAAAGGGAGCGACTTACGTTGAAACAAGTATATACCCAACAACGTTCAACCTCTTCACCCTACCGCTGCAGAAATTGTACATTATGTGACCTTTTTAGGTTATCCATTGTTTAGCGCACATGCATTATTATTCATTTTAGTTTAAATGCTTTACACTAATCAAAAGGAGCCCGTATCTTTAGTTAGTATTACAACCGTACTCCATAATGGTATTGCCATCATGGGGTCTCTATTTCAAGCAGTATTATTCATTTGCTTAACTAAGCATATTACATACAAATAAGCACTTGATACCTTAAATGCGATCAAGTGCTTATCTTGAGATTGGTTCTATTCAATCGGTCCCATAAATTCTGTAATAATAAGAATATGTTCTCTTATTTTTACCTTTTTTAGATTTTCTACTTTTTCAGATCCACCTAGACCTAGTAAAGGAGTGTATCCAAAACATTCTTCATAATCAGGTCTACCATACTTACTATAAGCTTTAGGGTATGGTTCCCACATTAATTCATCATTTATAAAGTCATTATCCTTTAAATCATCAAAAAAGAAGTTAAAGCCAGATGAAACAATGTGTACGAGTCCTTTCCTAAAGTTCAACAAATTAACATATTTATCTTTTTCCCACACGATAATATCACCCATCGAGGTCGTAAAAATTGGAATTGCTTGCTCGTACCTTCTATAACATCTTTCTAAAATATCCAAATACTCATCTGGATTAATTAATTTTAAAAAACCGTTTAATAATGTTCCAAAACCATATTTATACCATACTTCTATCAGTTCTCCCGGAAGTTTATCTTTATATTTTAAGATAATCCTTTCATCAACAGTATGATGTTTTAAAAAATTCTCAAAGGAATCCAATTAAAATGCTCCCTTAATTTAATGTGTCAACTTTACATTCAAATAAGTATTCTTTGGTGACTTCTTGACATATTATTTCCCACTATTTTTTATATTGTTACGCCATAGGATGTTCTCTTACTTGATTCCATCGATTCAAGAACGATTACTAGATCGTGTATAATCGCATCGACCGTTTCTGTAGCACTTTTCAAGAAAGTTCATATAATAATAGAGTCATAGTTAATTGTATAGTTGTAATTTCTTTAAAATTTCTGTCCGCCAATCATTCGCAATATTCCCATTCTTATAATTATCCAATAAAAAAATTATTCTTTGAATATAACTATCTGCATTCTCTACACATTTTCCAAAACGATCCATAAAATGGTCTACTAATGTATCATCAACTAAAGCAATTGGTTCTGGATAATATTTGACACCTTCTCTTTCAAATGCTTTTCTACTAGTATAAGCAACTGCATCAATAACACAGTTCCAAGCTATGAAGTCTGTTTCATTATCTGACATCTCTTGAATTATTGTTATACCATTTTCCTCATTATCTAACAATTCATAAAGAATAACCCCTATATTTTCTTTCCCTTTTAGCCATTCCCAACATTTATATATAACTTCTTGGGCTAACATTTGATCTTCTTTGCGAGAAAATACCGACAAAACTTTTTCTGAGAGTCCAAGGAAAAATATTACTTTACCATCTTCTGTTAAACTACTAAAGTTAGCATTTTCCATAATTAACCTCCCACTAATCATTATTCTCCATTTTTAATCATTAAATTAAGCCTACTAGTTATTTTTATGTTTTCACCCATTTCTGATGTTACTTCGATTTTATCTTAGCGTATTTTAACCTCTCATTACATAAATGTTAATTTTCGTAACGCTTTTTAAATGAATAGCAAGTACTATACGACCGCTTCTAGTAATAATACAACTTATAATTAATAAGCTAAGCTAAATTAATAACAGAACACACTTTCACGTTACCCTATTGTTTATTGCCACGAGCTTTGTCATTGTCTTTAGTTTGCGTGTTTTGCAGTATCAGAAGTCCCCCACACTATGTAAATGTCAAATCATCCAATTTTCGTATTTTTTTATCAATCCTATATAAAATAAAACTCCATGATGTGCAGTACCTTCATGGAGTCTCTATTTTTCAAACATATCATTGCTCTTTTTGTCCAACTCTAATGTCTTAATTGTATTTTAATTCACTTGCTTTATGTACACGTAAACCCCTTTCGTATAACTAATTTAGGTATTAGAGTACTCTAAACACGTTATCTTTCCTCTTTACACAAATAATTGTAATGACCAAATTCAGGAAATACATCCCAGTTTCTTTCAAGGATATCGCTAGTTTCGCGCTCCTCGACTGAACCGGTCTTTAAATCTCTCTTTTCCATTGCTATAAAGCCATCTTCTCGGAAGCCCAAAATCAAGGTGCTTACTTCCATGTCAGTTTCATCATCATATTCCCAATACACGGCTGTTCTTAAAAAAATCTTACCATCACTCATAACTTCAAAATCATAATTTAAATATTTACGAATCAGGTCATCATAAAACCCCAACGAAACCCATTCATTTGTAACATTTACAATATACTTAGGTTTCTCATCCTCTAATAATACCGCCGTATATGGTTCTTGTTTTTGATGGTATGTGTATGCAGTACGGACATCAAGTATGTTCCAAGGCTTCTTTTTGATGTCCGACCATTCGTCACAATAATAAATTTTCATAGTCAATTATACACCTTCCCCTTAATATCCCTAATAATAATCCTGCTTTTTGTTGCCTCATCAAGAATTGTTTGCTGAATTAGTTTATTTTGTACAGGTATTTCTAATATTAATTCACTTTAAGTCGCCCTTCTTTGAAAGCGTTAGAATTAAAAGTCCCATTTGTTATTTTAGAACCCCAAGAATGTTTTTTTGTGATTTCATTTAAGTAACTCTTAGCTGTTTTTTCCTTGCACTTCACTAAGTTGAGTAAATTTTCTCGATACTATTTCCTTGTTGGGTACATTTGAGTCAACTACTTACTTTTTGCCCCCTACTTCTTTTGCTTCCAACTCTACCTCATCATTATAAGGGAAACGAGGACGATTTTCCTTATTAAAATTATTCCCTGCTTCCCAACGCTCTTTAAGCAAATCTAGTACAGATTTCTTTTTAGGAGTAACATCACCCGTACCCTTAGTTCTATCTTAAATTATACATGAGATAAGGTGACAGTTGAATAACACCGCCACCTTTATCCATCAACTAGCTTTCTTCTCTACTTGTTCAGGCATGATATATGCTGTCTTATTCTTCATCATGCCATAAATGATGTTCACAAGCCTTCTCATGATACATATAAGGGCTTGTTTATTTGTTTTGCCTTGTGATAACTTCTTCTGATAATACCCGTAAAACACAGGATTACGGGGTGTCTTACTCCCCTTACTTACTTGAACTTGTTGGACAGCAAGGTTGTAAAAGATATGATGAAGATTTCTGTTGCCTTGTTGGCTTTTCTGATACGTTTCCTTACCGCCCGAACCGAATAGTACAGGGGCTATTCCTGCATAACGTGCTAGTTTATTAGAATGAGAGAAACGGTGAATGTCTCCTATTTCAGAAATTAAAGCGGAAGCGGTGACTGTATCAATCCCTGTCATCGTTGCAAGTTGCATCCCTAGAGATTTCACTAGCCCATTAAGTTCCTTCTCCACCCTCTTGATTTCCTCTTGCTTAAATCGGATGTCACGAACAAGACTTTGAATAATAAAGTCTCTTTGCGATTGATAGTCACGTTTCGTCTCACCATCAAATTTTACAAGGGAAAGAATAGTCTTTGATTTTTTAGTAGATAAACTGTTGTTACTAGCATTAAGTAAGAACAATCGAAGTTCATCCATTGTTACCCCCTCCAGATGGTGGGGTGAAGGATACTTTTCCCAAAAAGCTAAAGCTGTTTTTCCCTCCACCTGTGAAAAGAATTGACGATAGCTTGGATAGTGGTGGGAAAGCTGTAAATGTAATTGATTTTTCAGCGAACCCAATTGTTTCACAAGGGTATCTCTCCGACCAACTAATGTAGAGATTGTCCAATAAATATCCGATGGGGCTGCATCAGGAAGTTGTGTAATTTTTCTTGCTAGAATTTCTGCAATACACTCGGCATCCCAGCTATCACTCTTTTTTGTCATGGCATGACTTTTTCTTTCTGCATAAGACAAAGAAGGGTTAACTGATTTTACAATATATCCTCTTTCTAACAAATAAACTGCTAGAGAACGACCATAGCCATTGACATCCTCTAATCCATATACAGGAGTGATACCTTTTTCTGCTTGTTCTTCTACAAAACGTATAAAGTCAGGGAATAAGGAAGGTTTGTTCAAAAATGTGATTTCATTTAGCTTCTCCCCCCAACAATTCACAATCACCGCTGTATGTTGGAATTTATGCAAATCGACACCTACATAAATAAATTCATCTCTTTTCAAAAGACCTCACTCCTATCTTGGATTATGTACGTGAGAAAGAAAAAGAGAATGTCGGCAACCTTAGTTCGAGCGTTAGTCTCTTAGAGACTCGCAAGGGTACAAAAGCCAATCCATCCTCTATTTCTTATCTCTTATAAAATCGCTTGATGTTTTCCATTAGCGATAATGTCACCATATTGATACTTACCTGAATAGAAATTCCTTCTATCCAATATTCGCTTTACTTGGACTTTCGTAAACAACTTTCCTTGTTTCGTTCGATGTCCTTCTTCATTCAATCGTTCTGCCAGTTGTGTTAATGTCCATAAAGGATACTGTTCCTTTAGGTCAAACACTCTTTGAACGGTTTTCGCTTGTCTATCATCTATGACAAGGATTTTCTTACCTTTTTCCACTTTGTAGCCTAATGCGACATTTCCACCTGAATAGCCACCCTGTTGGGCTTTCTTATTCCGCCCTCTCCCTAGCTTTAAAGAGATTTCTAATCGTTGATATTGGTCTAATAACTCTATTAAACCATTGATTAAAAAATCGCTAGGGTCTTTCTTATGGATACTGTATTGCGGTTGTTCAATGCTCCGAATGTCTACTCCATACTTTTTCAATTCCCGATGAACTAACACTTTCACAATGTCTGACCGCCATAAACGGCTTGTATTCAGTGTGACAACATAATCCACCTTTTGATGGGTAAGATACTCCAACATCTCCTGAAAGCCTAATCTGTCCACTTCTAACGCTTCTTCGCTACTTTAGCCCCACTGATACCTTCGTCCCTAAACAAGCGTAAAAGCGTGTATCCATGAGTCTGACAGTAAGTCTTGATTTCATCTTCTTGGTAAGCAAGACTGTATCCATCTCTTGCTTGTCCTTGTGTAGATACTCGAATATATCCGATAACTTTCATGGTAGTTTACCCCTCCGTTACGCTAATCTCAATTAACGTAACGCTTAGCCGCTATAATTAATATAAATTCATTGTATGCGGCTTTAGCGATACAATCAACCCCTTTACCGATATAAGTTTGTAATGTATCGTAAAAGGTAACATGAATAAGAGGAAGGGAAGTACCATGCCTATTACAATCAAGCTAAAGGAAATCCTTAAAGAACGAGACCTTTCACAGCGTGAATTGGCACGAATGACAGGTTTGCGACCAAATACAATCAGCCATCTTTGTTCAGACAATGTGGACAGAGTGTATCTATCAACATTAGAAACGGTTTGCAAAGTGTTAGACATCGACATTCAGGAGTTAATCGAGGTGGAGTAGTCCTCTCGTTAAAGTAATCGTTCTTTTGTACGTAAAAGTTGCGAAAAAATTTAAAAGGCAGGGAGAAAACAAAGGTTTGGCTTTGAAGAATAGAAATGGTAGTATCTGATGATATTATGATTATTTGCTTAACAAAATAAAGAGTAGATATGGCATAGGTTATAAAGGTGTTACATACTAAAGAATTTGTTAAAACATCATATAGAGCTTAAAAGCATTATCTCTATTCTGTAAATAATTAGTAGTTCACTCGGCACTAGGTAGCCCACCAAAAAAGAAAACCTAAAAGGCGTATTGCCACTCAAGGTTTTTTATAATCTATAAATATAATCAATGCTATCTATCTATAAATCATCTCCACCTCCAGTTAATTTCCCTATCAGGATAAACTGCAGGTATGTATATACCCTTTCTCCTATTTTCATCATCAATAATATACCAATTGCTATCATCTAACCATTCTTCGTTATAATTGGTTTCTTCAAAATCATTTTCCTCATCAACAATCGCTGCAAAAAAATCATTGAATTTGTCTATATTTTTTGAAGGAGTAATCTCAGCATTAATCCACATACCATCAACATTAATATTGCGTATATCTCCTAAAAACTCGTTTAGAAAGTATAGTTTCAAAATTCTCACTCCTTAGGCGAAACCTTAATATATTGGCTAGGAACTTCCCCTTTAATCAAATACTCATTATCCCTTTTAGTCCAGTTAATTGCTCTATTCTTCCAAAAATCAGAAGAAATAACATCTCTTTCAATTAACTTTTGAATTTGTTTTGGAGAAAGTATAACAACATCTTTTACCTTTCCAGACTGTATATCTTTCCTTAAGGCTGATATATCTAGTTCAATTGCATTTTCTCCATAATTTCCAATCACATTTTTGTTATTTGTAAAACTAGTATAAGGGCTATTAGATTTAGCTC
This sequence comes from Niallia sp. M35, assembly GCF_050971705.1. Lineage (NCBI taxonomy): Bacteria > Bacillati > Bacillota > Bacilli > Caryophanales > Bacillaceae > Niallia > Niallia sp. M35. The sequence goes on from NZ_JBPCEP010000003.1 coordinate 368,020, forward strand.
CTTTTCTATAACCCCCAAGTATATCTGTAACAGTCACTTGTCGCCCTTTATATAAACCATCCTTACTGGCTGGAACTAAATCACCTGAACTCGATATATGAGGTTTACCAATTCCATTTGGTCTAGTTCGAGAGTGAAGTAAACTATCACCCCTATATAAATTACTTTTGTTGGTTACAGAAGCATTATCTATACCCTATATTGTAATCTTAAAAGCTAAAAATAAAAAAGTCAGCCATTTACCATCCTATTAAACTACTTCTTTTCTTGCTCTATCGGCAATTCGTAGGCTGTTTTATGTTTCATCATGCCATAAACAATGTTCACAAGCCTTCTCATAATGCAAACCAATGCTTGTCCCTTTGTTTTGCCTTCTTTAAGCTTTCGTTGGTAGTAAGCATGAAACACAGGGTTCCTTGGTAGTTTGCTTCCTTTTGCTACTTGCACTTGCTGGACTGCGAGGTTGTAAAATAAAGCGTGTAGCGCCCGATTTCCCTGTTTGCTTTTTTGTTCCTTGCCTTTCCCACCAGACCCAAAGTAAACAGGCGCAATCCCCGCAAATCGTGCTAATTTGTTGGCATTAGGAAAACGTCTTACATCACCTATATCTGCAATTAATGCTGAAGCTGTTACGAGGTCAATGCCTGGCATGGAGTCTAGTTGAAAATCTAGTAAACTCATTAACTGTTTTAATTCGCCTTCCACATAACTCATTTCCTGCTTTTTAAATGAGATGTCACGTACAATGCTTCTCACTAGAAAATCTCGTGTTTCTTGGTGTTCTTTCGTTGTGTGTCCATCTTCTTTCAATAGCTTCCATACTTCATTCGCTTTTTTCACCGAACAAGTATTATGGCTCACTTCTAATAAGAAGGTGGTCAATTGTTTTATACTCACACCTTCTATACAAGACGGTGATGGGTATCGTTCCCAAAATGCTAAAGCTGTTTTACCATCCACTTGGGAGAAAAACTTCTTATAGCTAGGGTAATGGTGACTCAATTGAATATGCAGTTGGTTCTTTAAAGCACCTTGTACTTTCACCAAAGCATTTCTTCTTGTAACCAATTGTTGTATCGACCAATATAAATCATGCGGTTTCGCGTCAGGCAAATCGTTCAGTTTATTCAACAAAATGAGTGCCACACATTCCGCATCCCAGCTATCACTTTTTTGTACGGTCACATGGCTTTTTCGTTCAGCGTAGGAAAGTGCTGGGTTTACTTCTTTTACAACTTGTCCATGGTCCGTTAAAAACTGTGCTAACGATCGTCCATAGCCTCCAACATCTTCTAAGCCAAATACAGGCGTTAATCCATCATCTATAAGTTTATCAATGTCCAATAAAAAAGTTGAGAAGGCAGACGGTTTATTTTCAACCTTTATTTCATCAAGCTTCTCCTGCCAACAATTAATAATCACTGCCACATGGTGTTGTTTATGCAAGTCTACTCCGACATACAAGTGTTTCTGTTTTTCGTGCATTTTCCCATCTCCTATTCAATTAAATGAAAATGCCGGCAACCTTAGTTCGAGCGTTCACCTTCTGGTGCGCATTGGTACGAAGGCCTATCCATTTTCATCGTTACATAGTAATTTATAAGAAAATGAGTCCCTTTTTTAAGTAACCTATTAAATTATTGCTTCATGTTTCCCATTTGCTTGTATTTGTCCATATGTATATATCCCTTGATAAAAACTCTCTCTGTCTAAAATTCTTTTTACTTGTACTTTCGTAAATGTTTTCCCTTGGGTTGTTTGATACCCTTCTTCATTCAATGCTTCTGCCAACCTAGACAGTGACCATTTCCTATGTAGCTGTTTAAGCTCAAACAACCGTTTTACTGCTTCTGCATGACCGTTATGTATCTTTAATTCCTTTTCACCCTTTTGTTTTGTATAACCAAATGTTGCCCTTCCTCCTGCATAACCACCTTCCTTCGCCTTTTTATTTCTTCCTTTCGTTAGTTTGAGGGCAATTTCAAGTCGTTGGTATTGGTCTAATAACTCCATTAAGCCATTTACCAAAAAGTCATTGGGGTCTTTCTTATGGATACTGAACTTAGGTTGTTCAATGCTTTTAATGTCACAGCTATATTTCTTCAACTCTCGTTGTATCAGTACCTTCACAATATCCGACCTCCATAATCGGCTTGTGTTCAGCACCACCACATAATCAATTTGGACAGACGAAAGGTGAGCCAACATTTCCTGTAGGCCCACCCTGTCAATTTCTAATGCTTCTTCATTCAGTTTTGCACCACTAATTCCTTCCTCTCTAAAAATATGGATCAAGTTCCAGCCTTGTTCTTTACAATACCCTTTAATTTCATCTTCTTGATATTTCAAACTATATCCATCTCTTGCTTGCCCTTGAGTGGAGACTCGTATATACCCAGCAACGTTCAACTTTTCACCCTCCCGTTACATAAATTGTAATTTTCGTAACGAATTTAACGAATAGCGAGTATTATACGACCGTCTCTTGTAAAAATACAACCCAATTTTTGTCTGCCCTGACGCTAAACTAGTTACCTTCTTACGTAACCTACCTTTATCGCCACGAGCTTTGTCATTCTCATTAGTTTCTTGCCATTCCCTGTCATAACTACCCCTGCCATGTAAAATGTCATCTCGCCTGTTTATCGTACTTTTCATTCTATTCAAGTGTTAAAACATAATGCCTTGATGGTACAACCATCATGAGTTATGAATTTCCATACAAATATTTTTAGTGTTTCCCTAGGAATACTCTTCATACAAAAAGCACTTGATGCCTAAAAGACGATCAAGTGCTCAGTTAGTAAAAAAGTTAAAGTAAATCACCTACTGTTATTACTTTAAGTATTCAGCCTCCCATTTATCCTGTTTCTCGTCTGGACTAATTTCTGAAACGTCATCATACCCATAATTAAGTTTCATTCTCCCCATGTTATCCAAAATATATGTTAAACTTGTCCATAGTTCCTGGTCCTGAACCATAAATTCATTCCAAAGTTCTTCAAAACAATCATACAGTTCTTGTTTTAATTTTCTATGCAGAGGTTTATCAATGTTAAACATATCTACAATATCCAAGCTATATACTGGTTGTTCCTGATTTACTGGATAGTAATAAAAAAATACTTGAGAAAACCCCTCTCTTACCTCAGCATATAATAAAATCTTTTCCCATTCTTCTGGTATCATCTCAACTAAAATATTCGCTACCTTTTGGTAGATGGCTTCCATCTGTTTTGTTTCCAAATTTAACTACCTCCATTATAATTGCTTAAATTAACTTCATACTTCTTGCCATTAATTTTATATTCAACTTCAAATTTTGAAGGACGAGAAGAATTACCTTTATAAATAGGTTCAATTTTAACTTCAACTGTTTTCCCTGATTCTAAAGCCTTTTTCCAAGAAGTTTCTAAGGCTTTGTATTCTTTCCTATTAAGTGTAGCATTCATTGGTACTAAGTTGTCAATTTCCCCTGAACCTTTGAAAATGCTAGCTATCAAATGACCCCCATCATCATTAGGTAATCTATCTTCTCTACCAACTGTCCTTTGTGCATAATTATTACGGTCTGCTTTTCCGAGTTGTAACGTCGCTTCTACATTTGATATTCTTCCTTCACTATCCGTTTTATAATGGTAACCTTCTTTAGTTTTATATTCTATATTTGGTTTCAATGCTTTCTTTCCATTAACCTTAGTATATTGCTCACCAAAGTTTACCTTGTTAGAAGCATTACCCGTACCCTTAGTAGTCCCCTTCCCTTCCACTTTCCTCAAAGAAGCCGGAACGATGGAATCCATCCGATTTTCTATCGTGGCTCTGCTCCACACATTGACAGGAGCCTGATTCGCTGTACTTAGTTGGAAGGACGGATGGGGCATAAAGTTTTGTCTAAAGAAGTGGGTGACTTCTTGGACATATTGTTTTCCACTATTTTTTATGCCATTAGGCCATAGGCTGTTCTCTTTCTTGCTTCCATCGATCCGTTGGAGCGATTCTGTTGTTTTTTGTGAAATGGCTGAACGGATTCCGTTGGCTTTATTTTTACTTTTTTCCACTTTTAACAGCTTAAGGTATTTTGCTTGGCCGACATATGGGAGGAGGGAAGTGGCTGCACTTCCCGATACATACATGATCCCTTCTTTTTCGGCGGTGTCTGTTATAGACTGCGCCATCGATTCAAGGACGATTGCGGGATCGTTTTATAACAGACTAAATAGAAGGCTGGGGAACCGATACGTTTCCCGAATGACGCGGCTAAGTCTATAGCTTACTCCCCATATAATTTGGGTGAGATTCCCCAAATATCGTTCCAATCGACTCTCATCACTGTTTCTGGAAATAGGGGTAGTACCTTCCTTGCCTTCTTGTTTCTTCCCTTCGTTAATTTAAGGGCAATTTCAAGCTGTTGATATTGGTCTAATAACTCCATTATGCCATTGACCAAAAAATCGTTGGGGTCTTTCTTATGGATACTGTAAGATGGTTGTTCAATGCTCTTAATGTAACAGCCATACTTCTTTAGCTCTCGTTGTATCGACACCTTTACAATGTCTGACCGTCATAATCGGCTTGTGTTCAGCACCACCACAAAATCAACTTGGACAGACGAAAGGTGAGCCAACATTTCCTGTAATCCCACCCTGTCTATTTCTAATGCTTCTTCATTTAGTTTTGCGCCACTAATTCCTTCATCTCTAAAAATATGTATCAACTTAAAACTCTGTTCTTCACAATATGCTTTTATTTCATCTTCTGGATATCTCAGGCTATATCCCTCTTTCGCTTGCTCATACGTTGAAACCCGTATATCCCCAACAACGTTCAACTTTCCACCCTCCCGTTACGGAAATTACAATTTATATAACGCTTTTTAAACGAATAGCGAGTATTATACGACCGTCTCTTGTAAAAATACAACCCAATTTTTGTCTGCCCTATTGCTAAACTAGTAACCTTCTTACGTAACCTACCTTTTATCGCCACGAGCTTTGTCAATCTCGTTAGTTTGTCAACCATTCCATATCATAACTATTCCTGCCATGTAAAATGTCATCTCGCCTATTTCTCTTTCCTATTCATTTCCCGTAAAGTATTAAAACGATACTCCTTGATGGTACAACCATCATGAGCTTTCGATTTTCAATTAAATCATTTTCTTTTTGTCTCTCCAAAAAATCCTCACTTTCTTTTTATTCACTAGCTTTATGTATCTGATTCGTTACCACCTTTAGCAATACGAGCTTTGTCATTTTCATTAGTTTGTGGGTTTTGCAGCATCATAAGTCTTCCTGCCACTTAAAATGTCATCTCGCCTGTTTATCGTACTTCTTAAAAATCAAAATATTAAATCAATACTCCATGATGGTACTACCTTCATGAGCTATGAATTTCACAAAGCATAGTCCAATGTTGCCCAAAGTTAACAATTTCTAACACAAAAACAAAAACACCTGTTGCCTAATAAGACAAACAAGTGCTTGTAGTTAATTCTAAAACATAATCCTGAATACTTCTGAACTCTTATACTAATTAAGACATTTCCACTTCAGCAATTTCCACTTTTTACCTCTTCGAACCAAAAATTGAAAATATCATCTGGTAAAAGCTCTTCGTCATTTGAATAAACTAAATCATATCTATATTTTCCTTTTAAACTATTCTGCTTCACATTATAATGTAACTTTATCTCTGTAGGCATTTCTTTTCCATATTCTTTACATTTTTCATGAATTTTTTCTAAATTTTCAAGTCCAATATCTAAAACAGCTTCTTGCCTTTGTTCAGAGGTATCATAAATCAATGTTTTCTTACCTTTCGTGCTTGTGCTATTTACTGCATCATTTAAGTTATGCTTAAAAACAAATTGACTATTTATTTTAAAAAATACGTCAAAAACATACATTTCTGGCTCATATGAACAGTAAATGTAAATATCCTCTGCTTTATTTTCAACGTATTCTAAACAAATTGCTACCATATCTGCTTGTAATTCAGAAAAATAATCTTCAAATACTTTACTCAAGTCTATCACCCCTAATTTTTTAATTTTACTTTCTTAATAACACCATCTATATTATATTTTATTTCAAAGCTTGTCGGCCTTAATCCAGTTCCGTCATAATTGACTTTAACATTAACGGAAACCTTCTTCCCTTCTTTTATGGCTGTAGCCCATTGATTTTCTAACTTCTTGTATTTACTCAAATTCACATTACTTGATTGAGATACAAGATTATCTAAATCTGGAGAGCCCCCAAACCTATCACCAGCTAAATGTCCAGCCTGGTCACCCGTTTCTTTTCCAGGCGTGTTTGATTTATGTGGTAATCTACTATCTCTTTCTGTTAATTTTAAATCATCTGCATTAAACTCTTTAAGTCTCCCCATATTGTCAGTCTCATATAAATACTCATATTCTCCTGCTTTATACTTAACATTCGGTTTCAAAGCACCATCCGTACTCATATGACTTCCGTCTCTAATAACACCATCTGGAATTTTATTTGTTTTATTATCCGTACCCTTAGTAGTCCCCTTCCCTTCCACTTTCCTCAAAGAGGCTGGAACGATTGAATCCATCCGATTTTCTATTGTAGCTCTGCTCCACACATTGACAGGAGCCTGATTCGCTGTACTTAATTGGAAGGACGGATTGGGCATAAAGTTTTGTCTAAAGAAGTGGGTGATGTCCATTGCCTAAAAGGCAATCAAGTGCTTTATTGTTAGCTATATAAAGTAATTAATTACTATTTCTATCTTTAAACCAACGAGCCTATTTAATTTCGTAAGTTTTTGGTTGTTCCCTGTAACAATACATCGTATGTTTAAAATGTCATCTCGCCTAATTATCGTACTTATTTTCATAGCAAAATATTGTTATACAACCCCATAATGGTACAACCTTCATGAGCTTTTGATTTTAATGTTTATTTTATTAAATTCTTAGTCATGTAGCTTATCAAGAAATTCCGAAAATGTTGCTGCAACGTAAAATACATTTTCTCTTGCACGCTCTTCAGCCTGTTCTTCAGTTAAACCCTCTTCTTTTATTAACATTTCTATTTCCCAAGCATTTTCATGTTCCCAAAAAACTACAATTGGATTATCCTTGTGTTCTTTATAATCAAAACATATTAAATTCCCCGCGGGGTCAAATGCAAATGGAACTAATCCATTAGGCAATGTATCTCTATAACTAATATAAACATCTACAATATACTCATCATTACTCTTATCATATGACAATAAAGTACCAAATACTTTCTCTCTGTTTCCTATATTAAATAGATCAGGTTCTACATTTGCACCGTTATTTATAGCAACACAAATTATATAATCTTCTGGAAATTCAAAACCTAATTCATTCCCAGTTTTTTTTACATATTCTTCACTTACTGGTTCATCAGCAAATTGCCATTCTATTTTACTCATCTAATACCATCTCCCCATAATTTATTACCACCTAAATGGTTTACATCATGAATTTTAGAAATAACTAATTGTATCTTTCCTGGAACCTGATGATGACGCCAAGTTAATCCCTGAATTCTCAGTTTCCCAGCATTTATTTGAGCTAATTGCTTTGGAGTAAATAAATCCTTTGAGACCTCTCCCTTTTCGATTGCCTCCTTTAGAATGCCGGTGCAAATTTTAAACTGCTTATCATCTGTTGCTCTAAATAGATTTTCTTGAAGTTTCAATGTAAATTTAACATCATCACCCTTAAAAATAGGAAAACCTAGTACATCATAATTTACACCTTTCACATGTTTTCCTCCTGCTAATCCTTTATTTACTATATTATTCTTTGGTGAAGCATTTAAATAATCATCCACATGCCCCACTACGGCTTTAAATTCATCAATACTATCATAACCATATTCCTTAATAGTTGTATCATCTACTACTTTCAAAAAGTCTTCAACACTCTCATAACCTTTTGGAACAATGGATCTATTAATAAAGTTTCCATTTATATCATAATCATTTTTAATTACTTCATCAATTTCAGAACGGTGGACATTATCTATACCCTTAGTAGTCCCCTTCCCTTCCACTTTCCTCAAAGAAGCCGGAACGATTGAATCCATCCGATTTTCTATTGTGGCTCTGCTCCACACATTGACAGGAGCCTGATTCGCTGTGCTTAGTTGGAAGGACGGATTGGGCATGAAGTTTTGTCTAAAGAAGTGGGTGACTTCTTGGACATATTGTTTTCCACTATTTTTTATGCCATTAGGCCATAGGCTGTTCTCTTTCTTGCTTCCATCGATCCGTTGGAGCGATTCTGTTGTTTTTCGTGAGACGGCTGAACGGATTCCGTTAGCTTTATTGATACTTTTTTCTCCTTTTAACAGCTTAAGGTATTTTGCTTGGCCGACATATGGGAGGAAGGAAGTGGCTGCACTTCCCGATATATACATGATCCCTTCTTTTTCGGCGGTGTCTGTTATAGACTGCGCCATCGATTCAAGGATGATTGCGGGATCGTGTATAATCGCATCGAGCGTTTCTGTAGCACTCTCTATCCTTTTCGTAGAAGCTTTTTTTAGAAAATCCGGCTCTATAGAATCTGGAATGATTCCTGATGCGGCCACGATTCCAGCATCGATCACAAGCGTAATAAGGCCTTTGGCTATCTCATAAATCGCTACGGCGAGCCCTTTTACAAAATCCCAAGCTCCCTCTGCTGTTACAGAAATCACATCGCTTACCTTTTCAGAGAAAGTTGTATAGCGATCCTTGACCTGAGAGGCCTTGTTTGCATATTCATCATCTGTGTTTTCATACTTTTTTACTTTTGACTCATAGAGATCCCACAGCTCTTCCATTTTATTTTTTAGCTTGGATTGAACAGATTCCATGTCATTTCGAATGCTTTCCAGCTGTTGTTTATTATATCTGCTTCGCTCTTTTTCTTCCAGATCTGTATCGTCAAACAGACTAAATAGAAGGCTGGGGGACCGATATGTTTCCTGAATGGCACGGCTAAGTCTATAGGTTACTCCCCATTCAATTTGGGTGAGATTTCCCCAAATATCGTTCCGATCGACTCTCATCATGCTGTTTCTGGAAATAGAGGGGAATACCTTCCTTTGCCTTCTTGTTTCTTCCCTTCGTTAATTTAAGGCTTTTAATGTCACAGTCATATTTCTTCAGCTCTCGTTGTATGAGTACCTTCACTATTATCCGACCTCCATAATCGTCTTGTGTTCAGTACTACCACATAATCAACTTGGACAGACGAAAGGTGAGCCAACATTTCCTGTAAGCCCACCCTGTCTATTTCAAATGCTTCGTCATTCAATTTGGCGCCGCTAATTCCTTCCTCTCTAAAAATATAATCAAGTTCAGGCCTTGTTCTTTACAAAACGCTTAATTTTCATCTTCTTGATATTTCAAGCTGTATCCATCTTTTGCTTGCCCTTGTGTCGAGACACGTATATACCCAACAACGTTCAACTTCTCACCCTCCCGTTACATAAATTTTAATTTTCGTAACGCTTTTTAGCGAATAGCGAGTATTATACGACCGTCTCTTTTAAAAATACAACCCAATTTTTGTCTGCCCTGTTGCTAAACTAGTAACCTTCTTACGTAACCTACCTTTTATCGCCACGAGCTTTGTCACTCGTTAGCTTGTCAACCATTCCATATCATAACTACCCCTGCTATGTAAAATGTCATTTCGCCCATTTCTCTTTCTTATTCAGTCCCGCCAAGTATTAAAACGATACTCCTTGATAGTACAAACATCATGAGCTTTCGATTTTCATGTAAATCATTTTCTTTTTGTCTCACTCAAAAATTCTCACTTTCTTTTTACTAGATTTATGTATCTGTATCTTTTAGCACTACGAGCTTTGTCGTTGTTGTTTTTAGTTTGTGGTTTTGTAGTATAATAAATCCTCTTTGCATGTAAAAATGTAGTCTCACCTATTTATCTTATTATTTTCACAAACACAGTATTAAACAAATGCCTTGATGGTATAACCATCATGAATTATGAATTTTCATTAGCATTTTTCATGTAGACCAAAGCATAAATTTCTCACAAAAAACAAAAAGCACCTGTTGCCTATTAGACAATCAAGTGCTTAAAGTAAATTAAATAAGTGTTACTAACTTACGGGCATTATATCAAGGTTTAGATACTACCAACAAGTATCTATTCTGTTAACATATTTAAAAATTCTTCAAAGCTATTACTTACAATATATGTTATAGGATTTAAATCTGAAGACTCTTCATGATTCCAAACGCATACAATAGGCTCTTCAACATTGTTACGATAGTCTAAGCAAACAAAGTCACCTGCAAATAAAACAGCTATTGGTAGCAGTTCAGTACCTACTAAATTTTCATCAAAAACAATTCTTTCGTCTAGTTGTGTTCTAACTACTCCTATATCGTAATACTCATCATCTCTTTCACCGGTTACTTTTAAAATACATAAAAACCTATCAATCGCATAAATATGGCTATTACACTTAAAACTATCCTTTATAGGAGTACCACCATTATATTTTTTTATAAATTCTTTATACGTCTCTGGTAAATTTATTCTCCACTTACCTTCCTTTTCAGAAAGCAAAGTATCGTCCGGCAAGGGATAAATTATTGAACCATCCTTAAATTCCATTACTATACCTCCTCAATATTATTATCTTGGAGCGTCGGCCCACATACCTTTTGTCCTTCCACCATTATGAGGTGTAATATTATGAATGCCAAAGGGGACTAGCTCCATTTTACCAGGAACCTCCGTATGATGCCACGTCATCCCTTTTCTTGTACCACCAATTTGTTCGTCTAACCACTTAAACTGTTCTTTATCCGATAACTTCCAAAATCTCTCTGGTAGCTGAACAGTCTCTTCTACAACACCTGCACTTGCAAAGTCGGCAAATCCATACCTCATACCATCTGCTTTTGTAACCTTTATTTCAGGAATATGTCCTTTTTCTATAGCCATTTCTTTTATCTTTCTTTTTTGAGCAGAAGACAAGCAATCTCCACCCGGAATAGTATCATCCCAAGACCAAGGTTTGTTTAAATCAACATGTTCTTTATATACTTTTGCATAGTCTTCAATGACTTCATCAAATTTCTTGTTACCATTTATAAAATCATCAATATTTCTTAAAGTAGTTTCACTAACTCCCTTATCTTTAACCGTACCCTTAGTAGTCCCCTTCCCTTCCACTTTCCTCAAAGAGGCTGGAACGATGGAATCCATCCGATTTTCTATCGTGGCTCTGCTCCACACATTGACAGGAGCCTGATTCGCTGTACTTAGTTGGAAGGACGGATTGGGCATAAAGTTTTGTCTAAAGAAGTGGGTGACTTCTTGGACATATTGTTTGCCACTATTTTTTATGCCATTAGGCCATAGGCTGTTCTCTTTCTTGCTTCCATCGATTCGTTGGAGCGATTCTGTTGTTTTTTGTGAAATGGCTGAACGGATTCCGTTGGCTTTATTTTTACTTTTTTCTCCTTTTAACAGCTTAAGGTATTTTGCTTGGCCGACATATGGGAGGAAGGAAGTGGCTGCACTTCCCGATACATACATGATCCCTTCTTTTTCGGCGGTGTCTGTTATAGACTGCGCCATCGATTCAAGGACTATTGCGGGATCGTTTTATAACAGACTAAATAGAAGGCTGGAGAACCGATACGTTTCCCGAATGACGCGGCTAAGTCTATAGCTTACTCCCCATATAATTTGGGTGAGATTCCCCAAATATCGTTCCAATCGACTCTCATCACTGTTTCTGGAAATAGGGGTAATACCTTCCTTGGCTTCTTGTTTCTTCCCTTCGTTAATTTAAGGGCAATTTCAAGCTATATCCATCTTTGGCTTGCTCTTGTGTTGAAACTCGTATACCCTACAACATTCAACTTTGACCCTCCTTTTAGGAAAGTTGTAATTTTCGTAACGTTTTTTAACGAATAGCGAATATTATACGACCGTCACTTGTAAAAATACAACCATAAGTTATTTTTCTTATACAATAAAACAGCACCTCTTTACGTTACCCATTAGTTATCGTCACGAGCTTTGTCATTATCGTTAGTTTGTTAGCTATTCCATGTATAACTTATCCTCGCCATGTAAAATGTCTTCTTGGCTAGTTATTATTCTTCTCACAAAATCCTATTATTCAATCAAGACTCCATGATGGTACTGCCTTCATGAGGTATGAATTTCATATAAGCAGTTTTGATGTCGTCCAAAGTATAAATTGCTTACAAAAAAACACTTGTTGTGCATAAAATGCAGTCAAGTGCTTTATAGTTAGCTATATAAATTAATCTAATACTAATTCTATTTGAAACCAAAAACCTATTTAATTTCGTAAGTATTTGCCTTGTTCCCTATAACAGTACTTCGAAGTTTTAAATGTCATCTCACCTATTCCTCGTTCTTTTCATCCTTAACCTGATTTAGAAATTATTCCAGTGTGGAGAGATATTTTTCTAAATGCCGTTTCCCAGAATTACTTTTAGGTATAATGCCAAGATGCTCATACTTCCAAATAGTTTTCCTTTCATGAGAGTCTATCTTAGAAAGAACATCATAATTAAAATCAATATTAAACTTTCCTATCTTATCAAAAACCATAGTGAAATTTGTCCAAGGCTCTTGATCATTATCTTTAAATGCTCTCCAAAGTTCTTGAATAAAATCAACTAATTGATGCCATTTTTCTGTGTATTCAAGTTCACTAACTGTAAATAGTTCAGTTATTTCATGACTGTATATTGGTTTATTACTACCTTCCGGATAATAATAAAAGTAAGCAGTCTGAGATCCTTCAACAACCTCACCGTATAAATAAACCTTAGACCATTCTTCTGGAATAGTTTCTACAACAACCTCAGCTATCTGTTGATATAATCTATCTAATTGTTCTTCATTCATCTAACTTTCTCCCTCCCGATACATTATCAAATCGTCTAATTTCCCATTCATCCTCACCAATTTTATACTTAATATTAAAACTTTCCGGACGTTGTGAATTAGCCTTATAGTTTGGGGTTATCCTAACCTTTACTTCATCACCATGTTTAAGTGCATCTGTCCATGTATTCTCAAGTTTTTTCCATTCGCCTTTATTTAAATTTCCATTCATTGGAACAAGATTATCAAGATCTCCTGAACCTTTGAAAATACTTGCAATTAAATGGCCACCTTCATCATCAGGTTTTCGGTATTCTCTTCCTACTACTTTTTGAGCATAGTTATTTCTTTTGCCATCTCCTAATGTGAGAGTTCCTTCAGCATTATTTATCCGACCATGACTATCTGTTTTATAATTGTATCCTTCTTTACTTGTATACTCAACATTCGCTTTTAATACTTTTTTACGACCAATCCTAGTATATTGGTCCCCGTATTTAACTTTTGTAATGTCTTTACCCGTACCCTTAGGAATATCTAAAAATGTACTTTATGAAAGGATGGCAGTTTATTCAACCACCACCCAAATTAATTAACTTACTTTCGTTTCAGGCATGATATAAGCCATTTTATTTTTCATCATACCATAGATTATTCTGACTAATCTTCTCATAATGCAAAGCTGGGCTGGTGACTTAGATTTTCCTCCATTCAGCTTTTGGTTATAGTAAGCATAAAACACAGGGTTACGAGGTATTTTACTTCCTTTACAGACTTGTACTTGTTGCACAGCTAGATTGTAGAAGATGTCATATAACTTTCGGTTACCTTGCTTGGTTTTCTTCATCGTTTCCTTACCACCCGAACCCATTTTGATAGGGGCAATTCCTGCATATCTTGCGAGTTTGTCAGAGTTTGCGAACCGATGAATGTCACCAATCTCTGCAATTAAAGCGGATGAAGTAACTACATCAATTCCTGGCATGGTTTCAAGTTTCATACCTAATGTCTGAATAGTTACCTTTAACTCTTTATCCACCTTCTTGATTTCCTGTTTTTTAAAGCGAATATCTCTGACCATGCTTTGGATGATAAAATCTCTTGATGTCTGATAGTCTCGCTTTACTTCTCCATCAGATTGAACAAGTGATAGTATCTGCTCTGCTTTTCTAGTTGAACATACATTGCTACTCGCTTCTAATAGAAATGTCCGTAATTCATCTACCGTTTTCCCCTCCAAATGAGATGGCGAAGGATAGCTTTCCCAAAAAACTCCATTAAACCATTGATTAAAAAGTCGCTAGGGTCTTTCTTATGGATACTGTATTGCGGTTGTTCAATACTCCGAATGTCCACTCCATACTTTTTCAATTCTCGATGTACTAACACTTTCACAATGTCTGACCGCCATAAACGGCTTGTATTAAGTGTTACAACATAATCCCACCTCATTGTGGGAGAGATACTCCAACATCTCCTAAAAGCATCCTATCCACTTCTAACGCTTCTTCATCTACTTTAGCACCACTGATACCCTCGTCCTTAAACAAGCGTAAAAGCGTGTACCCTTGAGCCTGACAATATGCCTTGATTTCCTCTTCCTGGTAAGCAAGGCTGTAACCATCCCTTGCTTGACCTTGTGTAGATACTCGAATATAACCGATAACTTTCATGATATTTTACCCCTCCGTTACGCTAATCTTGATTAACGTAACGCTTAACCGCTATATTTAATATAAATTCATTGTATGCTGCTTTAGCGATACAATCAAGCTAAAGGAAATCCTAAAAGAACGTGACCTTTCACAACGTGAATTAGCACGTATGACAGGGCTGCGGCCTAATACTATCAGTCACCTTTGTTCAGACAACGTAGATAGGGTATATCTATCAACATTAGAAACAGTATGCAAAGTGTTAGACATCGACATTCAGGAATTAATCGAGGTGGAGTAGTCCTCTCGATAAAGTAATCGTTCTTTTGTACGTAAAAGTTGCGAAAAATTTAAAAGGCAGGGAGAAAGCAAAGGGTAAGTATTTGAGGTTAAGTATGGTGGTATCTGATGATTTTAGGTTATTTCACAACAAAGGAAATTCACTAGATAGGGTACCCTTTTTAAAGGTGTTGTACGTACTAAAGAATTTGTTAAAACAACCTATCCGGCATACAAAGAGTATCTATTTTCTATTTATAACTAGCGGTTCATTCGGCACTAGGTAGCCCCTCAAAAAAGAAACCTTGAAAGGCACTTAAGCCAATCAAGGTCTAGTTTTACAAATTATTTTCCTTCACTTCTTCGAACCATAAATCAAAGATATCATCTGGTAATAGTTCGTCATCAATAGAATAAACTAAATCATATCTATATTTTCCTTTTAAGCTATTTTTCTTTACATTATAATGTAATTTCATTTCTGTTGGCATATCCTTATTGAACTCTTCACATTTTTTATGAATAAGCTTTAAATTTTGATTACCTATTCTTAGTGCAGCCTTCTGCCTTTCTTTGGAAACATCATAAACTCGATTTTGTTGACTATCCAATTCTTTTGAAGCTTCGTTTAGTTGATGTTTATGAACAACTTTTCCATTAATTTTATAGAAAAAATCAAAAACATACATTTTTGGTTCATACGAACAATAAATAAAAATTTCATCAGCCTTATTATCAACATACTCTAAACAAATAGCCACCATGTCTGTTTGTAATTCTGAAAAATAGTCCTCAAATAACTTCACATAATCCCCCCTAGTTCTCTAAACTTGTGAACCTCATACGACCATCTATTTCATATTCTATATCAAAGCTGCTAGGTCTTAAACTATTTCCTTCGTAATTAACCTTAACATTAACTGAAACGTCTCTTCCTTCTTCTATTGCTTTAGCCCATTGGTTTTCTAACTTTTTGTATTTACTCAAGTTAACACTACTTGATTGAGACACAAGATTATCCAAATCTGGAGAACCTCCAAATCTATCAGCTGCTAGATGTCCTGCGTGGTCTCCAGGTTCTTTTCCAGGTGTATTGGACTTATGAGACAATCTATTATTACGTTTTGTTAGTTTTAAGTCATCCGCATTAAAATCAGTAAGTCTCCCTAAACCATCTGTCTTATATTGATAATTATATTCACCTGCTTGATATTTAACATTGGGTTTTAATTTACCACCTTTAACCAAATGACTACCATCCTTAATGATATCACCAGATACCTGTCTAGTACCATTATCTATACCCTTAGTAGTCCCTTTCCCTTCCACTTTCCTCAGAGAAACCGGAACGATTGAATCCATCCGATTTTCTATTGTGGCTCTGCTCCACACATTGACAGGAGCCTGATTCGCTGTACTTAGTTGGAAGGACGGATGGGGCATAAAGTTTTGTCTAAAGAAGTGGGTGACTTCTTGGACATATTGTTT